>JBFMGU010000125.1:0-30446 GCA_040752415.1 Myxococcota bacterium
GTGGTGGTGTCGCCTCCCGCCGCGCGCGCCGCCCCGTCGGTGCCCGCCGGTTGGGACCCGCTGCCCGCACCGCGGGTCACCGCCACGCCGCCCGCGTTGTCGCCGGTGGCCGCGCCCGCCCCGCGTCCGGCACCTGCCAGCAACACCCAGCCCACCGAGGAGATCTCCGTCCTGAGCACGGTGCAGGCCCAGGCGCGCGCCACCTCCACCGCCCCCCTCGACGAGCGCACCGCGCCCCTCCCCGCGCCGCCGTCCCAGCGCGCCATCGAGACCGAGGAGATCACCGCGCCGGAGCGTCCCGCGGCACCCCCGCCCAACCCGTTTGCCTCCGACGACATGACCGTGCCGGAGTCCGCGCTCCCCGCCGCGCCCCCGCCGCCGGCGCCGGTGGTGGCCGCGCCCGTGACGTCGTCACCCACACCGGACCCCGACGCCACCGCGGAGGAGCCCCTGCCGCCGGCCGCGGTCCCCGAGGTGGATCTCGCGCTCATGCGGGAGGCCGCCGCCGCGGCGCCCGCCCTGGTCCCGCCGCTCCCCGCGCCCGACGAGAACCGCGGCGCGCTGGTGGTGCGCGCGGCCAGCTGGACGCAGAAGCTCGCCGCGGCGCTGGTGGATGGCGCGGTGGCCGTGGCGCTGTCCCTGGGGTACGGCGTGGTGCAGGCGCTGGAATTGCCCGAGGGGGAGGCGCCCGACGAGGGAGCGGTGGCGCTCAGCGGTATTGACTGGCTCATTGACGTGGTGGCCCGCCACGCGGAGCTGTTGGCCGGGATGACCGTGGCGCTCGCGCTGGCGGTGGCCGCGTATGAGGCGCTGGCGGTGGCGCTGCTGGGTCGGACGGCGGGACAGGCCCTGATGGGGCTGCGGCTGGTCCACCTGGGCGGCGGCAAGCTGGGGCTGCTGCGTGCTTTCGCCCGCGGCGGTCTGGCGGGCGCCGGCCTCCTCCTGTTGGGCGCGGGGTGGCTGTGGGCGCCGTTTGACCACCGTCGCGCGGCGCTGCATGACAAGTGGACGGGGCTGGTGCTGGTGGAGGTGCCACCGCCGCCGCCCGTCACGGAAGCCCCCGCCGAGCCGGTTGCGGCGGAGCCAACACCGTCCGTTCCCGAGATGTCGTCGTCGTCGTCGGAATCTGCTGCACCGCCGGGTTGATCCGGTAGAGAAATCCACAGGAGAGAACTCAATGGCCAGCAAGAAGAAGGCTGCCGCCAAGAAGGGCGCCAAGCCCGCTGCCAAGAAGTCCCCTGCCGCCAAGCCCGCGCCCAAGAAGGCGCCGCCGCGTGCTGCCAAGCCTGCCAAGCCCGCCAAGCCGGCGGCCCGGCCCGCTGCCAAGGAGAAGGAGCGCAAGGCCCCCGCCGCGCCGCCCGCCCGTGACGACGTGAAGGACAAGCTGGTGGCGCTGCTGGCCAGCGGTGACGGCGTCTTGCGTCTCTCCGCCGGTCGCGTGGTGGCCGCGCTGGGCGTGCAGCACGCGGACGTGGAGCCCGCCGCCGCGCAGATGATGGCCTCCGGCGACGCCGACGAGGTGGCGGTGGCCGCGCACCTGGCCGGTGCCTGTGGGCTGGCCGGTTTGGCGCCGGCGCTGGTGCGTCGCGTGGGTGAGCAGGAGCCGGTGGGCCCCGCCGCGCGGGAGGCCATCAAGCAGCTGGGCGAGGTGGCCGTGGGCGCCATCAAGGCCGCGCTGCCCAAGGCGGAGGGCCAGACGCGCAGCCAGCTCATGAGCCTGCTGGCCTCGCTGGGCGGCATCAAGACCTTCCAGGGCCTGCTCGACGATCTCCTCAAGCAGGACATCGAGGAGGCGCGCGCCACGGCGCTGGCGGTGCGTCGCACGGCCAAGGGGATGGCGCCGGCGCAACGGCTCAAGCTGTTGGAGGCGCTGCGCAAGTTCCTGCAGGACAAGCGCGTGGTGGAGCACCCCATTGCGCGCCCCGTCACCGTGCGCCTGCTGGGCTACCTGGAGCTGCCCGAGGCGGTGGAGGACCTGCTGCCGCTGGTGGTGGCCGGCGAGGAGCGCAACGTGCGCGTGGAGGCGCTGCAGGGTCTGCGCTTGTGCCTGCCGGCGCAGGCCGAGGTGCCGGGGGTGCTGCGGGAGGTGCTCGCCGCCGTCACCGACTCCTCCCCCGAGGTGGCCGCCGCCGCGCTGGGCACCGCCATGAACATCCTCCCCGACGCCTCCAACGCGCCCGGGGTGGCGCGGGTGCTCACCCACGGCAACAAGGACGCCAGCCGCTGGGCCTCGGAGGCGCTGCAGCGACTGGGCGGAGCCGCCGCCGGCCCCGCCGTCTACGACGAGCTGGTGACGGCGCTCAAGGAAGGCCACAGCGACCACGCCTTCGTGGCGGCGCGCGCGCTCAAGGAGCAGGAGGGGGGCGCGGACCTGCTCATCAAGGCGCTGCTGGCGGCTCCGCTGGAGCGTCGGTCCCACGTGGAGCGCGCGCTGCTCGACGGTGGCGCCACCACGCCCTCGCAGCAGGGCCTGGACACGTTGGCCCGGGAGGCCATGCGCGCGCTGCTCTCCGGTGAGGAGGGCGCGGCCGCGTTGTGCACGGTGTGGCGCGCCATGGCGCCGGACCACCACGCCGGCACGCTGCGCGGCGCGCTGGCCGGGGAGCAGGACCACAAGCGTCGCAGCACCATTGCGGCCGAGCTGGGGCGTCACACCAACGCCTCCGCGGAGGACAAGCTGGCGCTGGCCTTCGAGACGGTGCGGCAGGGCAGCAAGGACTTCCGCGCGGCCTCCAAGGACCCCACGCTGGGCACGCTGGTGAAGCTGTGCACCCAGGGCGTCGACGTGGCCAGCGCCATGGTGCGCAACCGCCAGCTCACGCCCGCCGACTGGCTCTACGTGGGCTTCCGCTTCTGCGAGGCGCCGGAGAGCAAGGTGCAGGCCCAGGGCATCGACCTGCTCATGGCTGCCAAGGACATGGCGGGCATGAACACCGACGTGGGCAAGGCCGCCACCAACAAGCTCAAGCTCATGGGAGAGCTCTGAGTCACCACGAGGAGACGACAATGGCCGGCAAGAAGGTGCGGTTCATCTGGAAGTCCACCTGAACGAGCTGTCGCAATGCCCGCGCCGTGCTGCGTGGGTCGAAGGTGGAAGCGGAAGAGCAGGACCTGGCGAAGAAGCCGCTCAGCAAGGAGGAGATCAAGGCGCTGTTGGGCGGTCGCCCGGCGAGCGAGTTCCTCAACACGCGCAACGAGGAGGCGCGCGAGAAGGGGTGGAACAAGACCCCGCCCTCCGACGCCACGCTCATCGACGCCATGACGAAGAACGTCAACCTCATCAAGCGGCCCATCCTCGTCGTGGGGAATGAGACCGTGCTGGGGTTTGACGAGGAGCGCTACAAGAAGCTGCTGAAGTAGTTGGTGCGCGAGGTGCGCTTCGGCACGAGAACGTCGGGAGCGGACCTCGACTTGGAGTGCGGCGGGCCCTCGCCGCCCTGGTCAGCGCCGAGTGGTTCTGCCATGCCGCCATCGGTGGCCACGGGGTGGCACCGTACCCGCGCTGGCTTCGTCGCGCGGAACGCGGGACCGCTGCCTCCCTGGACCGCGGGGAACACACACTCGGCTCCGACCAGGGCGGCGAGGGCCCGCCGCACTCCAGGTCGAGGTCCGCTCCCGACGTTTCGAGCCGACGGGGCTCGTGGCCTGCGACGCTCAACCCAGCAGCCGGCTCAACAGCCACGCGCTCCCGCCCAAGAGCGCCGCGCACGCCGCCGCCAGCAGGCCCAGCACGCCGCCCGCCGTCAGGATGGCCGCGCGACCCAGTTGCGAGATGGCCCGCGGCGGCTGCGTGGCGTCCCGGTGCGCGAGCAGCAGCTCCATGTTGCGCACGTTGTTCTTGACGAAGAAGTCCAGCACGTCGCCCACCACCGGCACGGTGCCCACGCCCATGTCGACGAGGATGTTGGCCACCATGCGCAACACCACCGGCGCGGGCACCCGGTGACGCAGCGCCGCCACCACCACGCTGGCGCTCATCACTCCGCCCACCACGTCACCCAGCCCGGGGACGAGGCCGATGAACGCATCCAGCCCCACCTTCTTGTTGATGACGGGAATGGTGAGGGCCTCGTCCAGCAGGGTGCTGGCCCGCTGCAGCGCTTCCAGGTCCGGCGGTAGCGACGACGGAGGCATGACCGCAGGGATAACGTTGGTGCCCACGCCGGGCAACGCTAGGCTGCGCCGCCATGCCGCCCAAGCCATGGAAGACGCTGAGCACGCGTGAGGTCTACCGCAACAAGTGGATGCGCCTGCGTGAGGACCTGGCCGAGATGCCCGACGGCCGCACCACCATCTACGGCGTGTGTGAGTTCGGGAGCTGCGTGGGCGTGCTGCCCTTCGTCGACCGCGACCACGTGGTGCTGGTGCGCCAATACCGCTACGTGCAGCGCGAGGACTTCCGCTGGGAGATGCCCACCGGCGGCGTGAAGCCGGGTGAGAGCCTGGAGGAGGCCGCGCAGCGCGAGCTGATGGAGGAGGCGGGCTACCGCGCTGGCAGGCTCACCCACCTCAGCAGCTTCCTCACCTCCAAGAGCATCTGCGACGAGACCGCCCACCTCTACCTGGGCGAGCAGCTCACGCAGGCCAGCGCCCCGCCCGACGACACCGAGTTCCTGGAGGTGCAGACCTTCCCCTTCCAGGACGTGCTGCGCATGGTGGAGCGGAGCGAGATCCGCGACGGGATGACGGTGATTGCGGTGTTGCGCGCCCAGCAGGTCCTGGCAACGCGCTGAGCTCCGTCAGGGGGCGATGCGCCAGCGGATCCC
The DNA here is from genome assembly GCA_040752415.1 of Myxococcota bacterium. GTDB lineage: Bacteria > Myxococcota > JACRCW01 > JACRCW01 > JACRCW01 > JBFMGU01. Next base: position 4,767 of record JBFMGU010000125.1, read on the forward strand.
CGCGCCGAACAGTCCGCCCAGCGCGGGCCACATGCGCAGCGCGCCAAACAGGTCCACGTCGAAGGCCTCGGTGCGGCCGTAGGTCAGCCCTCCGCTCAGCGCCAGCGAGCAGTTCATCTCGCGGTCCACCAGCGACGAGAAACCCGGCCGCCCGATCTCCGCGTAGTCAATGAACAACGTGCGCGTGCGGTTCTCCAGGCACTGACCACGCAGGTCCAGCGCGCTCAGCGGGTCACGACGGTCCAGGGCCGCCTGCGTCTCCAGCTGCGGAGCCACCGGGTCATCCCAGGGCAGCGTGCCTTCCACCGCGCGCCCCGCCACGTCCTTGAAGGTCTGGTTGTCCACCGCGTGCGCCCAAGAGAGCCCCAAGGTCATGCCCAGTGACGACGTCACATCCCAGGTTCCCTGCACCGCGAGCTGGTAGGCCAGCTGGTCCATCGGGTCGGAGAACTTGGCGGCGAAGAGATCCTTCACGCTGTGCTGCAGCCGCTGCTGGATGCGGAAGGAGGTGTGCATCGCAAAGCGGTCCCAGATGGGCCGGTCATAGGTCAGCGCGCCCGCCAGGCTCACCGAGGGGATGATGCCGGGGTTGAAGCCGCGCTCCTCGCCCACGTCGGGGAACAGGCGCAGGCCCACGTCCGCCTTGTGCAGACCACCCTCAAAGCCAAAGCGGCCCAGCGTGCGGTAGTTGCCCACGCTCAGCCGGCCAATGAGGCTCTCCGGGAAGAAGAACGTCCACATCTGCGTCTTCAGCTCGAAGTAGTCGGTGATGGAGAAGCGCAGGTCGTTGACGAACTTCGTCGGGCCCGTGCCCACCAGGCCGTATTTCACGTCGAGCTCGAAGGTGAGGTTGCGGTTGGTGGGCGCGCGGCGCGTCAGCGGGGTGGGATCACCAAACAGCGCGGGCGTCCAGCTCCCCTCGTCCTTCTTCTCCTTGGCGGCCAGCTTGCGACGCTTGGGTGGCGGTGGTGGCGGCGGTTCCGTCGCGGGAGCGGTCTCCGACGGAGCGGGCGCGGCCGGCGCGGGCTCGGAGGGTGGGGGAGGCTGCGTGGGAGCGGGCTGGGCAGGCGGTGCGGCTTCCGGCGACGCGGGCTCCGCGGGTGCGGCGGGCGCGGTCTCCGACGGGGGAGGCAGCGGCTGCGCGCCAGGGTCTTCTTGTGCCGGGAGCAACGGTGCGGTCACGGTGGTGGCCAACGCCAGCAACACCGCGGGAAGCTTGCGACTCATGCGGGCGATATAGGCCGGCTCGACGAAGGCAACAATGCCTCCGCGCTCTTCAGCTGCGCGCCTGGCGCCACCCTTCCACCAACGCGGCCACCGCGCGTTCCACCTCCTGGGGGCCGGTGAGGCGACCCAGGCTCAGTCGCACCGCGCCGCGCGTCAGCTCCGCGGGGAGCCCCATCACCGCGAGCACGTGGCTCGCCTCCTCGCCGTGGCAGGCGCTGCCGGTGCTGGCGGCAATGATGGGGGCGTGACGCAGCACGGAGCTGCCGGTGACGCCGGGGAACGACACGTTTAGCGTGTTGCACAGCCGCTGCACGGGGTGGCCCAGCGCGGTGAGCCCGGGGATGGCGCGGGTCAATCCCTCCAGCAGCGCCGCGCGCAAACCCTCCAGGCGCGCCATCTCGTCGGTGAGCTTCTTCTGCACCACCTCCGCCGCCACGCCCATCCCGACGATGCCGGCGACATTCTCGGTGCCCGGTCGCAGGCCGCGCTCGTGACCGGCGCCCACCACCAGCGGCTCCACCGGCACGCCCTGGCGGATGTAGAGCGCGCCCACGCCTTTGGGACCGTAGAACTTGTGCGCGGCCAGGCTCAGCAGGTCCACGTCCAGCTCGTCGACGCGCACGCTGGTCTTGCCCACGCTCTGCGCGGCGTCGCAGTGGATGCGGGCGCCCACCGCGTGCGCGCGGTCGGCCAGGGCGCGGATGGGCTGCACCGTGCCCACCTCGTTGTTGGCGTGCATCACGCTGACCAGCGCCACGTCGTCGATGATGGCGGCGCGCCAGCCTTCCTCGGTCACCATGCCGGTGCGGTCCACCGGGAGCGTGCGCACCGTGTAGCCGCGCTTGGCCAGTCGCTCACACGGGCTCTGCACCGCCGCGTGCTCCACCGCGGAGAGCACCACCGCGCGTCTTCCGTCGGTGCGCGCCTCCAACGTGCCCAGGATGGCCAGGTTGTTGGCCTCTGTGCCACCGCCGGTGAAGACCAGCTCCCACGGTGCGCAGCCAATCAGCCTCGCCACCTGGCCGCGCGCCTTCTCGACGGCATCCCGCGCGCGACGACCCCAGATGTGACCGCTGGAGGGATTGCCGTGCTCGTTGCGCAGGTAGGGCAGCATGGCCTCCAGCGCCTCCGGCAACAGCGGCGTGGACGCGTTGTGGTCCAGGTAGATGGGGTCGGTCGTCGGCGTGGACATGAGCGTGGCTCCGTGCTGCGGTCGCGCGGTTAGGTGCCTCACTCCGGGACCTTCCGCAAGGCCGGGCGCTTGCACCTGTGCCGCGCCGCATTGCCGCACGTCGGAGGGTGATATCCGATCGACGATGGGAAGTGTTTTCTCGTCCGGCCGGAGTGGGTCGTTCGACACAGCGTCGTGCGTCACTTCCGACAGTCTCCGGGACGAGCGTCAAAAGTGCGGGCCAATGGCTGCTGACCGGAATCAATCCGCTGGGGCGTCGAAGACGTAGTACGAATGTCCAACGATGGCCCTCGGTTTCGACCTGGATAGCCAATTGCCGGGACCCTGACCGTATTTCTCTGTCAACATCGCTCGTGCGCGTGCGAGTCGGTGCGCGCTGATGATGAGGACCCGATTCCTCATCGAGGCGACATCGTCTGGCTCGTGAATCAACTCGCCTTCGACTCCATAGAAGCGCGGCTTCACCGGCGAGAATGTCCACAGGGCGTAGTCCCCCACGGGGTTCCGCTCGAGCCATTGTCGCAATTGGATGAGCCCTTGGCCCCAGTCGACGTTGGAGTCATCCAACCAGTCCGGGCCGCGCGCCGGTCCGCCAGCCAAAGCGTTGAAGTAGGAGAGATGATCCGGGGTGATCAGCGTCGCATCCACCGCGCCCCAGCCCAACAATGCTGAGACGACTGCCGCGCGGACCCGGGTGGTCAGCAGCGTCGCGACCTTGCCTGCGCAAATGTAGAGCACAGGCAGTGCTGGTAGCGCATAGCGCACTCCAATGTTCGCCGTGGCGAAAGAACTGACGAGCAGAAACGAAGCCGCCCAGCACGCCATGACCACTTCATCTGCCCAGGGTGCACGCGGGCTCCGGAGCGAGACCAACAGCCCTACGAGCACGAGCACGATGGTTGGAAGCGGGGTCTTCAGAAACAACGCCCACAGCAGATAGTCCCGACGGCCCTCGTCCCACAGCTGACTCGCAAAGTAGAAGCGGTAGTCGGGCCGGTGATCGTCGTACACCTCGCGGATTCCCGCCCAATAGAACAGGGGGTCCGGGGGGCAGAGGTAGACGACCCAGAGCACGACCAGGGCCACTCCGAACATCGGAAGAACGACGAACGCTGTCGGCCGGTGCTTGGGCGGGACACCCGACGGCGACGAATCCCGTGTGAACCGGAGCGATGCGCACCCCAGCACGCCTGGTATGAGGGCCAACAGCAGCACTGCGGAAAACTTGGTGCCCAACGCCAGTCCCAGCGTCAGTCCGCACGGCAAGGTCCGACCGCGGGTCGGGGCCATGAGGTATTCGCGGAGTGCGTACAGGCAGAGTGTCGCGAAGAACGCCATTGGGACATCTGTCGTGATGACCTGAGCATGGGCAAGGAAGTTGGGATCGAGGACGTAGAGCGACGTGGAAATCACGGCACCGTTGAGTCCCCAGAGCTTTCGGGACCACAACGCCACCAGTGCGGCGAGGGCAGCCGACATCAACACCACCGGGAACCGGCCGAAGAAGAAGACGAGCGCGCGGTCGTCATGCTTCAGCAACGCGTCTCCGATGCGGAGCTGCGATCCAGGCACGTCCGTCGCGGCGCGGATCCACTCCGGATCGAGCGTCTTCCACTTCAGCATAAGCGGCCCTATCGCGCACAGCTCCTTGGCCAGGGGAGGATGCTGCGGGTTCAACGTGATGCGCCCGGTGAGAAGATAGGAAACGCCCGCCGCCAGGTGCGCCGGCTCATCTGCGGTCACGGACTTTTGAGCCATGCAGAGGACGGGGATGGCAAAAGCCAACCCGACCAGCAAAAACAGAACCTTCTCTTGCCACGGAATTGCCCGGTCTTCCGTGGGGCGGCGCGCCGCGTCCATGAATGCCTCACCTCTGACGGGCGCTCAATGTTCAAGCGATCGTCCACGGCGGATGGCGGCCGTGCGCGATCAGGCCCAGCCTTGAGAACGACATAGTCGTGACCCAGTGGATCGAGAAACGAATCCTGGCACGCGGTGGTGTTCGAGCAGGTGAGGAATCAACCGCTCGTTGCTTAAACGGTATTAGGGGTAGGTAGTCCTCCAAACCACCGCAAGGAGCGCACCGTGCGCATCGGCGTCGCGATCTTGTTCCTCGTTGCCTGCTTGTCTTCGACCGCGTACGCGGAGTGCACATTGCCCGGCCCGGATACGGACGGCGACGGCATTTCCGATCTCTGCGATCTGTGCCCGATGGTCCCGGATCCGGGCCAGATTGACAGCGACTTCGACTCGCTCGGGGACGCCTGTGATCCCTGCCCGCTGAACGTGGTGAACATCGTGCCGTGTCTCATGCCGCCACCGTGCACGGACACGGACGCCGACGGGCTGTGTGATGATCTGGACAACTGCCCGCTTGATCCGAATTCCGGCCAGGAGGACCTGGACTCTGACAAGATTGGCGACGACTGCGACGGTGACGTCGATGGGGATGGCGCCACACCCGCTGGCGGCGACTGCGACGATCTGGACCGCACCCGTTTCCCGCTCGCCTACGACAGCTGCCAGGACGGGATTGACCAGGACTGCAGCGGCGCGGATGCCACCTGCGGCTCAGGTCCGAATGCGCCGCCACGCGACAAGACCGTCCCGACGCCATTCCATCGCAATGTGGAGTTTCTCTACACCGGCGCGCAGCCCGTGCAGACAGGGGTGTCCGCGGGCGCGATCAAGGATTACAGCGTTTCGGTCATCAGGGGGGTGGTGAAGGAACAGAACGGTGATCCGCTGTCGGGCGTCACCATCACGATCGTGAGGCACCCCGAGCTCGGACAGACCGCTACGCGCGCGGACGGTCAGTTCGACATCGCCGTGAACGGCGGCGGGCCCTTGGTGGTGAACTACGAGAAGAACGGCTTTCTCCCCGTGCAGCGCTCGGTGCAACCGCGGTGGAACAACTTCGCCATTGCCGGCGACGTCGTGATGCGTCCCCTGGACCCGGTCGTAACTACTGTGGACGTGGACGGAACCGGTGCGTTCCAGGTTGCCGCGGGAAGCACAGTGACGGACTCGGACGGCACCCGGCAGGCCGTGTTGATGTTCCCAGCGAACGTCACGGCTGAACTCGTGTTTGCGGATGGTACGACGCTAGCCCAGTCTTCCCTCGACATCCGGGCCACGGAATACACTGTGGGCACCAACGGCCCTGCCTCCATGCCGGCCGACCTGCCGCCGTTCAGCAAGTACACCTACGCGGTGGAGTTGAGCAGCGACGAGGGCTGGACGCTTGGGGCTCCGCACGTCCAGTTCTCCGAGCCTGTTCCGTTCTACGTCGAGAACTTCCTGGACTACCCCGTGGGCGACCCCGTTCCGGCGGGCTACTACGACCGCGAGCGAGGCACGTGGGTGCCGATGGACAACGGCGTCATCCTCCAGATCACTTCGATCACCGGTGGACTGGCGGATCTGGACACCACAGGCGACGGCGTGGCGGAGAGCAATGCAGCGCTCGCCGACCTGGGAATCAGCTCCGACGAGCAAACGGAGCTGGCGCTGCGCTACTCCGTGGGTCAAAGCCTCTGGCGGGTCGCGCTCCCCCATTTCAGCACTGTGGACCTCAATTGGCCCGGCGCCCAGGATTTTTATCCTCTCCCGCCCGCGCCTGACAGTGACAACCAGTCCGAGACCGATGGTTCTGAAGGCTGCGGATCCGTGATCGACTTCCACAATCAGACCCTTGGCGAGTCGGTGCCTGTCGTCGGCACTCCGTATCGCCTCCACTATCAGAGCGATCGCACTGCGGACTACGGAAAGCGCCTCAAGTTTCCAATCAGCGGGTCCGTCATGAATCCGGAATGCCTCGAAATCGACGTTCGAATTGAGATCGCGGGGCGGGTGGTGACCCAAACCTACCCGGCGCTGGCGAATCAGACGGTTACTTATGAGTGGGACGGGTTGGATGCATACGGGAGACCGGTGCAGGGCCACACGGCAGCCAGGATCACCGTAGACCATGTCTATCCTTCGTGGGCGCCCAGGCCCGCGCCCGGGCGCGCCTTTGGTCAACCAGGCACGGACCCCCGCGTTGGCCAGGTGCAGGCACGCGAACCCGCGCTGCGAGGCAGGACTTTCGAGGTCACGGTAGGAAGCCTGAACGCCGCCACCACTGGGCTCGGCGGATTCTCGTTGAGTCCCCACCACACCTACCAGCCGCGCTACAACGAGCTGGCACCAGTCCTCCTCAGGGGTGACGGGCGCCGCATCCGTCGGGACATGTTGCGGGCTGAGCTTGAAGTGATCGCCGGGCAAATTGGAGTGCAAGGATATTCTGGCGACAACAGCCAGGCCACGAACGCCCGGATCGACTACATCAGCGGCATCGCCGTCGGGCCCGATGGAAGCATCTACCTTGCGGACAATGAAGAATACCGCATCCGCAAGATCTCTCCTGACGGCATCATCACCACCATCGGCGGCACCGGAGTGGAGGGCGCAAGCGGCAACGGTGGACCAGCGCTCAGCGCGACCATGGCGCCGTGGGACCTGGCGCTGGGACCGGACGGCAGCATCTACTTCACCGACACGGAGGATGGCACCGTCCGTCGCATCGACCCGCAGGGCATCGTCGATCGCTTCGCTGGCACCGGCATTGGCGGATACAACGGAGATGAGATCCCCGCTGTCGACGCACAGCTGTACGGCCCCCTTGGGCTGGCGGTGGCGCCAGATGGGACAGTCTACGTGGCGGATCGCGTGAACAGGCGTGTTCGGTCGATCACTCCCGATGGGATCATTCACACCGTCGCTGGTACTGGTGTGAGCGGCACGTCTGGAGATGGCGACCCTGCCAAGGATGCCACGTTGATCAGGCCTTGGGACGTCGCGCTGGGCTCTGATGGCAGCCTCTACATTGGCGACGCATGGGCGAACACCATTCGGAAGGTCGACACCGATGGGATCATCACCCGGATCGCCGGCAACGGAACCTACGGAACCGGGGGCGACGGAGGACCGGCGCTCGACGCGCAACTGGGTGTGTCATCCCTCGCCGTTGGTCTTGATGGGACAATCTACGTCACACACTACGCTTCGTCGTCTGGGCACACAGGACGCGTCCGCTCCATTTCGCCGAGAGGAATCATCAACACCGTGGCTGGCGGTGGCACGGTCTTCCGTCAGGATCGGCCGTCGCCCAGAGTCTCCCTCCAAATACCTGCGGCGTTGGCGGTGGCCCCCGACGGGGACCTCATCATCAGCGACACCTCCTACACGCGCGCAATCGTGGTGCGCACATCGCCAGTGACCCAGGGCGCGATGCTGGGTGACGCCCTCGTGGCATCCGAGGACAGCAGGCTGGTGTACGTGTTTGATGCCGACAACCGGCACTCCCTCACGCTGGATGCTGTGACGGGTGTGACGGTGAACGCGTTCCGCTATGACGGGCAGGGATTCCTCACCGTCGTCGAGGATGCGAATGGCCGCGTCACCAGGATCTTGCGGGATGGCAACGGCGCGCCCACTGCCATCGTCGCTCCGGATGGGCAGACCACCACGATCGGCCTCAACGCCAATGGCCTCATCCACACCATCACCAATCCGGCGTCGCAGTCATACACGTTCGCCTACCATGGGACGGGGGCCCTGCTGGCGACGATGACCGATCCGAACGGTGGCGAATACGCGTTCACCTACGATGCTGGTCGCCTCTCGCAGGACGACGATGCCGCGGACGGGTTCACCGCTCTTTCCCGAACGACGTCAACCAACAGCTACTCGATGTCCGTGGTCACCGCGGAGGCCGTATCGACCACATACAGCGTCGACACAACGCAGGAGAGCCGGAAGGAGATCGAGAACACGTTTGCGTTCGGCGGTGTAGCGACCATGACGCGCGCCGACACTGGCGTGACGACGGTGACGCCGGCGAGCGGGATGCAGCACACGTCCACGGTGGACGCGGACTCGCGGTTTGGCCTGGAAGCGCCGGTGACCATCAGCGCGTCGACGGTGACTCCGGGTGGGCTCGCCCGATCCATCACGCGCACGCGTGAGGTCACCCTCAGCAACCCAAGCGATCCGCTGAGCCTGCAGTCCTATGCCGAGACCCGTTCGGTGAACGGCAAGACGTGGAGAACCGAATACGACCCACCCACACGCACGCGCACGACCACCACTCCGGAGGGGCGTACTTCTACCGTCACGTCGGACGCGCGCGGTCGGCCGATCGAGGTCGTCTCCGGCACGATGGCTCCCACGCAGCTCAGCTATGACCCGATGGGTCGGCTCATCAAGCGGGTGCAGGGGACCTCGTTGACGGACCAGCGGGTGACCAACGTTGGGTACGACGCGCAGGGACGGCTGGCGCAGATCACGGACGCCATGTCGCGCACGACGACCTTCGAATACGACGCAGCAGATCGGCTCACCAAGACGACGCTGCCCGGCGGCGCCGAGATACAGCTCGGGTATGACGGCAAGGGGAACACCACGTCGGTCACGCCACCGGGCAAGCCGGCCCACGCCATGGACTACACGCCAGTGAACCTGCTGGAGACCTATGACCCACCCGCAGCAGGGTTTACGCCGGACTTGACGACGTACAGCTACAACAAGGACCGCAAGCTGACGTCCGAGGCGCGTCCCGACGGTCAAACGGTGAGCTACGGTTACAACGCCGCGGGCCAGAACACGACGTTGACGTACAGCGCGGGAACGCGCGTCCACACCTACGACGGGACAACAGGAAAGCTGGAGGTGTTCACACAGCCCAACGGGGACACCCTGACGCTGACCTACGACGGTGATCTTCTCACCCAGCAGGCCTGGGCGGGAAACATCAACGGAGCGGTGCAGTTCACCTACGACAACTTCTTCCGCCGGGCGACCCGCACGGTGGGCTCCAGCACCATCATGTACGGGTACGACGACGACAGCCTACTCACCCAGGCAGGCAGCCTGGCGTTGACTCGGGACGCGCAGAACGGATGGGTCACCCAGAACCAGCTCGGCGATACCACGGAGACGTTCAGCTACAACGCATTTGGCGAGTTGGAAGCGCACGAAGTGCTGTTCCAGGGCGTGGTGCGCTACTCCGCCCGGTACACGCGGGACAAGCTTGGTCGCATCACCAGCGTGACCGAGGCCTTCGGCGATCCACTCGCGATCCCACCGCCGGTGTCGCGTACGCGCGAATACGACTACGACACCGCTGGCCGGCTGGTGCTCGTGGTGGAGAATGGTGTGCCGGCGGCGCAGTATACGTACGATCAGAATGGGAACCGTCTCACGAAGTGGGCGCCGACCGGAGGAACGGTGTCTGCCACGTACGACGACCAAGACCGGCTGCTCACGTACGGGAGTCTCGTCTACACCTATACCGAGAACGGCGAGCTGGAGACGAAGACGGATACCTCCACTGGGGACGTTACGACGTACTTGTACGATACGCTCGGCAATCTTGTTAGGGTGGACCTACCGAACGGCGATGTCGTCGAGTACGTCGTTGATGGAAAGAACCGGCGTGTGGGCAAGCGCGTGAATGGCGTGCTCACGCAGGCGTTCCTCTACGAGAACAAGTTGAGAGTCGCCGCCGAGCTGGACGGTGCAGGCAACGTGCTGGCGCTCTTTGTGTACAGCGAGAGTCCCAACTCACCGGACTATGCGGTGAAGGGGGGCAACACGTACCGCATCACCAAGGACCAAGTGGGCAGCCCGCGCTTGGTTGTGGACAGCGCGACCGGCAGCGTGGCGCAACGGATGGATTATGACGAGTTTGGAGTTGTGACGTCGGAGGTGCCGGCCGGCTTCCAGCCCTTCGGGTTTGCGGGCGGTCTGTATGATCGCGACACCGCTTTGGTGCGGTTCGGCGCGCGCGATTACGACGCCATGACGGGACGCTGGACGGCGAAGGATCCGCTTCGATTCGGAGGTGGCGACACGAGCCTTTACGCCTATGCGCTTGGCGACCCCATCAACAACAGGGATCCGTCCGGGAATTTCGCACAGATACTGGTGCCCATACTGTGGGCGTTTGTCGCTGTGCTGGAGGCGGAACTCCTCAACGCAGCCGTTGGGAGTGCCATTGCGCTAGCAATCATTGCAGCGCACGCCTCGATTTTGGATCTGATTAACATGGCCGCCGCGGAGGAGGAGGAGGACGTCGAGGAAGTCACCGACGACCAGATAATTTCCGAGGAACCGGTCACCACGTGCTCGACCGAGGCTCAGCCGAACAGCCCAATGCAGGTGCCGATGACGCCGCCAAATCCGCGCTGTGTTGCGTTGGCGAACCTTGCAGCCGTCGTATGTTCGGCCGCATTGGTTTTCCCTCCCGGTTTCTGCCACGCGCTTCATGCCACGCTTCTGCTCGCGTGTGGATAAACCCTTGATAGGTTGGAGGGCGCCATGCTGTCGATTCTTCGCTGGTTGGCTGATGGCGTACTCCAAGTACGCATCACCTACAGGGTATTCAAACTGCACGGAGCGGCATGGCGCAACCAATTCTCGGAAGCCCTGAACCATGCGCGCGTCTTGCGCTCCTTGGCGGTGCGCGTGGGAGATGAAGGACGGCGGTCGCACGCAGAAGCCGTCGCCTTGTGCCACATCTTTGAGTGTCACGCGGCGTTGGGTGACGTCACCTCCGCGGTCTCCGCGGGCGTCGAGGCGATGCGGATGCAATCGAAAGCGCACAAGAACCTGTTCCTGGCGTGGGAGCTGCCGAGGCAGCGAGCAGGCATCCAGGACGCGTCCTTCACCATCGCACTCAAGCAATACCTGGTAGATCACGCGGTTACTCTGTCGAACTCTGAAGCAGCAATCGTGGCGGTAGTTGAGCGGATGTTTGACGCTTCCAGGGAAGCGGAACGTTCGCAGGATCTGCGCTGAGCGCCACGCGAGCCGGTCACGCGGCGTTATGGGCTCCCTTCCCGCCGGCGACCTGACGCTTCAGTTGGTCGCGCTCGAGGAAGGTGTCGATGACCTTCACGACCTCGTGGCGGTGTGGTGAAGGCCAGCATCGGGAAAGTCGGCGGCGCGCATCTGTTGCTGCGCACGTGCGCGACGCTCTTGCTCGAGAACGGCGCAGATGTCCGGTTCATCCAGATGATGCTGGGACATGCGCTCGTCTCGACAACGGAGATCTGTACCCACGTGTCGATCGGGAAGCTGAAGGAAGTGAACCACCGAGCCCACCCGGCGGCTCGGGAGGGACATGCTGGCCTGGCGCCACCACACAACAGCCACCACCAGGTACGTGTGAACTCAGCGGGTTGATTTTTCACATTAGGAGAATGACCGTGCACGACATGCTCCGCACTCGACCCGCAGTCGTCGCTATTTCCTTGGCGCAGGCCCTCTTGGGGACGGCCGCCGCGCCAGCGCGGCCCCCATTGCATGGCACCGCAGGCGAACACGCGGACGGCTACCCGAAGCAGTCCGCCGATCAGCTCCAACTCCGACGCATGCTTCGGGAGGGTCGCCACGCCGAGCTCAACGCGGCCTTCGCCGCATACCAGCAGGAATTCGAGAAGGACTGGCATCGGGAGGAATGGGTCGACGGCGCGGCCTCCGCGTTTGCCCATGCCGACCCGCACCTTGGCCCCCTCCTCGACGCCTGGGTGCAGAAACATCCAGAGCATTGGGCGGCCTGGACGTGCCGCGCGGCCCATCGCCTGGAGGCCGGGTGGGACGCTCGTGGCAAGCGCTTCGCCAACAAAACGCCGCAGGTCCAATTGGACGCCTGGCGCCGGCTCCACGACGACGCGCTGGCGGACCTGGCCCGCGCCGCCGCACTGCGCGCCGACGTCATGGCGGTTCACCTGCGGAGAATCCGCGCCGCGGGCGCAAGCCAGATGGTTCGCCACCAGGCGCTCAAGGACTCCCGCGCTCTGTGTTCGTCATGCTTCACCCCGTTTCGCGTATACATGCCGCTGGCCACACGGCGGTGGGTTGGCACGGACGACATCAACGCGTCGCTTGCGCGGGAGCTGACGGAAGCACAGCAGCGCAATCCTCGTCTGGCGTGGCTGCATCACCCGGAGGAAGGCGTGGCATGCGTCCTCAAGGCTGGTCTTCGGAAGCCCAAGATCGAGGATCTCGAGATCTGCAACGTCGCAGTCGGGAAGGAGGCCTGGGCCTCGCGTCACACGGCTCGGGGAATGATCCATTACCGGATGGGCCGGTTGGACGCGGCCCGCGCCGACCTCGATCGCGCGGTCATGCTCGAGCCATTTGGCGTGGAAGCGCGTGCGACCCGGGCCATGGTGTTGGCGGCGCAGGGGGAATGGGTTTCGGCACGGGATGACATCATTGTCGCTCGGTCTCTGAGCCTGCTGGGCGACGGCGTGGAGGAGGCGACGCGAGTGGTCACCACGGTGTTCGAGGAGGAGGCCCGTTCCATGGAGCGTCGCTCCGCGGAGGTGGCTGCACAGTTCCGCGAGGAAGGGAAGAGGGTGCGCGAAGCGCAGCCGCTTTGAACAACCCTGGTGCCGCCTAGGGGCCGAGATCCACATACGCGCTCCATGCCGAAAGGAATTGAGCGCGCTCCCCGGAACCAGCAGATCGACCAGCATCTCGCCTGACTGTCCTTTCAGTGTGACTTGCCATGGGAACCGGCGTGCCACGTCGCGCCCGTCCCCGCACCGCTCCACTCCTTCCACCTGTGATCGCGCGCACCCTCCAGCGCGAAGCGATTGCGCCGCGGCCGGACGCGAACTTCCTCCTCCTTGTGCCGTGCGTTCGAGCCGCCTATAGGCGCGCACGTTGGGGCCGGAGGTGTCGCCCTGGCGCTTCGGGAGGTCATCTCATGTTGCGGTCGACGTGGTTGCGCAGTGCGTGGTTGCTCGGGCTCGTCTTGCTCGCCGGTTGTCCTCCGGGCTGTCCCGGTTGCGCGGGTGGCGGCGAGGTCACCGCGGAAAGCTGCGCCGCGCAGGGCCTGGGTTACGAGGAGGCCAACGGCCAGGGCTACTGCGTCAAGGAGGTGCGTCCCACCGCCAACGCCGACGGTGGACTGACCATCGGCTGTGAGGGCCAGTCCGACGGGGCCGCCTGCAACGACGGCAACGCCTGCACGCGCGACGACGTGTGCACCGGCGGCAACTGCACGGGCACCGCCGTCGAGGTTCCCGCCGACACCTCGTGCATCGACTACGAGTGCACGCCCGCCGTGGGCATCACCATCACCTACCGCGTCACCGCCGCGTGCAACGACAACGACGCCTGCACCACCGGCGACCAGTGCAACGACGTGGGTGAGTGTCGCGGCACGGCGTTGGACTTCGTGGCGGTGGTGGCGGACAACAACCCCTGCACGCGCGACTACTGCGACCCGGTCACCGGCGTGCAGCACGAGTTCACCCCCGGCTCCTGCAGCGACGGCGACGCGTGCACCGTCAACGACGTGTGCGACCAGGCCTCCGGCACCTGCGTGGGCTCCCCGCTCCCCGGTCTCGACGACAACAACCCCTGCACCGTCGACAGATGCAACGCCAACGACGGCAGCATCACGCACGACCCCGCGGGCGCCAACGGCAACCCCTGCGACGACGGCGACGTGTGCAGCAACAATGACGTGTGCACCAACAGCCTGTGCACGGGCACCTACGGTCAGGACGCCAACGGCAACCCGGTGGACGACGGAGACGCTTGCACGCGCGACACCTGCAACGCCCAGGGCGTGCGTGAGAACCGTCCCTACGATCTCGACAATGCCACCGACCGCAACGCGCTGGTCTCGCTGGGCTTCGCCACCGCCGAGGACGTGGTGAACCCTTGCCTCGCGTACTCCTGCGCCACCGAACCGGAGTTCAACCCGCTGGCCGACGGGACCTCCTGCGCCGACCCCGCGGCCGGTCGCTCCGACGGACCGTGCGTGAAGTGGGCGTGCCAGGCGGGAGCATGCGCGGCGGTGGTGGACCAGGTGGCGCTGGCCACGGCCCCGGCGGCGCCCTCCACGCTGCACGCGGGTTGTCGCATGCGCATCTGCGACACCTCCACCGGCGAGGTGGCCTACGCGCCCGATTCCTCCCGCGTGGGCGCCGGTTGTGACGACGGAAACGCCTGCACCTACGCCGACGCGTGCACGGCCACGGGCAGCTGCGTGGGCAATGCGGAGGCCGCGCACAACCACGCCTGCAGCGACGGAAGCGCGTGCACCACCGGCGACACCTGCATCAACGGCACCTGCACGCCCGCGCGCGACCTGTTGACCCTGGCCACCACCGTGGCCGACCCGCTGAATCCCTCCCCCGACGACGCCTACCGCGATCCCGCGGGCCTGCTCGCCGCGGCGGACCCGTGCAAGACCTACGCGTGCGATCCCACGCGCGGCGTGGTGGTGGGCAACACGGCCGACGGCACCACCTGCGACGACGGGAACCCGTGCTCCAGCGCGGACCAGTGCCAGGCCGGCGTGTGCGTGGGCACCTCCGACCCCGCCACCGACGGAGCGGTGTGCGACCACCCCACCAACCCCTGCCAGGTGGGCGCGTGCGAGAAGGGCGCGTGCGTGGCCTTCGAGGACCGTCAGGACGGCACCACCTGCACTCCCGGCGTGCCCGACCCGTGCAACGTCTACACCTGCCAGGCCGGCGCGTGCTCCGACACCGGCAACGCGGTCAACGGCGTGAACTGCGACGTGGATCCCACGGATTGCGTGGAGCAGGCGTGCAACGGCGCGGGCGCGTGTGTGGCGGACCCGGCGGGTCGCAATGGGGAGGCCTGCACCAGCCCCAACTACGACGCGCGCTGCACCGCGCCCACCTGCAACAACGGCGCGTGTGATGCCAACCCCGTCATCGACGGCACCGCGTGCGCGCTGACCGAGGCCGACGTGCAGACCGCCGCGGACCTGGTGTGCAACACCGGCGCGTGCACCGCGGGCTACTGCCTCCCGGTCAGCAAGGCCACCAACCCCGTCATCACCTGCAACAACGGCAACGCGTGCGACGGCGCGGACTGGTGCGTCAACGTCGGTGGCGTGGGGCGCTGCGTGGAGCGCTACCCCGGCGACCTCCCCACCGGCGCCCAGGGCAGCGTGGCCGCCACGCAGGCGGTGTGCACCAACGGTCTCCCTCCCGGCGACGGCCAGCCGCCCGACCCCAACTGCTACGACAACCTGGGCCCCACCGCCGCGTCGGGCACCACCTGCGAGGTCGACGGCAACACCGCCACCGTGGGCCGCTGCCACTACGACGGCACCTGCCGCGAGATGACCCGCCTGGTCGACGACGAGAACGACTGCACCGCGCCGCGCTGGGACGAGACCACCGGCGCCGTGGTGCACGACCCGGTGGCCGACGGCACCGCCTGCCAGGCGCGCCCGCTCAATCCCTGCTCCAACAACCACGGCATCTGTCGCGCCGGCGCCTGCCAGGTGACCCCGCTCCCCGACGGGACGCTGTGCAACCTCGCCGGCCAGGACCTCCCCAACCCGCTGCCCGACGGACACGACGCCCTGTGCTACGCGGAGGTGTGCGTGGCAGGGCAGTGCGTGATCAACACCAGCCGGCAGGACGGTCGCACCTGTGACGACGGTGGCGGTACCTGCAGCGCGCCGGGGGCGTGCAGCGCCGGGGCGTGCCAGGCCAACAACACGCCGCGCAACTTCGGGGAGACCTGCACGCCCGCGGGCGCCACCGGCATCGTTGACTTCGACGGGCGGCCCATCGCGGAGAAGGACGTGGGCTGCTGGGTGGCCTTTGAGTGCAACAGCGCCGGCGCCTGCGTGGTGGCCGCGGCCCGCGCCGCCAACGGCACGCGCTGCGACCTGGACCTCAACGGCGACACCTGCGACGGCTCCTGCGACGACGGCGTGTGCACGGTGAGCAACCAGGCCGCCAACACGCCCAACCCCACCTGCGACGACGGCGAGCCGTGTACGCTGGACGTGTGCAATGGCAACGGCGGGTGCGGCGCGCAGGCGCTGGCCGACGGTCCGCGTCCCGGCTGCCAGGGCCCGGATCCCAACAACGCCTGCCTGGACCTGGAGTGCGACAACGGCGTGTGCACCGGGATCGAGGACGACACCAACTTCTGCGACGACGGCAATCCCTGCACCGTCAATGATTGCACCAACGGCGCCTGCACGGTGGCCTCCAACGTCCCCAACGACACCCCCTGCGACGACGACGGCGACGAGGATTGCGACCGCGACACCTGCCAGAACGGGACCTGCCAGACCAACGCGGACGTGGAGCCGCTGGGCTCACCGTGCAGCGACGGCAACACCTGCACGGTGGGAGAGACCTGCGACGCCACCGGCCTCTGCACCGCCACCGCGGGACTCACCGACGGCACCAACTGCGACACCAACGGCGTGCCCTGCGACGAGGGCTGCTTTGACTACGACTCCGCCGTCGGTCCCCAGCTGGCGCGCTGCGTGCCCTTCACGGAGTTCGAGGCGCTCCTGACGCCGTCGGCCATGGCCGCCAACGGCAACCCCAACGACGCCCTTGGCGCCGAGGAGCTGGCCTGCCGCGACCTGCTGGATCCCACCTACGACCCCAATGCTCCCGACGCCACGTGCACGCGCTACGCCTGCTACCTGGGCGCGTGCCGACTGTGGAACGAGACGCTGGCCACCGCGGCGGGCATTGGCCCCAACCCGCTGAACAACACGCAGTGTGGTGAGGCCGGACCGTGCAACACCACCGGCGTGTGCCAGGACAACACGTGCGTGGGCTACCACGCGCAGCCCGACGGCACCTTGTGCAGCCTGGCGCGCTGCGAGGGCGACGGCGCGGTGACGGCGCACGTGTGCGTGGCGGGGACGTGCGTGGAGACGGAAGCGGAGCTGACGCGGTGTGACCTGGGGCTGGGGACCTGTCGCGCCGACACCTGCGCAGGCGACCTCTGCGAGCAGGCGTGCACGCCCGGCTACTACGACTACGTCAACGCGTTCGAGGACATCAGCCCGTTCCCCGACGGCAGCTGGCTGACCGAGCTGCGCAGCCCGCTGGACCCCGCCGACGTGCGCTGCGCGGACCTGCCCGGCACTGGCGCCGCCGCCACCGAGCAGGAGCGCATGGCCTGCGACGACGGCGCGGTGCTGCTCTCCCTCGCCCAGCTGGGTTTCGCGGAGCTGGGCAACGGCGCGTGGCTGTTCAACCGTCGCTACACGCACCTCAACCTCTCCGCCAACGGCGCGGTGGCCATGCACAAGCGCGACCCGGCGGAGTTCGCCTTTGACCAGGAGACCGTGCCCGGCAACACGCTGTTCACGTTTGCCAACGTGGGCGGCGCTTCCGACGCGGCGGGCAAGTCCAACGTGGCCGGCACCGCCATCAACGACGCCACCGGCACCGCGCAGCTGCGCCCGTTCCTGGATGACCTGACCTTCGTCACCGACCCCGACGAGGAGCGCCCCAACGACACCACCGAGTACGGCGCCTTCGTCCGCTTCGGCGGCATCTACACCAAGCGCATGGCCGGCCCCACCTACGCGGCCGAGGATGACTACCTGATCATCCAGTGGAACGACGCCGCGTTCTTCGGCTGCGCTCCTTCCGACGCCAGCCGCGCGCACATGACCTTCCAGGTCAAGTGGTGGCCGTACACCGGGCTCATCGTGTTCGCGTACCCGGACAGCGGCAATGACGACGGGCCGGTGGGCAGCGCCGCGTGGTGCATCCCCGACCGCGTGCGCGGCGAGGACGCGGTGATCGGCCTGGCCAGTGAAGGCAACGTGCCCGACGTGCTGGTGGGCCAGGACGGCCTGTTGCTCACCACCGACAGCGGTCCCGGCACCGAGCCGCTGGAGGACTTCTTCGTGTTCTGGCCGCAGGACTGGCCGCCCACCGGCTACCAGGTGCGCGCCTGGGAGCCGTTCCACGACCTCAGCGCGTTCGACGTGGCGCTGGGCCGCACGCGCGGCAACCCGCTGCCGCTGGTGAGCAACTGCAATGAGTGCTGCCAGGCGGTGCCGCTTTCCCCGCCCATCTACTGGGAAGGCTTCCCGCGCGAGGTCATGTACGTGTGCGCCGACGGGTACGTGCACTTCCAGGACCCGCGCTTCGCCACCTTCGAGCAGCGCAGCTTCAACGGCGACCAGGGCCAGACGCTGACCACCCTTCCCCCCGACCAGCTCTCGCCGGGCTACCTGGTGGCGCCGTGGTGGGGTGACCTGCGGATGGAGGCCAGCCCCGCCTCCAACGTGTCCTGGCTCGACGAGACGGTGGACGGCTTGCGTCGCGTCACGGTGCAGTGGACGCGCGTGGATCATCCCTACCGCGTGGGCCAGCTTGGTCTGCTGCCCGCTGAGCAGGAGCAGGGTGAGTTCCTCTGCACCGACGACGGCGACCAGGACGGCGACGGCGCCACCGACTGCGCGGACACCAGCTGCGCCTGCGCGGTGGCGTGCGGCGGCCAGGGCTGCGGTCTGACCTTCCAGGCCATCCTCCACGTCGGGCTGGGCGCGGTGGAGTTCCGCTACCTGGACACCTCGGGCCGCTATGCCTACGCCGCGGACAGCACCGTGGACACCGCGCCCACCGACGGCGTGGTGATCGGCGCGCAGCAGTTCCAGGGCTACGGGCTGGACCTCTCCGACGGCGTCACCGGCGGCGGCCTCATCCCGCCGTTCAACTACCCGCTGACCCCCGGCGACGTGGACGAGCAGCTCCCCAGCCAGCAGCGCAACGTGATCCTGATCCAGAACGCCTGGCTGCCGCAGCAGTGACCGGGCGTGGAGCGGGTTGTGGCGGATGGCATGTGACGGTCCGCCACAGGCTGTGGCGCAGCCATTCCTGTCTGCGATTCCGCGGCCGCCCCGGGGAACGGAAGTGGCCCTCCAGCTGTGGCGCAGCCATTCCTGTCTGCGATTCCGCGGCAGCCGGTCATCACTTCACCGGGCACCTCGAATGGGAACCGCTGTAGATTGGTTCCCCTGATGTCGCCTGCCGCCTCCCCACCCGTCTCCGCCCACCCCCGTCGCGCGCCGCGCGGATCGTCGACGGAGCACCCATGAGAGAACCCATCACCCAGGCCATGGTGCTCGCCGCGGGCCTGGGCACCCGCCTGCGCCCGCTCACCGACGTCATCCCCAAGCCCCTGTGCGAGGTGGCCGGGCTCCCGCTCATCCGTTTCACGCTGCGCCAGCTGCAGGAGGCGGGCGTGACCCGCGCGGTGGTGAACCTGCATCACCTGGGCGGCGCCATCCGCGCGCACCTGGGCCCGCGCGCCGAGGGCGTGGACCTCAACTACTCCGAGGAGCCGGTGATCCTGGGCACCGGGGGTGGCATCCGCGCGGCGCTCTCGCACTTCGGCCGGGAGCCCTTCTACGTCGTCAACTCCGACGCGCTGCAGGACGTGGACCTCGCTGCGCTGGCGCGCGTGCACCGGGAGAGCGGCGCGCTGGCCACCCTGGCGCTGCGCCCCGACCCCGACGTGCTGCGCTACGGCCCCATCGGCGTCGACGCCACCGGCCGCATCCGCCGCATGATCGACGGCTTCGACGACGGCGGCGCCACCGAGCTGCTGATGTTCACCGGCGTGCACATCCAGGACGCGCGCGTGGTGGAGCACCTCCCTGTGGGGCAGGAGGCGTGTGTGGTGCGGCAGGGCTACCTCCCCGCGCTGAGGCGCGGCGCGCACCTGCAGGGCTACCGCCACCCCGGCGCCTTCCACGACGTGGGAACCCCGGCCCGCTGGCTGGTGGCGCAGCGGGAGGTGTTGCAGGGGAGCCACCCGGTGCTGCTCCGTCGCGCGTGTGGCGACGCGGGCGAGGGGCCCACCACGCCCCGCGCGGGATGGCGCGAGCTGGCGCCGGGGGTGTGGGCCAGCGGCTCGACGGAGCTGGACGGGGAGGTGCGCTTCACCGGTCCGTGCGTGCTGCACGCCGGGGCCCGGGTGATGCGCGGAGCCAGCTTGGGATGGACGGCGCTGGGGGCGGGCGCGCGGGTGGGCGCGGGGGCGCAACTGCTTCGCGTGGCGCTCATGGCCGGGGCGGGCGTGCCGGACGGCGCGGTGGTGGAGGACCGGGTGGTGTCGGCCAAGGTGGCGCTGGCCTGGAGCTGACCCCGGGCGTGTCGTGCACGGGAAACGATACCGGGCCGGCACTCGCGTGCTATCACTCCCCGCCAGTCCCCCGTCTGTCCGGTGCCCAGGTGTTTGACCCCTCCCAGATTGCCGACGAGACCACGTACGAGGGTCACCTGAGCCAGGTGCCCATGAGTGAGCTGCTGGCGGCCATCATTCGCGGCAAGGTCACCGGTCGCGTCTGCGTCCACGACGAGGCTGGCGCCAACTTCCTCTACTTCATGCAGGGCCGCCCGGTGGGCGTGGTCCTGAGCCAGGTGATCCACCCGCTGGGCCAGCTCCTGCTCGAGCTGGGCAAGGTGGACAGCGGGCAGTTCGTGAAGGCGCAGCGCATCATCGGCAACGGGGAGCGCCTGGTGGGCCAGGTGTTCATCGAGATTGGCGCCATCAACGAGACCGACCTCAACGAGACCCTGCACATCCAGGCCCGCCGCAAGGCGCAGAAGTTCGTGGCGTTCCAGAACGTGCCCTTTGAGTTCAACAAGGGGCTGAGCTTCCTCACCGGTTTCAAGAGCAGCCCCATGGACGGGCCGCCGCTCATCTACCACGCGCTGAGCGCCTCCATGGACGCGGGCGCGCGCAGCGCCTACCTGCAACAGCTCTCTTCCATGCGGCTGCGCGCCAAGAGCATGCAGCTCGGTGCGGCGCTGGAGAGCTTCGGGTTTGGCCGCGCGGAGGAGCGGTTCCTGCAGCGCATGGCGGACTGGCACAGCGTGACCGAGCTGGACCAGTTCGGCACCCTCCCGCGCGACGACATGGCCGCGCTCATCCGCTACCTGGAGCTCATTGGCACCCTGGAGGTGGCGGAGCCCGCCGCGGCGGCACCCAAGCCCGCGCCGGCCCCCGCGCCCGCGCCGCAGCGCGCCTCAACGCCCGCGCCCGCCGCGCGTCCCGCCGCGCCGCCCAGCCCCAGCCAGCGCGGTCACATCCAGCCGCGCAAGCCGGACACCTACGGTCCCTCCCCCAACAGCGCCAGCCAGGCCACCCGCAACGCGCGTGACATCGACCAGAAGCGCGAGGAGCACCGCAAGCTGCCCTCGGTGGTGATCGACTACGCGTCGCTGGGGTTGCCGCCGGACAAGAGCTGAGACGTGCGCGCCGTCCTCAAGGTGCTGGAGCGGGTATTCGCCGTCCTGGGCTTCGTCGGGGTGGCCTCCGTGGCGCTGTTGCACCAGACCAGTGAAGGCGCCACCACGCCGTGCAGCGCGCTCGCGTTCCACGCCCGCAAGCACCTGGCGCCCGCCAGCAAGGAGGTGGTGGACGCCTGCCTGGGTGCCAAGGGGGAGGGCGGCCTGGGCGGCATGCTGGTGGACCTGGGGCTGGCGGTCACGGGTCAGAGCCGGGAGAAGGTGGCGCGGCGGGTCCAGGAGCGCTTGGATGAGCAGCTGCGCGCCACCCTGCTGAGCACCGGTCAGGCGCGGTGCAGCATCATCCTGCTGGAGGGCGTGGTGGGCCGGGCCAACGGCGGACCACGCCAGCTGGCCCAGGATCTGGCGGACGGCCACAAGGCGGATTGCCGGGGTGAGGAGCGGCGCTGACACGCTGCAGGTGGAGCCCCCGTCCGCCACGCACGCCCCGGAATGCCATCGGCCGCAAATCAGGAGCGGTCCGGGGGGCTCTTGGGATAGCGTAGTGCGTCGCTGTCATGTCCATGCCCCCTGAGGACGGTTCCGTCCCCCAAGAAGACTTCCAGCCCTTCACCCTGGGTCGCTACCAGGTGCTGGCGCCTTTGGGGTCCGGCGGCATGGCGCGGGTCTTCCTGGCCGAGCAGCGCGGCGTGGGCGGCTTTGCCAAGCGCGTGGTCATCAAGCAGATCCATGACCAGCTGGCCACCAATGAGCGCTTCGTGAAGATGTTCGTCGACGAGGCAAACATCTCCGTCAATCTCAAGCACGCCAACGTGGTGCAGGTGCTGGAGCTGCAGCAGGAGGGCCGCAACCTCTTCATGGTGCTGGAGTTCGTGGACGGGACGGACCTCAACACCATGTTCAATGCGCTGGTGGACAACGGCCAGCAGATGCCGCTGGACCTGGCCATCTTCGTGGTGAACCAGGCGCTGGCGGGGCTGGCGCACGCACACGCCGCCAAGGGCCCGGACGGCCAGCCGCTCAACCTGATCCACCGCGACGTCACTCCCGGCAACGTGCTGCTGTCCCGCAGCGGCGAGGTGAAGCTGAGCGACTTTGGCGTGGCGCGCGCGGCCGGGCGCATGACGCAGACGGTGGTGGGGGAGGTGAAGGGCAAGTACAGCTACATGGCGCCGGAGGTGATGCAGGGAGACGCGTACGACCAGCGCTCCGACATCTTTGGCGCCGGCGTGGTGCTGTGGGAGGCGCTCACCACGCGACCGCTGTTCCGCGGCAAGAGTGATTTCCACGTCATGGAGCAGGTGCTGCGCGGGCCCATCCACCCGCCCAGCGTGTTCAATCCCGCGGTGCCCAAGGAGCTGGACGCGGTGGTGCTGCAGGCCTTGGAGCGCGACGTGGAGAAGCGCTTCCAGTCCTCCCGCACCTTCAAGCGCGCGCTGGGCGCCTTCATGCCGGACGACGATCCCGACGCGCTGGCGGAGAAGCTGGCCGCGCTGGTGAGCCAGTACGGTCCGCCCATCAGCCTGCCGCCCCCGTCGCCCGCGCCGCGCTCCATCAGCGTGCCGGTGATGCCGGCGGCGGCGCCTGCCTCGTCCAGCGGCTCTTCCCCGCCCACGCCGGCGCCACCCTCCACGCCACCTCCGCCGCGCGCGTCCACGCCGCCCTCGCCCGCGCCCGCCGCGCCCGCTCCCGCCGACGACGACTTCTTCTCCACCCTGGACGTTCCTCCGCCCGCGCCCGCCCCCGCGCCGGTGCCCCTGCCCCACACCACGCCCCCGCGCGGGATGGCGGCCTCGTCGGTGAGTGACCAGGAGCTCGACGCGGTGGCGGCGGCCTTCGAGGCGGGCGTGAGCGGGGAGACGGAGCTGCCCATCCTGGAGCCGGAGCCGGGTCCACGCGCGTCGGCGCCGGCGGAGCCGCCCATCACCACGCTGTTGCGTCCGCCCGCGCCGGGGGAGCCCGCCTTCCAGGCGCAACTGGGCGCGGACAAGCGCGTGCACGGTCCCATCTCCACCGCCAGCACGCTGGCCATCCTGCAGCGCCGCGACCTGACCCCGGCGGACAAGCTGGGTGTGTTCCGTGGCCCGCTGGTGCCGCTGGGTGAGGTGGGGCGGCTGCTGATGCTGGATCACCTGGTGAAGGCCACGGTGAGCAACAACCCGCCCACCGCGGTGGGCACGGTGCGCGACCAGGGCGTGGCGCGACTGCTCACCGGGCTCACGCTCCGTCGCCAGACCGGCGTGCTGCTCTTGCGCTCCGACCCCACCGGCAACCGCGCCGCGGTGTACCTGCACGAGGGCGCGCTGCAGTACAGCTTCGTCCCGGATCCCAATGAGCACCTGCTGGCCTTGTTCCTCCGGCACCAGGCGCAGGGCCTGGCGGTGCTGCCGCAGATCCTCACCCTGGTGCTGCGCGACCGCCTGCCGCTGCCGCGCGTGATGGCCAAGGTGGCGCAGCTCTCCGGGGCGCGGATCACCATGGCGGTGGGCTCGTTGAGTCGGGACCGGCTGGTGAACGCGCTGGCGTGGGAGGACTGTCGGTTCGCGTTCTTCCCCGGCGTGAAGGACCCCTACGAGCTGCCCCCCGGCAACGAGCCGCTGCTCGCGTCGTTGCCGCCGGTGTTCGCGCGGCTGCACAGCGTGGCGGAGATCCATGAGCGGGCCATGCGTCTCGTCGAGCGTCCGCTGGCGCTGGCGGTGGCGGACCCCAAGCTGGTGGCGGACATGGGCGTGCAGCCGGAGGCGGAGCTGCTGCACCAGGCGCTCTCCGCCAGCCCGCGCCTGCGCGACAGCTGGGCACGCATGGCCCCGCCGGGCAGCCGTGAGGAGAACCGCTTGAAGCTCACGCTGGTCCTCCTGGAACAGTGCGGCGCGTTGCTGGAGCGGACCCCGACGCGGGCGTGAGCCAGGGGAGTCGGAAGTCAGAAGGGCACGGACCGTTCGCTCGTTGTCAGTCCCTCAACGCGCCATCGCCAGCGCCCGCACCGCGCCGCGCGGGCGGCCCATCAGGTCGGCCATCTCGTCGGCCACCAGGCCCACCACCAGGTCATCCAGGTTGTTGTTGGCAAACTGGCCCACGTGGTGGCCGGTGCCGCCGCCGTAGGTGATGAACACGAAGCGGCCCTGCGTGTGGTGCGCCATCTGGCGGAAGATGTACTCGCCCTGGTCGTCCAGCCCGCTGGCGGCGATGGGGAAGATCTTGATGCCGCGCTCGGCCGCGCCGCGCATCTCCTTGGCGTAGTCGTAGTCCTGCTCGTAATCGAGGTGCGGCGGCGCATCCGCCACCAGCAGCACCACGCGCAGCGCGTTGGGCGTGTCCTCCGCCGTCCAGCGCGCGCCGGTGAGCGCGGCGTGCAGGCCCTCGTTGAGCGCTTCCGGCGTGTCGCCGCCGCCGTCGGCCTCCGCCTGCTGCAGGTCGGCCAGGAAGGCCTGCACGTTGGTGGTGAAGTCCCTGACCTGCGTCACGTAGGCGTCGCCGCGGTCGCGGTAGAGCGTCAGCCCGTAGCGGATGGTGGCGCCGGGCTCCAGGCGCTGGATGCGCGCCGCCACGTCGAGCAGCGTGAGCTGGATGCGGCTGATCTCGTCGCCCATGGAGCCGGTGGTGTCGATGACGAACATGAGATCCACCACTGGCGCCTTGCGCTGGGCAGCCACCGGCATCACCAGGCTCACCTGCTGGTCGGCGCCACCCAGCGTCACGCTGCGACGGTGCGTCCGCCCCTGCGCCTCGACGACAATCTCCACCTCCTCACCCCCGCGCAGCCCGGCCGCCCGCGGGAAGAGCTGCGCGCGACCGTTGGCGTAGCTGGTGGCGTGCTGGACGCGTCGACCGTGGTGCATCAGGCTCACGTGCGCATTGGGCAGTCCAGTCTCCAGCTCATCCAGCACGTTCACCATGACGCGCTGGCTGATATCCACCTTGTGCACGTCGCCGCCGGAGTAGCCCTGCAGGTAGCGCAGGTAGTCGGCGCGCTGGGTGACGTCGTCACGGGAGCCACCCTGCAGGCCACTGCGCTGGCGCGGCATCTCCGGCGCCGGGACGGTGCGCGGCATGCTGGCCTCCGCCTTCTCCGCCTCCAGCGCGCGGGACGGTCCACCCCGCGGTCCCGCCGACGAGCGTCCGCTCGCCAAACCTCCCCCACCCAACGCCGCCATCTCGCCGGGAGCGGCGGGCATCCTGGGCTTG
>JBFMGU010000126.1:0-30413 GCA_040752415.1 Myxococcota bacterium
AACGCAGACGCCCTCTTTCCGACGAGAAAACGCCCCAGGTCCAAAGGAGTGCCCCCTTCCCCGGCTCGGTGACGACGGAAAATCGGGACTGGGGAAGGGGGGCGAGCGGACGCAGTGGCCCAAGCGTGGGGGGTTAGGTGTTCGCCGCCCTCGCCGGAACGCCCAGGCCACTGGATTCCTGCCAGAAATGACTGGAATTCACCCAGGCAAGATGAGCGCGATGTTTGCCTGGAAAACGAACATCATGCCTGGGAAGACACATAACTTGCCTGGAAGGTCATCGATCTTGCCTGGCCAATACCCGCTTCTGCCTGGATGCGGCCTTCTTTGCCTGGGCCTTGATCGGCCTTGCCGGGGGTGCCGGGATGCTTTCCGGGGCGGCTGGAGATGGGTCCAAGGGGGTCGCAGGCACGTCAGGAGGTGGCGGAGCCATTGTCGCGGCGTGCATGGGAGACTCCGCGGGCTCAGTGGTCGACACCTTGGCCTTCTTGCCGCGCTTCGGCGGGGCCGCCGCCTTCCCCCGCCGGTTCTCCCACGCGCGCCTCTCGGCGCTGATGGCGGGTAGGCGGAAGGGCCGGGGTGGCTTGGGGGTGCCCCAGGGCACCGCGTCCGCCCATCCGGCGACGTAGTTCAGCACCCCCAACATCAACGCGCCCACCGCCGTCGTGTCGGCCTCCGCCTCCACGCGCAATGCCTCCTCGGTCTCGGCAAGAAGCAGCATCTCCCGGGCGCGCGCCAGGGCCTGCTCCACCGGCGACAAGAGGCGCTTCAGCCGCCGGGCCACGTGAGGCGTTCGCTTGGCCACCGCGTGCAACCTCACGACCAGCCGCTCTCGTTCGGTCAACAACCCCCACGGATTGTCCTCGGAGGTGGTGCGCAGGATGAGGTTTGCCGGAGACGCGCCCTCGTTCCGTGCAGTGGTGATCGCAACCTGGAGATCGTGCTCGGATTCACGCAGCGCCTTGATCGCCTGTTCGGTCAGGGTGTCCAGCCGCACCCCGCCCAATTTCACTTCACCCTCGACGGTGCCCTCGAAGCCCAGCAGGGCCTCCAGTTGCTGGAAGTGCGCCCCGGTCACCGGGACCTCGTGTTCCTTTAGGCCGTCCAGGTACGCCGGGCCATCCACGCTGAGCTCGAAGGCGTCGCGGCGGATGGCGTCATGCGAATGGCGAGGATGCGTGGTGACACCCACCGCCTTCTTCCGACGCCACTCCCGCACGTCCTCCGCCACCTTTGCCTCGAGCTTCTCCGCCTCGGACATGCTGCCTCCGTCTCCCTCGATGAGTTGTGGGGGTTCTTGAGCTTCAGCGTCGGGTGGCGCGCCAGGAGAGCCAGCCCGACCACGCCGTCAGCACGGCGAGCAGCACCAGCGGGAAGTTGTCCGGTTGCCACCACAGGTTCACGCGGTACCTCCGCGCGGGGAGCCTAGCGCGCTTTGACCGGGAGGGTGCGCCCGGGCCAAAGAAGGGCCTCCGTGACTGGGAGAAGGACGATGAGCGGCGCAAAGAAGGCAGACGGCAACGACGTGCGGAAGACCTCCAGCGGCATCGAGCTCAAGCCCGTGCACGGCCCCACGACGGACGCGACGCACTTCCAGGAACGCGTGGGCCTGCCCGGCGAGTTCCCCTTCACCCGCGGCGTCCACCCCAGCGGCTACCGCTCCAAGCTGTGGACCATGCGGCAGTACGCCGGCTTTGGCACCGCCGAGGAATCCAACGCGCGCTACCGCTACCTGCTCTCCCAGGGCCAGACCGGGCTCAGCGTGGCGTTCGACCTGCCCACGCAGATGGGCCTGGACCCCGACCACCCGCGCGCCCTGGGCGAGGTGGGCAAGGTGGGCGTCTCCATTGCCACCCTGGGCGACATGCAGACGCTGCTCAAGGACATCCCGCTGGACAAGGTGTCCACCAGCATGACCATCAACTCCACCGCCACCACGTTGCTGAGCCTCTATTGCGTGGTGGCCGAGCAGCAGAAGGTCCCCTGGGGTGAGCTCAACGGCACCGTCCAGAATGACATCCTCAAGGAGTACATGGCGCGCGGCACGTACATCTATCCGCCCACGCCCAGCCTGCGCCTGACCACGGACCTCTTCGCTTTCTGCGCGGAGAAGGTGCCCAGGTGGAACACCATCTCCATCAGCGGCTACCACATCCGCGAAGCGGGCTGCACCGCGGCCCAGGAGCTGGCCTTCACGCTCTCCGACGGTGTGGCCTACGTGGAAGCGGCCATGAAGCGCGGGCTCAACGTCGACGAGTTCGCGGGGCGGCTCAGCTTCTTCTTCAACGCGCACAACAACCTGCTGGAAGAGGTGGCGAAGTTCCGCGCCGCGCGCCGGATGTGGGCGCGGATCATGCGGGACCGCTTCAAGGCGAAGAACCCGCGCAGCTGGATGCTGCGGTTCCACACCCAGACCGCCGGCTCCACGCTCACCGCGCAACAGGTGGACAACAACGTGGTGCGCGTGACGCTGCAGGCGCTGGCCGCGGTGCTGGGCGGAACACAGAGCCTCCACACCAACGGCAAGGACGAGGCGCTGTCGCTGCCCACCGAGGCGTCGGCGACGCTGGCGCTGCGCACGCAGCAGATCATCGGGTACGAGAGCGGCGTGGTGGACACCGTGGACCCGCTGGCGGGCAGCTACGTGGTGGAGCACCTCACCGACGAGCTGGAAGCCCGCGCGCTGGCGTTGATGGAGAAGGTGGATGCGCTGGGCGGCATGGTGCGCGCCATTGAGCAGGGGTTCCCGCAGCAGGAAATCCAGGACGCCGCGTACGAGGCGCAGCTGGCCGTGGAGACGGGACGCCAGGTGGTGGTGGGCGTGAACAAGTTCGTCACCGACAACGTGGAGCCGGAGCGCATGAAGCTGGACCCCGCCATGGAGCGCGCACGGGTGGAGGCGGTGCGGGCGTGGCGTGCGGGTCGGGACCCGGGGCCGGTGGAGGATGCGCAGCGTCGACTGGCGGAAGGGGCGCGGGGTGGGGACAACCTGATGCCGCGCATCATTGACGCCATCCGCGCCAGGGTCACGCTGGGGGAAGTCTCCGAGACGCTGCGTGGGGTCTTCGGGGAGTACCGCGAGGACGTGGTGCTCTAAACAACGCCTCAACATCGCTAAGTCGTCGTTAACACCACCGGCCGTGCGTGAGAAGCCTGACGCAGGATGGGCCGCGGCCACGGCTGGTCCGCTGGGAGGCATCCATGGGTGGCTTGGTTGCGCGTGTCGTCGGGGCGTTGGTGGCGGGCCTGCTGGTGGGTTGCGTGGGGAACAAGCCCATCAGCCAGGACGCGTTGAAGAACATCAAGAGCGCCGCGGTGGTCTCGCTGATGGCGCCCATTGCGCCCCGTTACAACAATGACCGCAGCTCGTTGACCACTGGCGTCGGGGTGGACCTGGGGTGGCGGGTGGGCGGCCTGAAGAATGAGCACGTCCGAGGCGCCCTGGACGCCTTCCTGGAGGAGCTCACCAGCGCTCCCAGCTCCGTGAAATGGCTCAGCCAGAAGCAGGTGGCAAACCACAAGGCCTACCGCGCCCTGAAGCCCAACCCGCCCCAGGTGGACATCATCAACCCCACCGGCCTGGACCGGCTCATTCCCTTCACGCCCAAAGGCAACGGTGGGCTGGCCCGTGACCTCGACGTGGACATGGTGGTCGTCGTCAAGTTCCACTACTACATCGTGTACATGGACTCGCAGTTTGCCCTGGGAAAGCAGGACCACTCCTTGCGGACGGAGATGGATGTCACGGGTTACAGCCGGGACGGCGCGGTCATCTGGAACGAACAACACATCTACGCCGAGACCGACGAGCTGTATCACGGTCGCGGTGGGAAACCGGACGACTTCTCCGTCTACGCCGCCGTGATGGAGGACCTGTTCCGCAACGGCGGGAAGACCGTTGCCAAGCGCCTGAAGCCGCGCTCCTCCGACGCCACCAAGGCCAAGGCCAAGAAGAAGAAGGCGAAGAAGGAAGCGGACGACGAGTGAGCTAATCGTTCGCTCCGCTTCCCTGCTCCTTCGCGGCGAACGGGAAGGCGCCGTCGTCGTACCAGAAGCCCGCGTGCAGCTGTCGGGGCCGGCCGTGGTTCGTCCGCTCAACGCCACAGGCTTCCGCCAACTCCCGGCACATCTTCTCCACCTGGTGCGCAATCTGCGGCGCGAGCTCCCGGCTGGCGACGTAGAGCCGGTAGCCCAGCAGCTGGTGTTCCTCCGTGATGGCCAGCAGCTTGCGCGCCAGGATGGTGCCGGAGGCGTCGCGCACGTAGAGCACGCGCTTGTTGGCATCCAACGCGTTGATGATGGTGGACGCGGCGTTCTCTCCGTCGGTTAGCGAGAGACAGGTGTGGAACGGGATGCCCATGCGGAGCACCTCCAGCGGATCCTCCTCGAGGTGGAGTGTGAGGGACCGCCCGTTCAGCTCCACCGTCCGACGACGCGGCGC
Organism: Myxococcota bacterium; assembly: GCA_040752415.1. Taxonomy (GTDB): domain Bacteria; phylum Myxococcota; class JACRCW01; order JACRCW01; family JACRCW01; genus JBFMGU01. Next base: position 4,442 of record JBFMGU010000126.1, read on the forward strand.
CAGCCAGGCCGCCACGTCCATGTGGTCCTGCGCGCTGGCCAGCCACGCCTGGTTCTCCGCCGACGCGCGCACGATGGGACGGCCCGGATTGGCCGCGGCAAGGCGAAGCAGCCGCGCCAGCAACCCCTGGTTCTGCTCGACGACGAAGTGGAACTGCAGCGCGTCGCGCCAGGCGGGCGTCACCTCCGGCAACGTGATGTTCCACAGCTCGCGCAGCAGGATGCGGACCAGCTCGTCGTGTTGGACGCGCCAGGCGCGCTGCAGCAGGTCGGGGATCCGGTCCGCGATGCGACGACGGGTGCGCGCCGGGGTGGGTGCTTCGTCGGTGTCATGCTGGAGGAGCAGCTGGAGGATGCGGTGTTTCTGTTCCTCCGTGGGCTCCGGGACCGAACGCAGGTGCTCCAGCTGGCCGCGGACACGCGCCGCGCGCGAGTAGTCCTCCAACAACGCACGGGACAAAGCCACCGGCTCCTGGGCCAGCGCGCACAGGTGGAGGTAGCGGTCGAGCAGCGGGTCGTCGTCGAGCCAGGAGGCGAAGGCGGCGTCCGTCCGTCGTCCCAGACCCGGCGTGGTGCCCTCAAGCCGCGCGAGCACCTGGTGCGCGCGGTCCGGCGCGCCGCGGAAGAGCGCCAGCGCGGTGCCCAGGGAACGGATGGCGCTCCCGGTGTCACGCGTGGGCGCGTCCATCAGGCAATGCAGGAGCAAACCCAGGTCCACGTCGCGAAACACACGAAGTTGCGCGAAGCGCTGAATGGGAAGCGCCAACGTCACGCCCTGCGCCGCATAGTGGGGCACCAGCCGGGAGAGCCAGTGGCACCACGCGCGCACGGTGTTTGCCTCGCCATGGAACCCGCGCAGCGAATTGAGCGGATGGACCGCAGCGGCAGCCTGCAGCAGGGACGGCTCCAATCCTTCCGCCACCCACTCCGCGCATCGCCGCAGAGCGCCGTTGGAGATGGGCAGCTTGAGCAGCGTGAGTGCCTGGCCCAGCGTGATGCCCGTGGCGCCCAACATCCTGACGCGCTCCGCAACCGGACCCACCACGCTCTGCACGTCCTCCAGCGCCAGGTGCGTCGCTCCCGCGGGAAACAGGAGCCCCAACCTGGCCAGCGTGTTTGCGACGACGTGGGGATCGGTTCCTGGAACGCGGAGCTCTCGTGACTGGCGCGCCCACTGGTTGGCGAGGTGGCTCACCGTCTGCGCGGAGGGTTTGCCGTGCAGCTCCGCGATCAAGACGAGCGTCGTCGAGAACCACCGCGGCAACGACGGGTCCGGGTCCGGCCAGGTCTGGTCCGTGGCCACCAGCTCGCGCGAGAGCGCGGTGATGCGCTCCTGCTTCTCGTCGAGCCACGCAGGGGTGAGGCCGCCGTAGCGACGGTACAGCCGCGGCGCCTCCCGACGCAGGTCGCGGTGCTGCAACGCCTTCCCCAGCCGCTTCAGGTCGTGCTGGCAGCCAGCGAGGAACGCGGGTGTCAGCGCCAGAGGCTGGCCGTCCACGTCGACACCCGCCTGCAGCTGCTGCAGCGTGGGCGGTGCATGGGCCTGGCAGGCGTGCAGCAGCGGCGTCACGTGGCGGACGGCCTTCACGCGGACCAGGTGCGGCCCGGAGGCGCAATGCACCAGGCGTGCGTCCAGCTTCTCCAGTCGGACCAGGCAGCGCTGCCAGTCCTTGATGTCGTCCTTGACCTTGGGCATGGGACCTTGGTCGCAATCCTTGCCGAGCTCCGCACCGGATGCACCCACCGACGGAAAATCACCGCCATGGCTCCGGTTCCGCGGCCGGCTCGTTGTGTGCAGGTGAGCCGGTTAGCACATCCCTCGAAGGGAGGAACCATGACCGCCATGACAGTTGAGACCGTGATGACGCCTTCCCCGCACTCCATTGGCAAGGACCAGACAATGGCCAAGGCGCACGAGGTGATGCGCCAGTACCGCATCCGTCACCTGCCGGTGCTGGAGGCCGGGCAGATCATTGGCGTGGTCACCGAGCGCGACCTCCACCTCATGGAAACCCTCCCCGACGTGAAGCCCGAGGAGGTGCAGGTGGAGGATGCCATGACCTCCGACCCGTACATCGTGGACCCGGCCACGCCGGTGGAGGAGGTGGCCCTGGCCATGGCGGAGCACAAGTACGGCTGCGCGGTGGTCATGAAGGACGGGAAGCTCAAGGGTATCTTCACCACGGTGGACGCGCTCCGGGCCTTGGCCGCGCTGATCCGCGCGCCCAAGCGCGCCACGACGTCCAAGGGCAGGAAGCGCCGCGCAGCCTGACGCGGTCGACGAAAAGCGCGCGGCGCGGAGAGGTCGGTGGTGGACCCCTTCGCGCCGTCGGAATTTCCACGTTTGGCGGGCTCAGGGTGAGAGCGCCGAGAGATGCTCGCGGATGGCGCGCAGGTCCTCGTGCACCAGATCCTTGGTCAAGGAAATGGTCACGCACCGGGACGTGGGGCCGCTCAGGTTGGCGCGCAACAGGCCCAGGAGCTGCGCACCCGCCACCAGCTGCAGCTCCTCGTACGCGCCGTTGCGCCGCCCCTCGTCAAGACGCTTGGCCACGCTGCGGATGAAGCGCAGGCGCGACTCCGACTCCGCCGGGTCCTCGGTGGACACGCTGTGACGCCCGCCGCCCATGCGGTCATAGACCCGCCCGGCGGCGTCGGACCGTTCCGCGCGGAAGTCCCGGTCCGCGTCCTCGTTCATGATGGTTTCCACCGGGGTCATGGCGCTGAGCGCCCCGGCACTGCCAAACACGCGCGCGCGATTCTTGTCCACGACGACGATCCACTTCCTCATGACATGCTCCCGTGCGGCAGGTGCAGTTGCCGCGTGTTTGCGTTTCAGCCGTAGGCCTCGTCCGTATCCGCCAGCGCGCTTCCCGGCTCGAAGAGGACGAGCGCGCCAAAACCGCCGCGTCGGTTCTCCTGGGACGCGGGGTCCATGGCGTATTGCACGTCGACGATCTCACCGCCGGACGCGGCAACCTCGCGCAGCGTGGTGTTCAGCTCAGCCTCGAAGGCGTTTGCCTCGTGGCTGTAGACGTGACGCACCTTCAGTCCCCTGGTCTTCATGGTCTGTCCCTCCACGCGGGGCTGCCGCGACGGCGGTGTGGTTCGGTGAATCACTTCCTGACGGCGATCTTGAGCGGTTGCGTGCCGGCCTTGCGCGGGACGAACACGCTCAGCACACCGTCCTTCAGCTCGGCCACCGTCTTGCTGGTCTCCGCGCCCTCGGGCAGTTGGAAGGTGCGGGAGAACGAGCCGTAGGTGCGCTCGTAGGTGTACCAGGTGTCGTGTTTGTCCTGCTGCTCCGCTTCGCGCTTGCCGCTGATGGTGAGGCGGTTGTCCGTGATGGTGACGTCGACGTCATTCTCCTTGACGCCCGGCATGTCACCCTTGAACACAAAACCCTCCTTGTTCTCCTTCACCTCGAACGCCGGGACGAAGCTGGCGTAGCGGTCCATGTAGCGCTGCAGCGCGGCCGGGCTGCCACGGAAAGGATCCCAGCTCATGAGGTCGCGCATCATGCGGAACGGGTCCCATTCCGAGGCTGGTGGAACAGAAGGCGCGTTGGACTCCTTGCGCACGGAAAGATTGGCCACGGTGGTCTCCTTGAGGGGGTGGCGTCGCTTGCCACGCCGGTCAGGAGAGCAAGCGGTGTTCCAAGCCCATGTGCGGAGACATGGTCCGCGTCGCGCCGCAGCCTTTGCGTTCCCTGCGAAATGGAAGGTGAAAACTTCGTCTGGACTTCGTCAGTGTCCGGAGGACTGGAAGATGAAGGGATAGCTCACCACCACCACGCCTCCTCCTCGTGGCGGCGGGAACATCATGCGTTGCACCACGCGCAGCACGCAGGTCTCCACCACGTCGTCATCCAGGGCACTCTCCTGGACCTCGGCCTGGGACACCCTTCCGGTGCCGGCGATGGTGAAGCCGATGTGAACCTTGCCCGCGAGGTTGGGGTTGCGGTTCAGCTCCTTCTCGTAACAGTGCTTCACCAGTGACAGGTAGCGACGGATCACCTGGCCCACCTCGTCCTTGGAGAGCCCTCCGTCGACGACCGAACGCCGGTTGTCCACCTCCACCCGGCGCTTGGCGCGCGTGTCCGAGAGACTCACGTCCGTGCCGTTGCGCACTCCGTCGGGAGAGCCGATGACGCCGATGTTCTGCACGTTCCCACCCCCGCCGCTGCCGATGGAACGCGTGCCCAGTCCTTCACTGCCCCGTGCATCCGCGAGCGCGCCCCGACCAAGCACTCCCGCCGCGGTGTGCAGCTCATTGCCGATTCCCGGAGAGCCCAGCACCGCGGCGACGGCGCCATTCTGACGGAGCGCCATCAGCAGCGGAGAGCGTTGCACCGCTTCCCGGTCCGCGCGTCGTGAGCCCGTGGAGAGACGGGCCGGGTTGCGTGGTGCGTCACGTCGTCCCAGCGTGCCTTGTTTGCCGCTGGCCTGCTGGCCTTGTCGCACGTGCCGGGGAGTGGGGGGCTTGCGGATGGGTGGCTCGCGGATGGTGCTGGTGATGCGGCGCGCGGTCTGGAGCGCGGTGTCGTCGAGCGCAGGCAGGTGCGGTGTGAGGTGCAACGCAAAGCCCAGCATGGCGCTGGTGGCCAGCGTGGCGGTGAGCACCTGCGCGAAGAGCACGTCCAGCGTGGGAGTGGAGGACACCACCTGCGGGACGTCGTCGACGAAGCGCAGGCGATGCGTCAGTCCGTCGACCTCGAGGTGCAGCGTCTCATCCGGGCGGAGCACCACGGGCTCGTGTGTTGAACGCGGCTGGTTGTTGCAGCGGATCCTGGCGCACGGCGGTGCGTTCACGACGACGTGGTCCGCGCCCCACTCCACACGAAGGTCCGACCAGGGAAGCGCTTGCGAGTGGTGCAGGTGACGCAGGTCGATGAGTGTGTCGGCCCACCACGTGGTGAGCTCAAGGGTGGATGGCATGGCGGTGCCTCTTCCAGGCGAACGTGCGCCCGGCGGTGATGTCAGTCTGGGGGTGTGCGGGAAGAGACAGCGGGGTCCGCAAAAGGTTCCTTGCGGAGCAATTGCGGCGCGTACTACCCGGGATGCATGGGATCCGTGGTGCGGCTGCTCGTCGCTGCGGGGTTGCTGGGTGCGGTGGCGTGCCCGGCCTCCGTCCACGTCTCCGCTGGAGAAGCCGAGCCGCTGGCGGTGGACATCCCGGATGCCAAGGCGCCGTTGCCTGATGCCGGCCTGCGCGACGCCGCACTTCGCGACGCCACGGTCATTCCTCCGGATGCCGGACGAGACGCTGGTGAGGGTGTTGATGCGTCCTCTCCGCGTGATGCTTCCGTTGCCCCCGACGCCACCCGTCCCGACGCTGCCGTGCGGGTCGACGCGGGCATCCCGCTCGCGCGATGGACGGCGGATCCCACGCCCGACGTCGCGGGATATCTCTCGCTGCGCGCGGTCGCCGTGACGACGGAGCGCGTGACCTTCGCGGTGGATGTCACCACGCCCATCCCGGTCTTTGGCGCGGCGGTGCGGCTGGAGCACGCGTCGACGGTTCTGCGAATGGTGGATGTGACGTCGTGTGGCGGGCTGGATGGGGCAGGACCGGCACCGCGCACGTGGCGGGAGGTGGGGCCGGGCCAGGTGTGGGTGGGGATTGCGTCGGCTTCAAGGCAGAGCCTGCTCAACGCCACGCAGGGCGCGTGCCTCCTGCTGGTCACCTACGACGTGGTCGCCCCGGGAACCACGCGCGTGGACCTGGTCCCGTCACGCAGCGCGGCGGTGGGACCAGCGGCCAACACGTATGCCACCAGTGCCGTGGCCGGTGGGTTGCTCGAGGTGACGCCATGAAGCGGTGGTTGTCGCTTCTCCTCGCGCTCCTGGCGCCGCAGGGGGCGTGGGCTGCCACGGAGCTGCAACGTCACTTCGACGCGCTGTGGCTGGAAGCGGCATCCCGCGCTCCCACGACGACGGTGCACCCGTTGGGCATCCCGCGTACCCCGTCCGGTGACTATGACCTCCACCGCGTCGACGTGGATATGACCATCCATCCCGACGACGGAACGCTGGACGCCACAACGACACTGACGTTGGCGGCACAGGCGACCACGCTGACGCGACTGACCATGTACCAGGTGGGACTCCAGCTCTTGTCCGTCTCCGACGAGCAGGGCGCGCTCACCTGGCAGCTGGACCCCAACACCGCGGAGCTGGTCATTGCGCTGCGAACCGCGTTGGCGCCGCAACAGAGCGTGACGTTGACGCTGGTCTACACCGGCACGCCGTGGTGCAACGGGGACTGCAACATTGGCGAGATCACGTACCTGCCGCTGTACCACCTGATGCCGTATGACCCGGACCTGTTCACGGGCGCGTGGGACGACCGTTACCTCGCCGGGTACCGCGTGGTGGTGCCCGCGACGCATGGCGTGCTGGCTTCTGGTGAGCTGGTCTCCCAGGAGCTCCGCGACGACGGCACCGCCGCGCACACCTTCGAGCAGGCCCACCCCGGTTTGTTCTTTGGCATCACCGCCGCGCCCTACAACATCACCGGAGGGAGCATGCCGGTGGCCTTGCGCGTGGCCGCACTGCCTGGTCACGACGTGCAAGCCCCGGTGTTCATGCAGATCCTCGGCGACGCGCTGCAGACCTACTCCACGCACTACGGCGCTTTGCGCTTCAGTCACGTGGGCATGGCGGAGATTCCCTACAGCAGCGTGGCGCAGGCGTATGGATTGGAGGCGCTCATCTGGTACGCGGAGCCGCACCTCGTCGACGCGGCCGCGCCATTCGGCTCCCTCACGCTGGCGCACGAGGCCGGTCACCAGTGGTGGGCGAACATGGTGGCGGTGGCGGAAGCAGAGGCGCCGTGGCTCTCGGAGGGATTCGCGGAGTTCTCCGCCATGCTCTACACGGAGGAAACCCTGGAGCCGGTGACCTACACCTCCGACGAGAAACGCGCGCTGCGTGCCCTGCACGGGGACTACTACGTCTACCGCGACCTCTTCGGCGTGCAGGACGTTCCCCTGACCAGCGCGGACATCCGTCTCGCCGACTCCACGACGTCGTTCATAGTGACCTACATGAAGGGTGCCATGGTGGTGGAGGCGTTGCGCGACCTCCTGGGAGACCAGACCTTCAACACGACCATGCAGCGCTACGTCTCGCTCCACGGCGAGGACGGGGTCACGACGTCGATCTTGCAGGCGGTGGCGGAGGCGGAATCGGGCCTCCCACTGGATGATTTCTTCGCCGCGTGGGTGTTCGGCACCGGTTCCCCGCGTTACACCGTGCGCACCCTGCTCGCCGACGCTGGAGCCTACGTGACGTTGTCCCTGGATGACCCCACCTTCGTGAACCAGCCCGTGCTGGTGCGCGCCGCGGGACCCGGGGTGGCCTGCGCGGACGTCCTCGTCACCGTGCCGTCCAGCGGAACGCAGGTGGAGCTGTTGTGCACCGGTGCTCCCGCGCGCGTCGACGTGGACCCGGAGTACCGGTTTCCCCGTCGGGTCCGCTCCGAGCAGCCCGGCGACCTGGACGGCTCCGGTGACGTCGACGGCTTTGACTTCGTGGCGGCGGTCCACGCGCGCGACGCAAGCTTCCATCTCAATTCCTCCCACTGGAACCCGGAAGCGGACCTGGATGAGGACGGTCAGATCACCCAGGCGGACCTCGACGTCATCGAGGCAACTTTCGGCCAATCCCTGACGCCGTAGGTGCTCACGTGTGTCTTCTCATTGTGCTTCACAAGGTCCACCCGGAAGCCCCGTTGCTCATTGCCGCCAACCGCGACGAGCTCCTGGCGCGACCCGCCGTGGCCATGACCGTGCTGCAACAGAAGGGTCCACGCATCCTGGGTGGTCGCGACGAGGTGGCGGGAGGAACGTGGCTGGCCACCAACGAGCACGGCGTGGTGGCGGGGTTGACGAATCTCCCGTCGGTGAACGGCCGCGACCCGTCGCGACGCTCGCGCGGTGAGCTGCCGCTGGCGTTGGCACAACACGAGACGGCGGCGCGTGCGGTGGAGGTGTTTGCACGGGAGCATCGGCCGCGCGACTACAACCCGTGCTGGATTCTCGTCGGCGACGCCACGTCGCTGTTCTACGTGGACATGACCAACGGTGACACGCCGCAGGTGCGCGAGCTGGCATCCGGAATCCACGTGCTGGAGAACCGCCCGCTGGAGGTGGATTCCCCCAAGGTGGAGCAGGTGCAGGCGCTGCTTGGCGGTGTGATGCCGCGTCGTGGCGACGAGCTGGTGAGCGCGCTCACCGCGGTGGTTGCCAGTCACATCATCCCGGAGCGCATCCTGCGTGAGCCGCACCCGGTGTATCCGTCGGAGGCGGCGGCGCCGTGCGTGCACGCGGGAATGTATGGCACGCGGTCCTCGTCGGTGATCCGGGTGTTGCCGGGAGCGAAGCCCCGCTTGTGGTCCGCGGACGGAACGCCCTGCACCGCACCCATGCGCGAGGTGAGCGCGTTGTGGTCCGGTGACGACGTGGCGTGAGGAAGGTCGGTACGGTTCAATCCGGGCGGATGAGCAGGGTGTAGCTTCCCGCCGCCACGGAGTCGTCCGCGCCCATCACCTGGAAGTGCACGCCGTAGACGGGCGGGATGTCGATGATCACCGCGGAACACGCGTTCCCAAGCGGGAGCCCGCCGCCGAGGGGGAAGCCGTCCGGGCTGTAAAGGTTGAGCCGGAGGTCGGGACTGTCGCAGGGGACCGCCCGTCCCGAGGCGCCGTAGAGCTCGGCGCGGACGCGCAGCGCGGTGTCCTCGGCGGGGTTGGCAACGTAGAAGAAGTCCTCGTCGCCGGCGGGCGTGATGGCGCCGCTGATGAACACCACGCTCGGGACCGGTTGCGCTGCCGCGGGGAAGTCGTCGCCGAACTCTCCGCCCGCCGTCGACGGGGCGCCGTCGTCGTTGGGCTCCGGCTCCGGGATGGCCTCGGGGAAGCAGGTGTCGTCGCAGCCGTCGCCATTGCTGGTGTTCGTGTCGTCGCAGAGTTCGTCACCCTCCACGCGGCCGTTACCGCACACCGGGTGCGCGCAGACGTACGCGGAAAGATCATCCAGGAGGCACAGGCCGTCGGCGCAGCGCGTGTCGACCTCGTCGGGATCACAAGGTTCACCCAGCGCCATCACGAAGCGCTCCCGGATGGTGATCTCGAAGTCCCCGGGCACGGGCTCGGTGCCATAGGGCCCGAACGGCTCCACGCCGATGTACACGGTGGAGCCGCCGGCGAAGTTGTTGGCGTTGGCCCGGGCCACGCCGTTGTCGGCGAAGCCACAGCCCTGCACGCCCTGGGTGCAGTCGCCGAAGATCTGGATGGTGTGCGGGTCACCGGCGACCTCCACAAACACGTCGCGGAAGTCACTGGCGGTGCCTGACACCGTGTAGCGGAAGAAGGTTTCCGGGAGGGTGACCGACACCGCGCACGCGTTGTCCAGCTGGTCTCCCGCTCCGACGGTGGTGCCCACGGTGGGCACGCCGGTTTCAAGCAGCGCGCCGGCGTTGCAGGTGGTGACGGGATCAGGACGGTTGGTGCAGACGTGGCCACCGCCGCCGTCGGGCGCGCACACCTGCGAGGGCTGGCACCGGTTGTCCAGGCCCGCGGGGTCGCACGGTTGATCCGCGTCCAGGACCTCGCGCTCGTACAGCACCAGCTCATAGGGCCCAGGAGCCACGTTCGTGCCGTCGAGCGGGTTGTAGCCACCTGCGACCAGCACCGAAAGCGACGTGCCCGCGCCCACGTTGGCCAGCAACAGGCCGCGCTCGGTGTCCGTTTCCGTGGTCACGCCGCACGCCTGCTCGAAGAATGCGGAGGTGCAGAACGCAGCGTCCCGGATGGAAAGGGCCATGTTGCCGCCGGTGAGACGCACCACCACGTCGGAAAGCGTGGCGCTGGTGGTGTACCGGTAGAACGCCTGCGCAACACCACGCTCGTAACAGGCCATGACCGTCACGGCGCCGTCGGTCAGCGTGGATTGCACCAGGTCGCCATGCACCAGCGGGGTGGCGTCGGCGCAAGCGTTCTGCGCGGCGGTCCCCGCGTCCTGACAGGTGTGCCCGCCCTGTCCGTCGGGAGCGCACGCGTGGGGAATGCCGCTGTCGTCGTCGCAGCGGTTCTGCAGGCGGAAGGGATCGCACGCGCTGCCCGGCGGCAGCACCGGACGCTCCGTGATGCGCACGTTCAAGGGGCCGCCAATGGGAGCTCCCTGGTCGTCGACGCCGCCGCCGATCACGACGGCAAGCGGTTGTTGCGCCTGGACATTGTAGAGCATCAGCGCGTGCTGCGTGGCGTTGTCCGGGATCGCTTCGCAAGCCGCTTCGGCATAGTCGTACTGGCAGTCGTAGCGCACACCCACGAGAGTGCGCGCCGGTCCTTCCACCTCCACGACGACATCCGCGACGTTGGCACCGGTGAGATAGCCGTAGATCACGTTGGAGGATGGCTCGCCGCACGCCATGCCAGTGATCGGTGGCGCGTTGTCCAGCGAGCCCGCCATCCACTCGCCCGAGGTCAGCGACGGCGCCGCTTCGCACGCTGCCTGCAACGCCGCGTCCGGTGGGGTGCAGGTGTAGCCGGCCTGATCGCTCCCGAGGCATTCCAGGCCCAGGTCGGGGTCACACAGGCGCATCGGGTCGGCGGGGTCGCAAGGCTCGTCCTGGTTGAGGATCACCAGCTCCTCGACGGTGAGCGTGAAGGGACCCGCGAATTGCGGCGCCGAGGGAGCCACGGCCAGGAACAGGTTGGTGCCCGGCTCGTACCGGTTGCCCACCTGGGTCCCCAGCGTGGTCCAATTGCCGCACGTGTCGTCGGCAGGAGACGGGGCGCAGGCGCGGCGCAGGTCCAGGAAGTGCGGCTCGCCCTGCGTCAAGCTGATGGTGACGTAGGAGGCGTGCGTGGCGTCGGTGGTGAAGGAGAAGGTGGATTCCGGCAACACCGTGTCCTCGGCAAGGCAGAGGCTGCGGGTGACGTTGGTGGCCGTGGTGGAGTCTCCCTGGACCTCGCCCACCTGCAACGGCGTGGCAGCGGTGCACGCGGCAAGCTCCGCGGCGGCCTGGTCCTGGCAGGTTCCTTCCTGGCACACCTGGCCCAACGTGCAGGCATCCCGAATCCCACGCGGGTCGCACGTTGCGCCGGCGTCACGAACGGGGAACGGGTTGACGGGAATGTTCAACGTGGCGCTGCGCATCCCGGCGGCGTCCACCAGCGTCACGTCCGCGCTGGCCAGATCTCCGAGGTTGAGGATGGCGGTGCCCCCGTAACGGGCCACGGCGTCGTCAAAGGTCGTCCGGCCGCGGGTACCGGAGTTCATCCGCACGAGGGGCTGGAACTCCTCGAGGCCACCGCCACCGCTGTGGGCCAGGATCAGCAGCGGGGCACCTTGCGCGTCCCGCGGCAGCACCTCCAGGCTGAACGCGTCACCGTCGGGGTCGGTGCCATCCAGCACACCGCGCAGGCCTTCCACCCAGCCGTCCGCGTCGTCATCCACCACGAACAGTTCCGCCGCGTCGAGCGTGGGAGCGGTGGGCGTCGCGGGCGCGGCGGCGCAGTGGTACCCGCTCTCGTCCACCAGGCACGCGTTCCCGGGCGGGCAGGCGGTGAGAATCGGGATCGTGTCGCACTCGTTGCCCGTGTCCAGGACGGTGTACTCGCGCACGCGGATGAGGAGGTCCGTGTCACCCTGCGCATAGGACGACGCCACGATGAAGAGCTGCGTCCCGGCCGCTTGCGGACCCAGGCGGAGGATCTCCGAGTTGATGTTGGCGTCCAGGCAGTGCGTCTCGGTGTTCGCGTCGGCGCAGGAGGTGCGCACGCTCAGCACCATGTTCCGGTCGCTAAGCAACTGGATGCGCAGGCTCGCCCCGTCCTGTTGCACCGTGTAGCTGAAGATGACGTCGGGAGCGTTCCCGTCGACGGGGTCGCCGCAGGAAGGCGTGATCACGTCCGCGGAGCCCAGCGTGGTTGCGCTCGTGAAGGTGTTGCCCAGCGCCAAGGGCGCGGCGCACTGGAGGAGCAACCCGTTGGTGCAGGTACCGCCCAGGCACTGCGTCGCGGGGCTGCACGCGGTGGCGGCGTCGCAGGTCCCATTCTCCTGCACCACGGTCAGCGTCCCCAGCGTGACACTCAGCGGCTCGCTCTCCCGGCCGGTGCTGTCCAACAACGTCACGTCGGCGCTGACCACCGCCTCACGGTTCACCATGCGCCGCCACTCGTCGGTGTCCATGGGGAAGTCGGTCACCGAGGTGAGGCCGGCGGCGGGAAAGGCCCAGCCCGGCGAGGGGTAGGTGACGACGTCGAACGCGTCGTCATGCGAGCGACGGCCAAGCCGGTAGAGCGTCACCGGGTTGCCGGTGGCGTCCTTGAACACCAGGCGCAATCCGCTCATGTCCCCGTCGGGGTCGCTGGCGGTGAGCACCATGCGAAGCAGGTCCGCTTCGCCGTCGCCGTCGGTATCGCCCTGGAGGAGGGCCAGGCCTCCCAGCGTGGGCGCGGAGCTGTCGGCGCACTGGAGGTTGGTCGCGTCGCAGCGCAGGCCGGTGGCGCAGCGCTGGGCGGGGTTCCCCGGCTCGCAGGAATCCGTGGCCTCGCCGGGCGTGAGCTCATCCAGGGACAGCGTGAACTCGTCCTCGTAGCCGGGCAGCTCCGCCGAGACGACGATGAACAGCTCCGTCCCCTCGATGACGTCGGTGACGTAGACCTCCTCCTCGGCCTGGAAGCCCAGGAATCCGCCGCCGTCGAGGTCCGCGCACGCACGCTCCGAGCCGGGATCCGTGCAGCTCCCGCGGACCATCAAGGTCAGGTCGCTGTTCGACTCGGCCTTGACGTGGACATCCACCGGCGAGGCGGGGCCGTTTCCCTGCACCACGTAGCGGAAGATGCGCTGCCCACCCGGGTGGGCCGAGGTGCAGGATCCGGTGGTGAGTCGGGAGCGTCCCACGGTGGTGCTGGTGGTGACGGTGGCGGTGATGTCGGCAACGTTGCCGCACACCAGGGCCAGGTTCTCGCCGGCGTTCTCACAGCGCCACGTGTTGCTGGCGTTGCTGCACTCCAGCCCGGTGCCGCAGCGGCTGGTGCGGCCCAGGGGGTCGCATTCCCCGTCGAGCGACACCACGGGACGGGTGCGCGCGTACAACGAGAACGGACCCGCGGCCCCCGGCGAGAACGCGCCCACGAGCACGCGCCGTCGCGCGCCGGGCGCCACGTCGAGGAGCTCCAGGGTCTCCACGCGGGACTCCGTGTAGCGGTCCGCGCAGGCCAGCTCGTCGCCCGCGTCACAGTCGCTCACCATGAGACCCTGGTCGGCGCCTCCGTCGTCCAGGGTGAGGATGAGGTCGACCGGGCCGGTGGCCTGCGAGGTGAACTCGTACGCCACGTCGGGGCCGCTCCCGCCGCCAAAGGCGGTCTGGCAGCTTCCATCGAGGAGATTCTGCGCGGTGCTGGTGTCGCCGGTGTTGGGCGCGTCGAGCGCGAGGGTCGGGACGGTGTCGCAGATGCCGGGTGTGCCCGAGGAGCTGGAGGAGCTGCTGGTGCTCGTCCCCGACGACGACGAGACGGCGCTGCTGGGCGCGCCCGAGGATGACGAGGAGGAGGACGACGACGAGGATGACGAGGAGGAGGACGTGCCGCTCGAGCTGCTGCTGGTTGACTCCCCGGACGACGAGGAGCCACCCGAGCTGGTTCCACCCGTCGACGCGGCGGCGCTGTCCGAGCTTGAACCGCTGGAGTTGCCACCGGGACCAGGACACGACGGACAGGCTGCCAGGAACGGAAGAATACCCACCACCACCGGCGTCAGCGCGCCTCTCAAGCTTCGTCTCATGGGTGCGACCCTCGACCAGGCCCCCGGAGTTCCGTTGTCGGATCATCCCGGCGGGCGGCGGGGCATGCTCTTCCACGCCCCCATCGCAGTCAACGCGCTCGTCGCCGTGTGTGCGTTCCATCACGGGCGTGCTAAGGCCGCGGGCCATGAAGCTTGTGACGTGGAACGTCAACTCCATCCGCGCGCGCAAGGAGCGTGCGTTGGCGTGGCTGCAGAAGAACCAGCCCGACGTGGTGTGCCTGCAGGAGCTGAAGACGGAGGAAGCGGGCGTCCCCGTCGAGGAATTCGCCGCGCTGGGCTACTCCGTCGCCATGACCTGCCAGCGCACCTACAACGGCGTGGCCATCCTCTCCCGCACGCCCATCTCCGACGTGGTGGTGGGGCTGCAGGATGACGTGGATGACCCGCAGGCGCGCCTCATTGCCGGCACCGTCGGGGACATTCGCATCATCTGTGCCTATATGCCCAATGGCCAGACCGTGGGCTCCGAGAAGTACACGTACAAGCTGGAGTGGATGCAGCGGCTGCGTCGCTACCTGCACGCGCGCTGCGACCTGGCGCGACCGCTGGCGTTGTGCGGTGACTTCAACGTGGCTCCCGACGAGCGCGACGTGCAGTTCCCCGACCAATGGGCTGGTGAGGTGCTGTTCCACCAGGACGCGCGCGACGCACTGGAGCGCCTCCGCGCGCTGGGTCTCGTTGACACGTTCCGCATCCATCACCAGGAGGGCGGGCTGTACAGCTGGTGGGACTACCGCATGTTGGCGTTCCCCAAGAACAACGGGCTGCGCATTGACCACGTCTTCGCCACGCCGTCGTTGGCGGAGCGCTGCACCGAAGCCGTCATCGACCGGCAGGAGCGCAAGGGCAAGCAGCCGTCCGATCACGCGCCGGTGGTGGTCACGTTCCGCTGATGCGTCGCGTGGTGGTGCACCGGCCCGGCGGCTACGCGCGGCTCGTCGTTGAGGACGCGCCGGACGTGGTTCCCCGGGAAGGCGAAGTGACCATCGACGTGGAGGCCGCCGGGGTCAACTACGCGGACTGCATGGTGCGCATGGGGCTCTACGCTTCCGCGCGCAAGTACGTGGGCTGGCCCATCACGCCGGGATTCGAGGTGGCGGGGCGGGTGCGGGCGGTGGGAGCGGGCACAACGGGGTTTTCCGTCGGAGAAGAAGTCTTCGCGGTCACCCGCTTTGGCGGCTACGCCTCGCAGCTGTGCGTCCCCGCGCACCAGGTCTTCCGTCCCCCGCGCGGCTGGACCGCGGTGCAGGCGGCGGGATTTCCCACCGTGTTCCTGACCGCGTACCACGCGCTCTTCCACCTGGCGCACGCGCGCCGTGACGACGTGATCCTGGTGCATTCCGCCGCCGGGGGCGTGGGCGGTGCGCTGGTGCAGCTGGGGAAGTTGCGGGGGTGTCGCGTGGTGGGCGTGGTGGGCGGGACGCACAAGGTGGAAGCGGTGCGGGAACTGGGGGCGCATCACGTCATCGACAAGTCGCGCGAGGACCTGTGGAGCGCCGCACGTCGGCAGGCGCCCGAGGGTTACGACGTGGTGCTGGACGCCAACGGGGTTTCCACGCTGCGCGAGAGCTTCAACCACCTCCGTCCGACGGGAAGGCTGGTGGTCTACGGATTCCACTCGATGATTCCCCGTCGTGGCGGGAAACCGGACTGGCTCAAGCTGGCCTGGGACTGGCTGCGCACGCCGCGGTTCAATCCGCTGGACATGACGGGAACCAACCGCAGCGTGATGGCCTTCAACCTCAGCTACCTCTTCGAGCGCGCGGACCTCCTCGACGAGGCGATGCGCGACCTGATGCGCTGGGTGGACGAGGGGAAGATCCACCCGCTCAAGGTGACGACGTATCCGCTGGCCTCCGTGGCGGATGCACACCGCGACCTGGAATCCGGGAAGACGGTGGGGAAGCTGGTGCTGGTGACGTGATATGGTGGGCGCCCTTCGTCGGAGATTCCCGTGAAGCAGATGCTGTTGGTGCTGGGAGCGTTGTCGCTGACGACGTGCGCGCAGCAATCCTCGCCGCCGCCCGACGCGGTCACGGGTCTGCAGGGCGTGGCGACGGAGGCGGGGAGCCTGGCCGGGACCTGGGGCATGGTGGTGGAGCTGGCCACCATCCTGACCCTGCCGGTGTTCGGCGACCGCAACGCGGGGAGCCAGAACCTGTGGCTGGTGACGCGCAGCTGGGATGCGTCGGCGGGCGTGTACCGGGACTCGTTCGTGTGGTGCGACCTGGAGGTCTGGGAGGTGGAGGGCAACAAGCTCACCGTTTCCCCTGAGACGCTGCACAAGCATCCGGCGGTTCATTTCTCGTCGACGGTGGACCACGCGAGCGGCAGCATGAAGGCGGAGCACGTGCTGGACATCTGGGGTCTGCGCAACCTGCCGGACCCGTACAACACCGAGCTGCCCACGCGGCACAACTGGGAGCAATCCCCGCAGCGCGACTGGATCTACGACGAGGACGAGGACGGAAAGCCCGCCACCACGGGGCACACCACCGGCGCCGCGGCGGGCGAGGTGTACCAGGTGGTGCGCGGCATCTACACGTTCGACGCCACCGTGATCGGCCCCGATAGGATTCAGGGCCTGACGACGATGGAGAAGTACGAGCAGAACGTCATCGACGCCACGAACCCGCTGGCGGAGGGAGAGAGCAAGGTGCGCCAGGATCCGGACCCACGGAACACCTGGCTGGACATGGCCCGCCTGCGGGAGGGCGCCACCTGCGACGACGCCATCCAAGCGCGCGCCGACGGCCGCCTCTCCGCCACCCGCCCATTCTGACAGGTGGCCGCAGCCCTCACGACCACGCGCGGAGGTGCGCGAGGATGGCCTCGTGCACGGCGCCGGGATGCGTCATGGGCAGCATGTGCCCCGCGCCCGGGATCGTCGTCAGCGTGGCCATGGGAATCAGCTCGCCCAGTCTTTCCGTGACCCAACGCGCGCAGCGCGGCCCCGCGTCGCCGCGCACCATCAACGTGGGCGCCGGGATGGCGGCGTAGCGTTCTCGCTGGTCGGGCAGCGCGAAGATCTCTTCCCACCCGCGGTACACCTTGCGGATGTTCCCGGCGATGGCGGCGCGATTGTTCGGCGGCAGCACCTCCCACGGAACCGGCTGCAACCAGTAGCCGCAGAACGCACGCGCGGCCTCCGCCTCGTCGTCACGCTGCAGCGCCTGGCCACACCGCTCCGTCATGTCCACCAGGTCCGGGTGCTCCCCCAGCCGCCCCTCGACGACGAGCACATCCATGGCCACCGGCTCCAGCAGCACCACCGAGCGCACCAGCTCCGGCAGCCGCGACGCCACACGCAACGCCTGCACGCCGCCGTAGGAGTGCCCCACCACGTGCACCGGCGCGCCCACGTGACGGATGAGCGCCACCGTCACCTCCGTCTCCAGGTCCAGCACCGACGAGGAGAACAGGTCCGCCGGCCGCGGCGTGCGACCATCTCCAGGGAAATCCGGCGCCAGCACGCGGTAGCGCTCGCCCAACGCCGCGCCCAGGCCCTTCCACTGCGACCCTGGCGCCGCCCCCGCGGGCAGGCACACCACGCCCTGGCCCTGGCCCCAGTCCTCGAAGTGCATCACCAGGTTGCGCACCGGCAATTGCGGCATGCGCCGTTGCTACCACAGCCGTGGACCCGGACGGCGCCATTGAATCCTCCGCCAAAACCCCGCATCTCACCTGGCAGGTGCAAGCACGCACCGGGAACCGAGAGGGCGTCATGGCTGGGCACACCGTGGAGATTCACAAGGCGGATTTCGTGGAGAAGGTGAAGGGCTCACCCACGCTCCTCATTGACTGGTGGGCGCCGTGGTGTGGGCCGTGTCGGGCGTTCGCTCCCGCGTACGAGCGCGTGGCGGAGAAGAACCCGGACATCGTGTTTGCCAAGATCAACACCGAGGACGACCCGGAGCTGGCGGAGGCGTTCCAGATCCGTTCCATCCCCACGCTCATGGTCTTCCGCGACGGAATCCTGATCTTCCAGCAGGCCGGCGCGCTGCCGGAGAAGGTGCTGGAGGAGCTCATCGGCAAGGTGCGTGAAGTCGACATGGATGACGTCCGCAAGCACATCGCCGAGGAGGAGAAGAAGGCCGCGCCCCAGGCGTGACCGGCGTGCACGAACGCGCTACAGCTGCGCCCATGGCGCTGGTCCACCGTGACGTCGTCACCAACGGCATCCACATGCACGTGGCGGAGCAGGGCGCGGGACCGCCGGTGATCCTGCTGCACGGCTGGCCGGAGTCGTGGTTCTGCTGGCGTCATCAGCTGCCTTCGCTGGCGCGCGCTGGCTTCCGCGTGGTGGCCCCGGACCTGCGCGGCTTTGGTGACACCGACGCCCCCGACGACGTCACGCAGTACGGCGTGCACACCCTGGTGGCCGATGTCACCGGGATGATGGACGCGCTGCACATCGACGGCGCGGTGGTGGTGGGCCATGACCTGGGCGGCTACCTGGCCTGGCACCTGGCGCTGTTGGCGCCGGAGCGCGTGCGCGCGGTGGTGTCCTTGAACACGCCGTGGCGAGGGCGCGGGTTGTTCCGTCCCACCGCGGAGTTCCGTCGGGACCCCACCGGGCGCTTCAACTACATCCTGGAGTTCCAGGTGCCGGAGGTCCCCGAGCGCCAGCTCATGTCCGACGTGGGCGCGAGCCTGGACCGCGTGGTGGAGCTGGTGGCGCATCACAAGGAGTTCTGGACCCCGGAGGTGCGTCAGGCCTACGTGCAGTCGTTCCAGAGGGGCCGGATGCGCTGCCTCCACTGGTACCGCAACCTGGACCGCAACTGGGCGGAGACGTCGTCACTGGCCGGCAGGACCGTCACGCAGCCCGCGCTCATGATCACCGCGGAGCATGACCCGGTGCTCACACCCTCGTCGGCGGCGGGCATGGAGCGTCACGTTCCCAACCTCACCGTGAAGCTGGTGCGCGACTGCGGTCACTTCACGCAGCAGGAGAAACCCGTCGTGGTCAACCGCCTGCTGCGCGCTTTCCTCCGTCAGGTGTATTCCCGCTGAGCCATCACGGACCTCAACCGCTCCTCAGGTGAAATGTGCGGCCCACGGAACGGGTTGCGCGGGGCATGATTGAAGGCTTTGGCGATGTGGAGCTGCCACGCCGGGAGCTCGTGGTCGACGACCTCGGGTTCCCGGCGTCCGTGTTGTACGTGGCGTTGGGGGACTCCACCGGTGTGGGGGTGGGCGCCCACGACGGCGGATACGTGGACCGGTTGTTCAACCGCATGCGTCACGCGCGCCCGGTGTCCCAGCTCATCAACCTGTGCCAATGCGCCGCGGGAACCGAGCAGGTCCTGCAGGAACAGCTGCCCCGCGCCCTGGAGCACCGGCCCAGCCTCTGGACGTTGGGCGTGGGCATCAACGACATCACCCGCATGGCCGACCTTGACGAGATGGTGGGCCACTTCGGCGAGATCCTGCGCGGCTTGCGTGGTCACGCCGAGGCCCCGGTGGTGACGTGGAACATCCCGTGTGTGTTGCACGCGCCGGGCATCCCCCCGCACCTGCGCGCGCTGCTGGATGCCCACGTGGCGGAGTGCAACGAGGAGCTGCAGCGCGCGGCGGCGCGGCATCCCGGCGTCATGCTGGTGGACGTCTACGAGCCCACCCGGCGCGAGCTGGCGCTGCACCCGGAGTACTTCTCCGACGACGGATTCCATCCCTCCGACGCGGGCTACGAGTATTGCGTGGAGCTGTTGTGGCCGGTGGTCCGCGACGCGTTGATGGCGCGCACCACGCGGGAGGCCGCGGGTTGAAGGCCCTCAGCCGTGTGGCGCCGACGGCGGAGAGGGCAGGCCGCATGCGCGGTTGGCGGGCACCGCCTCGTGGATCTTCTTGGGCGGCGGAAGGTTCAGGTTGGCCATGATCTCCATGAACTGCTCCCGCGTCTTGCCGGCCACGCGCGGGTTGTGACGCTTCTCCTCCCCAATGGTCGTCGAGGTCATGCCCTTGTAGTCATGGGCGGGGTAGACCTCCGTGTCGTCGGGGAGTGAGAACAACACGCGCGTGATGCTGTCGTAGAGGTCGCTGGCGTTGCCGTTCTGGAAGTCGGTGCGGCCGTTGCCGCGGATGAGCAGCGCGTCTCCGGTGAACACGCGGTTGCCCACCAGGTAGCTCACGCTGTCGTCGGTGTGACCGGGGGTGGCCAGCACGCGGATCTCCAACGCGCCCACCTTGAGGACCTCCCCGTGCTTCATGTGCAGGTCCACGCACGGCGCGGCCAGCGTGCCCGCCCCGGTCCGACACTTCAGGCGCTCCCGCAGCAGTCCCGCCGCCGTCACATGGTCCGCGTGGATGTGCGTCTCCAGCACCACGTCGAGCGTGAGGCCCAGCTCGTGGAGCAGCTTCACGTCGCGGTCGAGCTGCTCCCGCACCGGGTCAATGAGCACCGCCTGGCGGCTTTGCTCGTCGCCAAGCAGGTAGGTGTACGTGGAGCTTTCCGGGTCGAAGAGCTGGCGGAACAGCATCTGGCATCCTCCGGCTGACGTCGGGTGCGAGGGGGTGCTTGCCACCGGCGTGATCCGGGCGTCAAGGCGTGGGATCCGGAGGACGACGTTGCACCGCAAGGGTTGCGCCATGGCTTGTGGTGACGCCGCCGGCTCAACGGTTATAAGCACCCGCATGATGTTCCAGACGTTGCTGACGGTCCTGGTGTTGGCAGGTGCCCCGGATGAGGCCGCGGCCGGGCTTGCGCAAGCGGAACAGCCCGCGCCCACGACGACGGAACCCGCGCCCGCGCCACCACCACCTGCGCCCGCTCCGCCCTCCGCCGACCCCACCGCCACCTCGCCCACGCCGCCGCCCGATGCCGCTCCCGCTCCCGCGCCCACGTCGGAGGCGGCGCCCGCGCCCGAGACACCCGCGCCCGCACGCGCCAAGGCACCGCACCAGCGCCCGTGGTGGTCCTTTGCCGGGATCCTGGGCGGGCTCACCGTCTCGGCGGTGGCGGCGGCGGTGACGGTGGGCGGCGTGGCCACGCAGGCGTTGGCGCTGTACTTCTGGGTGGAGCAGACGCGCACCGACGGTCGACTGGCCGAGCGCCAGGCCCGCACCGAGCGCGCGCGCATCACGCAGTGGATTGCGTTGGGCCTGATGATCGGCGGCGCCATCTCGTTCTTCTCCGGCCTCATTGGCGCCACCTACGCGCTGGGCCTGGGCAATCCCGCCGCCACGCGGCCCGAGGACGTCTGAAGGGGTGTCCGGGAGTCCCGAGAGGAAGTCAGAAGTCAGAATACAGAAGTCAGAAGGTGTTCACCGCTCGTCGTCGCGGGATCGCGTCCGGACTCCTCACTCCTGACCTCCGTTCCAGGACTCTCCGACACCCTCGCCCCTCCCCACGTTGACCGTCGGTTGGGTGCGGCTCCATCGTCCGTGGCCACGGATGACGTCTGCCCATCTGCTGATCGCCCTGGCGCTGCTGCCCCGTCAGGTTCCCCCTGAGTCCATTCCCGACGTGCGCCTGGTGGTGAGCGGGCGCACCGGCGGCGTGGCGGCCCATCCCACGCGCATGCTGGCTCCATCGCTGCTGGCGGAGAAGCTCCCGAGCGCCACCGTGCGACACGTGGGATTCACCGCCTACGAACGCCGCGGCTGCTACCTCTTTTCCGACGAGCCCGTGGAGCTTCCCGAGCTGCACGCGCGCCTGGCGGACCCCGCTCGCCGACGTGTCTCCGCGGTCACGGAGGACGCCGCGCAGAGCACGCTGGACCTGAGTTGGGACGACGTGGGCGGGCGCTGGATGACCTGGCTCGTCGCCGCCGCCGCGGCCACGCCCGGGGCGCATCACCTGGAGCGCGTGACGGTGACGCGGACGCGCTGGGAGACGCAGGCGGGAACGTTGCTTGGCGTGGAGACGCCGGGGTGCACCAGGGAGGACGCCGCGGTTGCCGACCCGTTGCAGTGGGAGGTCCGCTCCGTCACCGAGCTGCGGCTGGATTCGCCCGACGGCAATCCCGCGCGCGTGTGGAGCGTGGCGCGGCCCATGGGGGAGGGTTCTCGTCGACACGTGGCGCACCGGGAGCGCATGCGCGAGGCGCGCGAGCAGGGAACCGTGGCGCTGGAGTTGTTGGCGGGCGTGAACATCGAAGGGTCCAGCTATCTCGAGACCACCACGAGCCTGCACCGCCCCATCAGCGCGGACGCGTTGAAGGCGCGCTCCCCGTCGGTGTGGGTGCCGCAGGGTGACGAGCTCTACGACGGCGTCTCGCGTTTCCGCGCGCTGGCTTCCCACGTGGGCGCGGTACCCGTGAGCGCCAACCTGCGACTCGCCGACGGGGCCGAGCCGTTTCCCGCGTACGCGTGGATCAGCGCGGGGGCGCGGCGACTGCTCGTCGTGGGGGTCACCGGGACGCAGGAGGCCACGCGGGTGCCCGCGTCGGTGTCGCGACAGATCCGCATCCTGCCGCCCGCGCCCGCGGTGCAAGCCGCCCTGAAACGCGCGGTGAACGAATCGGGTGCGTGGCCGGATCTCGTCGTGGTGCTGGGGGTGTTGGAGGGCGCGGATGCGGAAGCGGTGACGGAGCTTCCCGGTGTCGACGTGGCGTACGTGCGCTTCCAGAAGTCCTATCACGCCGAGCAGGTGGAGGCCGCGCTGCCGTCCACCGAGGCCCGGGGCTCACGCACCAGCCCGTTCCTGCCCGCGCTCTCCACCTACCGCGTGGAGCACACGGACCTGTGGTTCCACGTCGGCAACGGCGGCCCCGCGCGCCTGCGTCACGTGGCGGACCCGCTCACCATCGACGCGCCCCGCGACGAGGACTTTGCCTACCGTGTGCAACAGGTCCGTCAGCCCATCTATGAGCGCGGCGCGCAGGTGGTGCTGGGCGACATTGCTCCGCTGCTGGAGGGCCGCGCCGCGGATCCCGACGTGGTGAAGGCCGCGGGTGAGGACGCCACCCATCCCGCGCGACTGGGCGCGCCAATGTTCAGCACGCTCACCGCCGCGCTGGTGCAGGACGCCATGGGCGCCGACGTGGCCATCACGCCGCCACCGCGCGAGTTCTGGCGCACGCCGGGGGGATTCAGCCAGCTGCGTCTGCAGGCGGCGCTGATGGGCCAGGATCCGTTGGTGGTGGCGCTGCTCTCCGGACCGGAGCTGGAGAAGACGGTGGCCAACGCGCGCGCGTCGGGGCTGGGCGTGACGGGGATGGTGGGCGGCCAGGTGGGGGGGCGGCCGGTGGAGCCCAAAGAGCGCTATCTCGTCGCCACCACCGAGGCCGTGGCAGTGCAGCTCGGTCTGGAGGGGAAGATCATCGCGCGGCGCTTCGTGCGCGTGGGGCCGCGCTGGATTCCCACGCCCGCGGGTGGTGAGCGGGTGGCCTACCGTTCCGTCGTCATGAACGGGCTGGATGCGCTCAGGCAGCGGTACGCGTCGCGTGGTGAATTCGGTCCTTCCTATCTCAACGCGCTCTCCGGCTACCTGGTTCCCCGCGGCACCACGCTCACCCCGCGCCTCATGTTCGAAGCGCGCGACGTCACCGCCTCCTTCAGCTTCTACGACGTGCGCGGACAGGACCAGTACAGCCAGGTCCCCGACAGTCGCGTCCGCACGCCGCGCAACACCGCCGTCCTCCTCAACGGCATGGTCCGTGGTGCTCTGGAGACGCGTTACCTGGCGCTGGAGACGCGGCTGTCCGCGCGCTGGGACCGACGCATCTTCGGCGAGAACGACATCAAGGAGGCGTTCAATACCTGGAACGTCGTCACGGAGGCGCGCGAGCCGTTCCTGGCGGTGAACATTCCGTGGGTGCTGACGCGCGTGGAGCCGTTCCTCTCGCTGCAATACGAGTCGCAGTTCCTTCCCGGCACCTCGCCCACGTTGGGGAAGCTGCCGCCGGTGGCGTTCGGTCGTGCGTCGGGCGGTGCCGCGGTGTTCGGGCAGAAGGTGCTCAAGGAGCTGCGCATTGGCCCCGTGGTGCAGCACGACTTCAACCAGACGCTCTACACCGAGCAGACCCGCTGGCGACTTCCCGGGACCAGCGTGGGCGTCGAGAGCAGCGCACTGCTGGCCTATGAGCTGGGGGTCATCACGGTGGAAGCCAATGGTGCGTGGCGCTGGCTGGCCCCGCGTCCGGACGTCGACACTCCGCGCGACCTGGCGGTGACCATGCTCCTGCGCACGGCCGTGAAGGCACGCATCATCGACGGGCTCAGCGTCTCCACCTTCGGTGACATGTACGTGTTCCAGGGCAAGATGCCCGGCAACACCCCGGGTCTCTCCGCCACCGTGGGCGTGGGAATCGCCGCGGATCGTCGGTGGAAGCCGCTCACGGAGCTTGCGTACTTCTGGTGAAACACCGCGTGGCCTGCGCGCGCACCAGTCCGTCGCGGGGGCATGCGCGCACGTGACAGGCCCCCGCCCGACGGATTACCCATGAGGCCGTGAGCTCCGACAACCAGCCTGCCCTCGCCCCATCCCTTTCCCCGTCCACCCGCAGCAACGTTGCGCTGGTTCCGCCGGTGTCATCTTCGACGCTGCCGGCCCTGCCCAACGACACGCTGCCCGGCCCCGACGCGTACCTCTACGGTCGCAAGGGTCCCTGGCCGCAGCCTTCGCCCGCGCATCCCCAGGGTGAGTCCGCCGCGGTCATCCACCTTCCCGACGACGAGCAGGCGGAGTGGAACAAGGCCATTGGCGACCGCTACCTGAAGAACCTGCTCACCTACTGGCCCACGGCGCTGGTCTATGCGCTGGAGAATCCGCACGTCGAGATCATGGAGGACGACGAGTTCGGCGAGCTCTTCCGCAACAGCGTGATGAGCCGCTTCCTCTGTCCCAAGCTGGACCCGCCGGACCTCGCGGCGTTCGCCCCGTTCCTGGCCAATCCCCCGCCGGGCAGCACGTTCTTCAAGGCGGACTTCTCGGCCATGGGCTACGTGCAGCCGTATGAGGGCATGTACATCGCTCCGTCGGTGGTGCTGTTGCGGCGGGATGCCAAGGGCACGCTCACGCTGGTGGCCATCCGCGTTTATGACGTCGTCATGTCGCCGGTGAACGTGAATGCGTGGCCACTGGCCAAGTGCATTGCGCTGCAGGGCGCCACCACCCGGCTCATCCTCTCCTTCCATCCCAACCTGCACTTCCCCTACGACGCCATCAACGCGGTGACCAAGACCGCGCTGCCCAAGGACCACCTGGTCTTCAAGCTGCTCTACCCGCACACTCAGTACACGCTGGTGCTCGACAACACGGTGCTCACCAACGAGTTCAGCGTGCTCAACAACTGGCGCTGGTTGATCTACGCGCCGTTCGCGGGCACCTCCACGGGGCTGCGCAACCTCGTCGTGGCGGGACACCAGGGCATTCCCGGCAACAGCGCCTACCCGGAGTTCCGCTTTCCCGTGGCGGGCGCGGAGGTGGAGGGGCCGTACGGAGAGTTCCTGCGCGCGTACTGGAACACGTTCAAGGGCTTTGTCACCACGGTGCTGCAGAAGCTCCCGCCGCGTGACCCGTTGGTGGCGCGTTGGGCGGACCATATCGCGCCGTGGGTGAAGGGCTTCCCGGACAGCCGCACCATCTTCGAGGGCGACACGCTGGCCAACGTCATCACCACGTACATGCACGACGTCAGCGTGGCCCACGCCTGCGACCACTACGACCTGGGCACCTACTCCATCAACAAGCTGCCCTTGCGTCTGCGCGTGCCGCCGCCCGCTTCACCGGACATCCCCAAGCAGGACCCGGCGAAGTTCATGAAGAAGGTGGACGTCTTCAAGTACAAGATGGCAGCGAAGATGTTCTTTGATCCCACCAACGTGACCCTGCTCCACGAGGTGGATTACAACTTCACCGACCCGCAGCTCATCCAGGCCAACAACGTCTTCCTGCAGGCGCTGCGCGAAACCGAGGCGAATCTCAAGGTGAAGAACTTCATCCCGCTCAACCAGATTGCCTGCAGCATCCAGTACTGATGGGGCCGTGGGGTTCCTGGGGTTCCCAAGGGAAAGGAAGTCAGAAGTCAGAAGTCAGAAGTCAGAGGGGCGCTGCGACGTCGAGCGGTCAGCACCTTCTGAAGGGCTGTCGGATAATCGGCAGGGAGGGAAGTGCCGAGCGCGTCACGAAGCGGGTGAGCGGAAGCAGCGGCGCCCTGGAGAGGGTGTCTCGGAATATCTGGCGGCGATTGAACCGGAAACCCCGGTCACC
>JBFMGU010000127.1:0-30363 GCA_040752415.1 Myxococcota bacterium
GAGGACACCGCTCCCGAGGAGGAAACGGCCGCGGAAGAGGAGGAGGGGCCACCCGCCGAGGACACGGCGCTGGAGCTGGACGGACCGCCAGCGCTGCTGAGCGAGGAGGAAGAGGAGGAGACGCTGGAGGACGCGCCGCTGCTCACGCTGGACGACGCGGAGGCGGAGAAGGACGTGGCGCCGCCCGACGACGCGGTGGAGCCCACGCCCTCCTCCGGGCGGAGGCAGACCTGGTTGTGGCACCGTTCACCGCCGGGGCAGTCCACGTCCTCGACGCAGCTCATGTGGCAGCGGCCGGCAACACACACCTGGTCGGGGCTGCATTGCTCGTCGCCGCAGAGGGAGTCGTTGGTCTGGCTGTCTGTGCAGGTCACGCCCCCCACGAGGACCAGCAGGCCCAGGAGGATCTCACGGACGGCGCGCCGGGAGGGGGGAAGGGGGGGCGACGGCATGGGGCGAGCCTAGCACCCGCCGCCGCCCAGCCCGAGCGATTGTTCAGCCGTTGACGAGCTTGTTGTCCTTGCGACGGGGCGCCTGGTTCTTGGGGCGCGTGGCCGGCTTCGGGTTCTTCTTGAACTGCGGAGCCAGCTCCATGTTGATCTCGGCCCACTCCGGGTCTTCCTCCTCGGTGGCCACGATGGCGCCGATGGGGCACTCCGGGAGGCACGCGGAGCAGTCAATGCACTCGTCGGGGTCAATCACCATGAACGACTGGTTCTGGTACTTGCCCGCGTGGATGCAGTCGGCGGGGCAAACCGCCTGACAGGCCGCGTAGACTTCGCCGAGACACTTTTGGGTGATGACGTAAGCCATTTTCCCCGTCCTTGATCGCCCCCAGCGTGGTTGGCGATTCCTGGGTGCCGGTCAATCCGGACACCACTCGCAGGGACATGCGAGGTGCTCGCATCCTTCCACCGCCGTCCCCGTTCACTCAAGGAATTTCTGTGTTTGTGCAGTGAGGCTGGACGCCGGATGGTGTGCCTCCTGCCGATGTGGCACTCATGCGCACGTGGGCGCGTTGTTCACCCTCATGCTTGCGACGTTGCTGACGGTACAGGCCGCCACCGTCTCCAGCCCGATTTCCCAGGCGCGCACGGCGCTGCGGAAGAAGGATTGGGCGGGTGCGCGCAAGGCGCTGCAGGAGTCGCTGGGCTCCAGTGTGACGTCGGAGAAGTTGGACGCGCTGATGCTCATGGCGGAAGCCGACGTGGGCGAGCGCAAGCTGGAGCGGGCTCACGCGCGTTGGCGGGAGGCGCTGATCCTGGCCGACGAGGGCGCGAACGTCAGCAAGGACCGCGCGCGCGTGCTCAAGCGGATGTCGCTGGCGACGGGAGCCGGGGCCGCGCGGGTGCAGGAGCAGGTCAAGGCGCTGAAGGCGGCGGACACCGTCGTCGCCGGCACCGCGCGTTGGCCGCTGTTGCCCACGGTGGGCGAGGGCCTCGCGCCCGGTCGTGCGGAGCTGGAAGCGGCGGTGCAGGCCTACGGTGACGCCGGGCAGAAGCGACGCGCCTCCTCCGCCAAGGGCGCGCTGGCGGTGTTCCTGGCGGTGCAGGGCGACCGCAACGCGCTGCAGCTGACGAGGGAGGCGGCAAGCCTGTGCCACGGCCGCAAAACTGTCGCGCCCACCACGCCCGAGCCCTGTCGCGTGCAGGCGCTCACCGCCAGCGTGCGCGTGAGAACGCTGCTGGCGGGTGAAGGTGAGGCCGCGGGCAAGGCGTTGGGGGCGGCCCTGAAGGAGGCGCGGGAGCTGGACGAGTTGCTGGCAGGCGAGCGCAAGGATGACCCGTACCGTCGGGGCACCCTCACGGCGCTGGTGTGCGCGCGGATGGACGTCGTGGCAGGTGAAGGCGCGTGTCGACGGGCGGAGAGCGCGTTGGGGTTGCCGCCCACGTTCCGGGACTTCTCGACGGGAAAGCCCGCGCCGGTCCTCACCAACGACGCGGTGGCGCTGACGCACGCGGAGTACGCGTTCCTGCTCAGCCGGTGCCTGCGCGCCGCGGCGCGGGAGGACGTGGAGCTGCAGGGTGAGCGCGTGGAGCTGAGCTGGGTGGTGCAACCCGAAGGGCGCGTCGACGAGATCACCATGGAGCCTCGTCGGCTGCGGGAGCACCGCGCGGGGATGTGCCTGAAGGAGGCGCTGGGGCTGTTCCGCTACCCGCGCTACCAGAGCCAGGAGCGGCGCGTGATTGCGCTGGCGCTGCAGATCAGCGGGTGAGCCTCAGGTGGGCGGGTTGGCCAGGCGCTTGTGCACCTCGGCACCCACGAACACGTCGAGGAGCAGCTCATCCACCGCGCCGCGCTGCGCTTCGTCGCGCAGGATGTCTATGGCCTTCACGTGGGGCACCGCGCGCTTGTAGGGACGGTCGCTGGCGGTGAGCGCGTCGTAGATGTCCGCAATGGTCATCATCTTGGACTGCACGGGAATTTCGTTGGAGGGCAGGGCGCGCGGGTAGCCCTTGCCGTTCAGCTTCTCATGGTGCGCGTACGCAATCTCCGGCACGCGCTTGAGCTCACGCGTCCACGGGATCTGGCACAGGAAGCGGAAGGTGTGCGTGACATGGCTCTCGATCTCGCGCCGCTCGTCGTTGTTGAGGCTGCCGCGCGCCAGGGAGAGGTTCTTCACCTCGTCGGGGGTGAGCAGCGGCTTCACGGCACCGCCGAGATCCTCGTAGGTGTTGCGCGCAATCTCGCTCAGGCGCTCGAATCCGCCCTGCTCCAGCACGGTGGGCCGGTTGCACGCCGCCACGAACTCGAAGAACCCGTCCAGCTCCTTGAGCTCCTTGGCCAGGGCCTCGTCGAGGGCCAGCACCTCACGACGCGCGGCTTCCACGTCGCTGGCCATCAGGGCGTTGGCCTTGCGCTTCCAGAACTCCAGCTCCCGTGAGCGACGCACGAAGTCGAAGCGTGCGCGAAGCAGCTCGAACTCATGGGGGAACAGCTTGTTGCTCTTGACCAGGATGTGCTCCCGCACGCCCACCTTGCCAAAGTCATGCAGCAGGGCGGCGTAGCGCAGCTCCCGCACCTCCGCGGCACGCAGCCGCACGCCGGCGTAGGGGCCGGTGACCAGGCGGTCCAGGTGCTCGGCAATGCCCACGGTGAGCTGGGCCACGCGCTCGCTGTGACCGCTGGTCGTCGGGTCCCGGGCCTCGATGGCGTACACGGAGGCGCGGATGAAGCCCTCAAAGAGCCGCTCGATGTCCTGGTGCAGGAGGGCGTTCTCGACGGCAACCGCCGCCTGACCGCCCAGCGCCATGAGCAGCTCCTGGTCCTCCGCCGTGAAGTCCCGGTTCTCCGTCTTGTTGAGCGCCTGGATGACGCCGGTGACCTCCCGCGCCATGTTCAGCATGGGCACGGTGAGGATGTTGCGCGTGCGGTAGCCGGTCTTGAGGTCCACGGAGCGGTTGAAGCGCGGGTCCGCGTACGCGTCGGGGATGAGCAGCGGCTCCTTGGATTGCGCCACCGCGCCGGCAATGCCCACGCCAATGGGGATGCGGATCTCCTGGCTGCCCAGGCCCTGTGCGATCTTGGTCCACAGCTCGCCGCGCTCGCGGTCCAGGATGAAGAGGCTGAGCCGGTCTGCCTCCACCACCTCCTTGGCCTCACGCAGCACCGTCTCCAGCAGGGCAGTGAAGTCACGCTCACTGCCCATGGCCTTGGCCACATCCAGGATGCGGGTGAGCTTGGCGTTGCGGTGCTCCAGCTCGGTCATCCGCGCGGCGTCGACGGCGGCGGCGCGGCCCTTTCCGTTGCGGGACCTGGCCTTGGGCGCAGACAGCGTGGCACTCTTGGACGGGGGCATGCTGCGGGTTCCTTGGCTCTGAGGGGTCCGGTCACGCTACCAAAGGCGGGCGGGTGGGAGCACTCCACGGCAGTCAGGGTGGCTGTGGCTTTCGTCCACGCTGGCGGGAGAGCTCCATGGCCTCCGCCACCACGCTGGTGAGCTGCTCGAAGCGGAACGGCTTGGGAATGACCAGATCCACGCCGTGGGACTTCATCTTGTCGACGTCCAGGCTGGCGCCCCAGCCGGTGATGAGCCCCACGGGCAGGCCCGGGTAGCGCTGGTGCACCGCGCTGGCCACCTCCCAGCCGCTCATGCCCGGCATGCCCAGGTCCGTGAACACCACGTCGACGCCCGCGCCGGCCATCAGCTCGTCCAGCTGCTGCAGTCCGCTGGGGCCGTCATGCGCGGTGACCACGTGGTGCTCCGCGGTGCGCAGCATGTCCGCCAGGATGTCGCGGATGGACTCCTCATCCTCCACCACCAGCACGCGCGCACCGGTGGCGCTGGCCGCGGTGGCCACGACGGGCGGCACGGAGGGTTGGAGCGTTTCCGCGGCGGCGCTGCTGGGAAGCCGGATGATGAACGTGGTGCCCTGGCCCAGCTCGGTGACCACCTCGAACTCACCGTGGTGTCGTTGGACAATCCCGTAGGAGACGCTGAGCCCCAGGCCGGTCCCCTTCACGCCCTTGGTGGTGAAGAACGGGTCGAACACGCGGGCCTTCACCTCCGGCGGCATGCCGGTGCCCGTGTCCTGCACGGAGACAAAAGGCCGTCCACCCTCCACGCCGGTGGCGACGGTGATGGCGCCCCCTTGCGGCATGGCGTCGCAGGCGTTGTGGATGAGGTTGGTGAGGACCTCCCGCAGCTCCTGGGCATTGCCCATGACGGACGGCACCTCCGTCAGCGCGGTGTTCACGCGGATCTCCACGCCTTCCGCGCGCGCGCGCACCTGCCACCGGGCCTGCGTCATCTCCACGGCCTGGTTCACCACCTGGGACAGGTCCACGGCCTGGAAGTCGCCACTGCCGCCCACGCGGCTGAACTCCTGGATGCGACGCACCGTGGCTGCTCCGTCCAGCGCCGCACGCTCGATGACCTCGAGCGAGCGCAGGTGCGTGGGGTCGGGGAGGAAGGTCTTGAGCAGCTGCGTGCGACCCAGGATGGCGCCCAGCACGTTGTTGAAGTCATGCGCCACGCCGGCGCTCATCTCACCCAGGGCGCTGAGCTTCTCCTGGAGCACCAGCTGGTCCTTGGCCTCCTTCAGCTCCCGGTAGGCGTCCTCCATGGACGAGAACATGCGCGCGTTCTTGATGGCGAGCGCGAGGTGCGCGCTGACCGGACCCAGGAACTCCAGCGCTGCTTCCCCACGCCCGATGTCCGAGGCGAAGCCCACCATGAGCGCGCCAATGGCCTTGCCGTCGAGGAGCAGGGGAGCGGCGGCCACGCAGCGCACGCCCAACGCACCCAGCTCACTCTCCGCGGAGGCGTCATGGGCTTCCAGCACCACCGGCTTTCCGGCGGAGAGCGCCCGCCAGCGCAGCCCTTCTCCTTCACCGGTGAGCGTGCCGGGCTCCTCCCACGCGCCACCCCGACGTCGCTGCAGCACCACCTCCAGCTGGCGTGCACCTTCCGGGTCCGTGCGCAAGAGCGAAATCTCGACGGTGTCCGCGTTGAGCACGTGCTGGACCTGCGTGGCGGCCACGCGGAAGACCTCCTGGCGGTCCAGCGTGGAGGCCAGGGCGCGCGCGACCTCGTCCAGCGCCAGCAGGCGACGCATGGCGGCTTCCTGCCGGTCATACAGCGCGGCGCGCTCCACAGCGGTGCCCAGCTGGTGGCCGATGGAGAGCAGGAGGCTCACCTCCTCGGGCGCGAAGTCGCGCTCGTCGACGCACAGCCCGATGGCGCTGCCCAGCACGCGATCCTTGGCCTGGATGGGAAC
Organism: Myxococcota bacterium; assembly: GCA_040752415.1. GTDB lineage: Bacteria > Myxococcota > JACRCW01 > JACRCW01 > JACRCW01 > JBFMGU01. The sequence continues at coordinate 5,721 of JBFMGU010000127.1, forward strand.
GCACACGGCAGCCTTGAAGCCCCACTTGTGCACTTCCTTCACGGCCACGCGCGGGTCGGTGGAGAGGTCGCGCACCACCTGCACGTCACCGGTCTTGGCGGCGGCGCCCAGCAGTCCCAGGCCCAGCGGGATCTCCTGGATGGCTGCCGCCTGTTCCGCCTTGATGCCGCGGAAGAGGTGCGCGCGCACCACGTCGCGACCGTTCTCCTTGAGGCTGATGCCCGCCGCGTTGAATCCCATCACGGCGATGAGCCGCTCCACCGCCATCTCCAAGACGGTGGTGAGATCCGGCGCGCGGGAGACGGTGGCGGCCAGGTCATTGAGCACCGCCAGCTCACGGTTCCGTCGGAGAAGCGCCTTCTCGTACTGCTTGCGCGCGGTGATGTCCTGCAACACGCCCAGCGAGGACGGATCCCCGCTGTAGACGATGTACGAGACGCTCACCGAGACGTCGAGACGCTGGCCGGCCTTGTTGAGCGCCAGGAACTCGTAGCGTGGCGGCAGCGGTTCCCCTCGAGCGGCCAGGCGCGCGCGCTCCAGGATCATGGGGCGGCTCTCCGGGGCAATCAGGCGCTGGTAGTCGAACGAGGGGTGACAGATCTCCTCGCCGGAGTAGCCCAGCAGCTCCTCGAAGGCGCGGTTGACGAGGGTGAAGCGCGTGGGGCCGAGGATGTAGATGGCGTCGCGCGTGTTCTGCAGCAGGTCCGTGTACTGGCGCTCACTCTGCTCCAGCCGGCTGCGCAGCCGACCCGCCTCCAACAGGCTCTCCACCAGGCGCACCAGCGGCTTCTCCACGCCAGGCAGCCGGGTCAGCGAGGCGTGGATGCCGGCGTCGGGGGGAGGCGCGGGGGCGTCGGGGGCGTCCAGCGTCAGCAGCTCCGGACGACGCGGCAGCGCGGACAGGGCAGAGAAGAAGCGCGCTGGATCCATGTCCGGGATGGGCCAGCCCATGATGACAACGTCGGCGCCCTGCGCCTGCAGATCCTTGAGGACCGCGGCCGCGTCGGGGAGCGTGACCAAGTCCGCGTCGGGGTGGCTGGCCAGCGCGCCGTGCAGCCGGGCCACGTCCCAGGAAGCGGGGACAGACAACAGGATGCGGGACCTGGCGCTGGACATGAGACGAGCAAAGGGTACCCGCGGGCCTTCTCTGGCAGCAAGAAAGGGACGCGTTGCGAGGGGGCAAAGACGCCCGGTGGACGTCGGAAAACGAAAACCGGCCCACGGGGGGCCGGCTTCCGGTTGCAGCTTGAGATGAGGCGGAATCAGCCGCGCAGGTTGCGCACGGGCGTCATCTGCATGTCGTGCATGCTCTTGATCATGTTCGAGAGCATCTCGTACAGCTTCTGCAGGTCGCCCATGAGCTTCTGAAGCATCTGCTGCTTCATCGTGTCGCTCATCTTGGACGGGTCCATCTTCTCGCCCAGGTTGGCGCCCTGCATGCCGCCACCGCCGCCGCCACCGCTGGCGCCGCCCGCACCGCCGCTGCCGCCACCGCCCAGCATGCCGCCCACGGCCTTGCCCACCATGCCGCCGACGGGGCCACCGATCATGCCGCCCACCGCACCGAGCGCGCCGCCGACGGAGCCACCGCCCTTGCCACCGCCCTTGCCGCCGCCCTTGCCGGCGCCCTCGGCACCGCCTTCCTGCATGCTCTTGTCCAGCTCCTGGACCTTCTTCATGATGTCCTCTTCCTTCTTCTTCGCGTACTTCATCAGCAGCAGGAAGAGGATGTCCTCGAACGAGGCGCTGCCCAGGTTGATGCCCATGCCTTCAGCCATCTGGGCGGCCTCCGGACCGAGCTGCTTGCCCCAGTTGGCCACCGCGCTGCCCGCGCCACCTGCGCCGCTGGCCCCGCTGGAGCCACTGGCGCCGTCCATGCCGGGCACGCCGCCCTTCATGAGGCTCTCGATGTTGCCGGCCAGGCGCATCAGGGTGTTGCCCAGGACGCCGCCCGCGCCGAGCGGGAGGCCCATGTTGGCCAGCGCGCCGATCATGCCGGCCTGCGCCATGAGGCCCGCCTTGATGCCGTTCTTGAGGGCCTCACCGATCATGCTGCCCTGCGGCCGGTAGACGGTGAGCTTCCCGTCCTTCTTGCCGTCGGGGACGATGATGCCGCCGAGCATCTTCTCCATCTGGGCCTTGAACGCCGGGTTCTTCTTGATGGCCTTCTCGATGGACTTGCCCAGCTTGCCGGTGCCGAAGGGCGCCTCACGCGAGACACCGCCGAACTTGTTGAACCCGAGCATTCCCTGCGCAATGGACCGCGCCATGGCGTCCAGCGGGCGCTCACAGTGGTTCTGCGGGGGCAACCCGCCGCCAAAGAGGCGGCCAAAGTCCTCCGCAATGCCCTTGGAGTACATGTCCTTGAGGTTGCTCAGGGCACCCGCGATGTCGCCGGTGGCGGCGTCCACCTGCGCACCCAGTGCGGAGGCAACGCTCCCAGGCCAGCCCAGCGACTCGGCCATGCCGGCAACGTCCCGGCCGAAGGAAGGAAGTTGGTAGTGACCGCCGCCGACTGACATGCTCATGTTCTTTCCCCGCGTCTGAGCCGAGCTTTGCCGGCTGCTTGGGTTGGGAGACGTATAGGTTATCGAGAACCCGGCTCCAAGGATTGCCTCCGCCGATCGTCGGTGGTGGGATAAACACCTTCCCCGCCGCCGTGGCTTGCCCCAGTTTTCGTGTGGCGGGGTGGATCTGGTGCGTGGTTCTTTCAAATTCCAAGCCAGACCGTGCAGTTTTCGCGGATGGAACGGTGCGCCTCCGCTGGCGGGCAAGACGACTTTCCGGGGGCGGAAGGGGAGGGGGCGGGCCGGGCCCACTTTGCCGCTTGGCTGGGGGCGGTCCTGGGATATGGTCGCGCGCCACCTCAAGGGTTGGAGGCCAGTGCCAATGGGTTCCTGGGCACGCAAGACGGAGCAGGTGAAGAAGGCCCTCACCACGGCGCTCACGCCGTTCCTCAAGACGCGCTTGCCGGAAGTGAAGGCGGCGGACGTGGCCCAGGATTTCATCAACAGCGGCTACCAGATCAGCATGGACCGCAGCGCCACGCGGTTGCGGCGGCGGCTGTACGCGCAGTGGGGCAAATGGGACCTGGTGGGCGGTGAGCTGGTGCACCTCACGGGGGAGGGCATCAAGGTCCGCGACGCCGCCCTGCAGCCCGACCCGCGCGAGGTGGGTGACATCTTCGTGGATTTGTTCCGCGTGGCCGCCATCTCCCGGACGTTGGGAGGCGTGAAGCAGCGGCTGAGCCCGGCGGACCGCGTGGCGTTCTGTCACCTGCTGCTCAACACGGTGCGCAAGGAGACCGCCAGTACCCAGCCGCCGTTCACCCCGGAACAGGTGGGCGTGCTGTTGACGCTGCACTCCGTGGAGGCCTCCCGCCAGGTGCGCAAGGACACGGTGCACGGGCACGTCAAGCGCTTCTTCCCGCAGTGGAACCTCACGCCGCCCAGCGAGGCCGACGTGGCCACGCACCTGCAGACGCTGGAGAACGCCGGCGCCATCAAGAGCACCGACGACGGCACCGCCTGGTTCCTCAACGACCGCATCGTCTTCCCCTGGTGAAACATGCTGCGTCTGGTGGATGGCGCGTATGCCGTGGTGTCGAGGGCGCCGTGGGACAGCGAGGTGCGGTCCCTGGCGCATTCCCGTCGTCGCACCGTGGCGCCCGCGCATGGCGCCGAGCTGACGCGCCTGGCGCACGGCATCCCCGAGGACGAGGAGCCCGGGCCGCTCTTCTACGAGCTGCAGAGCGCCGGATTGGCGGACCGCGGCCTGGACCCGGTGGACCCTGCCGTCAGCGCGCGTCTCGTCGAGCTGGGGGAGGGGTTCCGGTGGCACCTGCGCGCGCACCCGGGCGCCGACGAGCTGGTGGAGCTGCTGCGAAGGGCGCACACGCGCCGCAAGCTGAGCCTGTTCGAGCACGGGCAGACCGCGTGCCTGCCGGAGAGTGGCGCGTTGCGCTGCCTGGAGCTCACCGCGCGCATGGGACCGCGGCAGCGCGTGCTCATCATTGGCGACGACGATTTCCTCAGCCTGGCGCTCTCCCGGCTGGGCCACCGCGTCACCGTGGTGGACATCGACGAGGTGCTCATCGACTTCATCCGCCGCGTGGCCCACGACGAGGGACTCACCGTGGACGCGCGGGTCCAGGACGTCCTGCCGCCCATGCCGGAGGAGCTGCAGGCGGCCTTTGACGTCGTCATCACCGACCCGATGAGCTTTGAGGGCTGCTTCACCGCGTTCCTCTCCCGGGCGGTGAGCGCGGTGCCCGTGGGCGGCGCCATCTTCACGTGCGTGCACCCGCTGGCGCGGCAGGTGTTCCGACAGGTGGTGTGGGGGCTGCCGGTGGTCGTCGAGGAGTACCTGGCGGAGCTGAGCGCCTATTACTACGAGGGCTTCATCGAGAACTGGTACCGCTCCGACATGGTGGTGCTGCGTCGTGGGGACGGGGAGCCGCGCTGGCGCACCACCGAGGCCATCCCACTGCACAACATCATTGCCGGCAAGCTCGCGGACCGGATGCACGGCTTCACCGACGTGCGCCCCGTGCCCTTCCAGCGCCCGCGCTTCTCCGACGTGGAGGCCACCCTTGATGGGCTGCTGGCGCGCCTGGGGACCCTGGTGGAGCGTCACGTCCACGTGGGCGAGCGGCACGCGCACTACTACGCCGCGCTCAAGGACGGCGGACACGTGGCCCTGGTGTTCGACCAGCAGACCGGCGCGTTCAGCTACGACCTCTTCCCCAGCACCGCCGAGATCGAGGCCACGTTCTGTTCCGCGTTCGGCCGGATGATGCCGTTGGCGCGGACGGTGACGTTCCGAAGGGAAGCGGTCTCGTTGGGAGCGCCGGCGCCGGTCACGCGCAAGAAGCAGCGCGCCTGAGCGTCACGGCGTGGGCACCCAGCGCACGCGCGTCTCCGTGCCCAGCTTGAACTCCGTCTCGTCGCGCAGGCGCAGGCCGGGGACCTCCACGTCGTCGATGGTGCGCAGCCCGAAGGTGCTGGCGGTGTCCACGACGTAGAGGCCGTCTCCGTCGGAGAGCACCAGCGCGTGCACGCGGCTCACCGTGTCCGGCAGCTCAAAGGGAAGGTCCGCGCTCTCGCAGCGGTCGTAGCGGCCGAGGAGGACGCCGTCGCGCACCTGTGCGTCATACAGCGGGACCGTGGCGCTGCCGGCCTTGCACGCAATGGACAGCGTCCCCCGACGGTCCCCCGACATCACGCTCTGCGGCAGCTTCAGCGGCGAGGGTGCGGCATGGATGGAGACGCGCGAGTGGAAGTCCATGATGCCGCGGGCGCGTGCCGCGGTGCGCGTGCCGCTGGCGATCTTCATGCCGCTGATCTCGTCGTGGGGCAGGCGGCGTTGACGCGGGGAGGACATGCCGGGGACGCGCTCACGCGTGTCGAAGAAGACGCGGGGCGGCAGCGTGTCAAAGACCTCTCCGCCGTCATTGGAGCACCAGAGATCCTCACCGCCGAGCAGGATCATGAGCACGTAGCGACCGAGCCCGATGAACAGGTGCCCCTCCACGCTGACGCTCTCCAGCGGACGACCATCCTCGCCGGTGAGGCCGAGCCCGGTACGCAGGTCGATGAGCCGGACACGCAGATCCCCCGTCGGCAGCTTGCGCAGCACCATGATGGCGTGACGCAGCGAGACGGCGGGATCCGTCAGGCACAGCTGGCAGCGCTCATGCCGACCGATGGAGAGCGATGCCGGTTGCCCGTCGGGCTGGGCGATGACGCGGACGGCGGCGGACACTCCGCGCGCGGGATCCACCGCGGCGACGAGCGCACCATTCTCCGGCGTCCCGCGGTAGGCCGTGCGCACGGCGTCCAGGCGCGCGTGGAAGAGCTCCCGCACCGGGAGACCGCGAAGCTGCAGCGCGGCCTCGATGGCGCCGCGGGGAAGCATGCGCGTGCTCTGGTTGCGCAGGCCGAACTCGGCGGGGAATCCGTCGGGGTCACGCTGGGGCGGCGGCTCGGTGGGGATCTGGAATTGGCCGGTGGGATTGTCTTCCCGTCGCGGCGGTGGGCGCGTCATGACTTCCCCCGACGGTACGAGCCGGAGACGCCGCCGTGCTTCTCCAGGAGGTTGATGCCCTCGATCACCATCTCGCGGTCCACGGCCTTGAGCATGTCATAGACGCACAACGCTGCACACGTGACCGCGGTCAGCGCTTCCATCTCCACGCCGGTGCGCCCCTCGGTCCGGACCGACGCCACGATCTCCACGCCCGGCAGGCTGGGCCGGGGTGTGAGATCCACCTGCACGTGGGACAGCGCCAGCGGGTGGCACAACGGGATGAGCTCATGCGTGCGCTTGGCGCCCATGATCCCGGCAAGACGCGCGGTGCCGAGGACGTCGCCCTTCTTGGCCTGGCCCTTGAGCATCAGGTTGAACGTGCCGCGCTTCATGCGCACGCGCCCCTCCGCGACGGCGGTGCGGCTGGTGACGGCCTTGTCTCCCACGTCCACCATGCGGGCCGTGCCGTCCGCGGCCAGGTGACTCAAGGTAGGCCTTTTGTCGCGCGCCATGCGTCCGTCCTATCATCCGCCGGCGCCGGGCGCGCGGGGGGCGCCCAACCGGAAAGGTCTCGAGCGACGGATGCGTCTGCAGACCCAGCTCACGCTCCTGCTGGTCTTCGTGGCGGTGGTGCCCGTGGCGGTCAGCGGCGGGACCAGCGCCGTGCTGAGTCGTTCCTCGTTGGAGCAGCTGCTGGAGGCCCGTCTCATCGGCGAGGCGCGCCACGTGGCGGAACGTGCCGATGGGTTTGTCAGCAGCGCGCTCACCGACCTGCGCCTGGGCTCGACGGCGATCCGCCTGGAAGGGCTCTCCCCCGACGAGCAGGAAGGCGCGCTCTCGCTCATCTACCGTCAACGCGACGCGTACAACGTGGTGGCGCTGATCAGTGAGACCGGCGACGGATTGGGCGCGCCCGTCTACCTGGAACAGGGCACCAACGACCCCGAGCTGAAGGGGCGCGAGGTGATGACCACCGCGGACCTGGAGGCGTTCTCCCGTCGGGTGCCGTTGGCCGCCGCGCTGGCCGCGGGTGCCGCCGTGGGGCCGCCGTACGTCGTGGAGAGCAAGTCGCATCCGCTCATGGCGCTGGCCGTGGCGGTTCCGCTGGGGGGCGGCAAGCGCGGTGTCATTGCCGTGGAGCTCTCGCTGGCCTCCCTGGCCGAGCGCGTGGCCGAGGCCGCGGAGGATGCACACGGCGTGGCATTCCTCGTCGACAACGAGCTGCATCCGTTTGCTGCGAAGAAGGCGGAGTCCGCTCCGGTGGTGGTGCCCACTGCCACGTTGCCCGCCCAGCTGGGCAAGGCCCTGGCCCCTTCCGCCACGACGTCGGGAAGCCTGCGTGAGACATGGGACACCACCGAGATGGTGACGGCGTACGCGCGACTGGACCGATTGCCGTGGGCCGTGGTGGTGGCGGAAGACGCGGCAGGCGCGTTTGCACCGGCGCGACAGATCCTCCTGCAGTCCGCGTTCTGGGTGCTGGTGGCGCTGCTCTGCGCGGTGGTGGCGGGAACCATCCTGGCGCGCGGCGTGAGCGGTCCCGTCGACGAGCTGGTGAAGGCGGCGCAGGCCTTCCAGAAGGGTGATTTCACACACCGCACTCCCACGCTGCCGCTGGCCGAGCTGCAACGCGTGGGCGCGGCGTTCAACCAGATGGCGGCGGAGGTGCAGGCCCGCGACGAGGAGCTGCGCAAGTACAACGCCGAGCTGGAGAAGCGCGTGGAGGAACGCACCCGCGACCTCAAGGAAGCGCAGGACCAGCTCATCCAGAGCCAGAAGATGGCCGCGGTGGGCGAGCTGGGCGCCGGCGTGGCGCACGAGATCAACAATCCGCTGGCCGGTCTGCTGGGCACCACGCAGCTCATGATGCTGCGCGCCAAGGAAGGCGATCCCACGCTGCCGCAGCTCCGTGACATCGAGCGGGAAGCGCTGCGCATCCGCGACATTGTCCAGAACCTCATGGCCATCACGCCGCAGAAGGGTTCCAGCGGGGAGACCATGGTGGAGGTGAACCGTGTCGTCGAGGGGGCGCTCAGCCTGATGACGCGGCCGATTGTGGCGCAGCGCATCCAGGTGCGCAAAGAGCTGGATCCCAACCTGCCCAAGGTGCGCGGTCGCGCCGCGGACCTGCAACAGGCGCTGCTGGCCCTGCTCTCCAACGCCAAGAACGCCATGCCCGAGGGCGGGGTGCTCACGCTGACCACCCGCGCCGTCGACGGGAAGCTGGTGAAGCTCTCCGTCTCCGACACCGGCAAGGGCATTCCCGCCGAGATCCAGGACCGCATCTGGGAGCCGTTCTTCACCACCAAGCCCGTCCCCGAGGCCAAGGGACTGGGGCTCACCCTGGTGCACCGCATCATGCAGGACCACGGCGCGCGCGTGACGGTGGAGAGCGAGGTGGGCAAAGGCAGCACCTTCCACGTCACGCTGGCGGCCACCCGGGAGAAGATGCACCTGGTGTGAAGGCGTGGGATGCTGCGCGTCCAGCGGCTTGTGGCGCGGGGAGGAGTCTTCATGGACCGGACGCGCATCCTGGTGGTGGAAGACGAGACGACGCTGCGTTCCATCCTGGGCACCGTGCTGGAGGAGGCCGGACACCAGGTGCACACGGTCTCGACGGGGGAGGAGGCCCTGGAGCGGCTCCCGCGCGAGAGCTACGACGTGGTCATCACCGACAAGAACCTGCCGGGCATCACCGGGCTGGAGCTGAAGCAGCGCGTGGGCCAGCAACACCCGCAGCTGCGCATGATCCTCGTGACCGGGTATCCGAGCGTGGGCGCGGCCGTGGAGGCGCTGGAGGAGGGATTCCTGGCGTTCCTGGTCAAGCCGTTCCAGCGGCTGGACGAGCCCACGGCGGAGGTGGGTCGGGTGATGCGGCTGCGCACGCCGCACGAACGGCACGCGCGCTCCCAGGCGCTGAAGGCCCGCATCGAGGGGGACACCACGCACGCCGCGCCGGCCAGCGCGCTCATCATCGGCTCCGCGCCGGACACGCAGATCCTGGCGGCGCGCGTGGGAGCCGCGCGGACGGTGTGCGTTCCCGACGTGGACGCGGCCCAGGCCGCACTGGGGCAGACGCAGTTTGGCGCCGTGGTGGCCACGGAGGTCAGCGCGTTGATTGACACGCGCAGCCGGCTGGAGGATGCCGCCATGGCGCTGGCCGCGGATGCCTCGTTTGCGGACGTGCTCGAGCTCATCCGCGTTGGCGCGTCGCTGGCAATTCCGCCGCAGGCGCTGTCTTCCGTGGAGGCCCAGGCGTGAGTACCGAGGAGAACCGTCGCGCGACCATCCTGGTGGTCGAGGATGAAGACGTGGTGCGCCGCATCCTGGCGGCCATCCTGCAAGACCTGGGACACACCGTGCTGGAGGCGCGCGACGGCGAGGAGGCCACGGGCCTGCTGGACCAGCACGTCGTGGACCTGCTCATCTCCGACAAGAACCTCCCCGGCATCAGCGGCCTGGACCTCATGCGCGCCTGCAAGGAGAAGCGCCCCGACGCGGAGGTCATCATGGTCACCGGCTACGCCTCGTATGAGAGCGCGGTGGAGGCGCTGCGCCTGGGCGCGTGCGAGTACATCGAGAAGCCATTCCTGGACCTGGTGGCCATCCGCAACCGCGTGCAGCAGGCCATTGAGCGCAAGTTCTCCCGTGAGCTGCCGCTGCGGCCCGTGGCCCTGGCGGAGCGCCTGGCGACGGCGTTGAAGTCCTCCGGCAACCCGCGCGAGCGCGAGGCCGTGCCGCTGGCCGAGCAGCTGGTCACCGCGCTCAAGTCCTGACCCGCGCTTCCCGCGTGCCTGGGGTGGGGACGACGGCTATGGTGCGCCGGCCATGTCCCAGTCCACCGCCACCGTGACCGCGCCCCTGCCCGCGCCGGACGTCCCCACGTCGTCACCGACGCCCGCGGCCAAGGTCACCTGGCGCATGCGCGGCCTGGCGCTGCTCTCCGCTCTGCTCTACCCGCTGAGCCATCCCTTCGTCTGGCCCGGCGACACGTCGCTGGAGACGGTGCCGCAGTCCGTCACGCAGTACCTGGCGTTCTTCTGCCTGGTCCCCGTCCTCGTCGCTGCTCGCAAGCTCACGCCGTGGCGCGCCTACCTCTTCAGCATGTGGTTCCTGGTGCCGGGCACGTTCCTGCTCCTCTACTGGCTCATCATCGCCATGAACGTGCACGGGCACATCCCGCTGGTGTTCTCGTCGATGTTGCTGCTGCTGCTCAGCGTGGGCGGGTGGCAGTACCTGGGCACCGCCATTGTCACGCCGATGATCCTGGAGAAGCACTTCCGCTTCCGCTCATGGTGGACCATCCCGGTGTGCTGGACCGGCATGGAGATGGCGCGCGCGCACGTCTACTTCGGCGGCTTCTCATGGGGGAACCTGGGCGCCAGCCAGTTCAAGAACCTCCCCGTGCTGCAGTTGGGCGCGCTGGGTGGCGTGTACATCATCATCTTCGTCATGGCGTTCAGCAACGCGGTGCTCTTCGAGGTGGCGCGTTGGTACCTGCGGGAGCGGGTGTTTCCGTCGAAGCTGGTGGCCGCCCTCGTCGGGGTGCTGGTCCTCACGTACGCGCACGGCTTCTGGCGCATCCAGCACGTGGATGAGCTGCAGGCGGCGGCGCCCAAGGTTCGCGTGGGCATGCTGCAGGGGAACATCGAGCAGGGCATCAAGAACAAAGACTGGCAGCACACCGACTTCATCGTCAGCAAGTACGAGAAGCTGCAGAAGGAAGCGCTGGCCAAGGGTGCCGACGTCATCATCTGGCCGGAGGCCGCCTACCCGCAGGCGCTCCCGCGTGACGACGGCAGCGCGGCGGGAAAGCGCTTCCCCAGCCTGGAGCACGCCTCCGGCGTCATTGGCGCCACCGTGTACTGGCGCGAGCCGCCGCTGCTCTCTCCCGAGGAATGCCGGGAGGATCCCAAGAACCCGGATTGCCGCAGCCGCGCGTACCTGCACAACAGCGCCGTGGTGATGCGCAATGACCTCACCATCCTGGGCCGTTTTGACAAGACGCACCTGGTGCCGTTTGGCGAGTACGTGCCGTGGCCCTTTGGCAAGATTGCCAAGGCCATTGTCCCCAACATTGCCACCATCAAGCCGGGCGCCAGCTTTGAGCCGGTGGAGCTGCCCACGCCGGCGTCGCATCCGCGCGTGGCGTCGTTGATCTGCTACGAGGGCGTGTTCCCGCAGTACGCGCGCAAGTTCGCCGCCGCGGGCGCGGAGCTGCTGGTCAACGTGACGAATGACGCGTGGTACGGCATCAGCTCCGCCGCGCCGCAACACCTGGCGTTCTATTCCGTGCGCGCCGCGGAGACCGGCCGGGCGGTGGCGCGCGTGGCCAACACCGGAATTACGGCGGGAATTGATCCGCTGGGCAGGATCCTGAGCCCCAGCCGCGTGTTCGAGGACGCGGTGGTGGTGGTGGACCTGCCGGTGATGCGTGAGAAGACCCTCTACACGCACATTGGCGACGTGCTGGGCTGGATCTGCCTGGTGCCGTATGCGTTTGCGCTCATGCTGGGCGTGGGCACCTGGTGGCGCGGGCGCAAGGTGCGGACCGCCGCGGCGTGAGGCGGCCTTTCCGACCGTGCAACGTTGCGCTATTCCGCGCATCCCACGAAGTGGAAACAGGAGCGGAAGATGGAAGCCGGTGAGAAGCTGAACCAGGAACGTGGACTTCTGAAGGATTACCTCGGGAAGCTCGAGGGGATCCGGAGGCATCTTTGACGTCGACCACAAGGAAGGTCGACTGAGGTTCCTCGAGGATCAGGCCGGGCAGCCGGGCTTCTGGGACAACGCGGACAAGGCCAAGGGATTGCTCCAGGAGAAGAGCCGCCTGGAGAAGGTGGTCACCGTCTACCGTGACGCCGAGCGCCTGCTGAAGGACGGCGGTGAGCTGCTGGAGATGGCCGCCGCCGAGAATGACGCCGCCACCTTGGATGCCGTGTTCGGTGACCTGGCCAAGGCGCGTGTTCTCGTCGACAAGATGGAATTCCAGCGCATGCTCGGCGGCGAGGCAGATCCCAACAACGCCATTGTCAGCATCAACGCCGGCGCGGGCGGCACGGAGAGCCAGGACTGGGCCAACATGCTGCTGCGCATGTACCTGCGCTACTGCGAGCGGAGAGGCTGGCAGGTGGAGATGATGGACCTGCAGCCCGGTGAAGAAGCCGGCATCAAGAGCGCGTCCTTCTCCGTCACCGGCGACTACGCCTACGGCTACATGAAGGCGGAGACCGGCGTGCACCGCCTGGTGCGCATCAGTCCGTTCGACTCCAACGCACGTCGACACACCAGCTTTGCGTCGGTGTTCGTGTTCCCGGAAGTGACCGAGGACATTGACATCACGCTGGACTGGAGCGTCATCCGCGTGGACACGCTGCGGTCCGGTGGCGCCGGCGGTCAGCACGTCAACAAGACGGAATCCGCGGTGCGCCTGGTGCACGAGCCCACGGGCATCGTCGTGTTGTGTCAGCAGGAGCGCAGCCAGCACAAGAACCGCGCGCTGGCCGAGAAGCTCCTGAAGGCGCGTCTGTACCAGCTGGAGATCGACAAGAAGAACGCCGAGCGCGACCGCGTGGAGGCGAGCAAGCGGGACATCAGCTTCGGCTCGCAGATCCGCAACTACGTGCTGCATCCCTACAAGCTGTGCAAGGACCTGCGCACGGGTTGGGAGACCAGCCAGGTCGACGACGTGCTGGACGGCAACCTGCAGACCTGCATCGAGGACTTCCTGCTCAAGGCGGGAGACGGAAAGCTCAGCGGCGGGCAGATCGTCGCCGAAGAGCCGTAATCCCGTTCACGTCTTGCGCTTGGTCCGGCGCGTGCCCTTGCGGGCTGCGGCGCGCGCTGGCTTGCCCGTGGGTTTCGCCTTCTTGCTGGGCCCGCGCGGGCGCATGCGTCGCGCAGACTCATCCCTGATCAAACGGGCCGTCTCCACGAGCGCCTTGCCCTCGCTGAACGTACGCGGGTCGTGCGCTCTGCGCTTGAACGCGGCCTCGTGTCGCGCCACCGCCTTCACGAGGGAAGCCGACTTGCGCGGGTCCATCTCGTCCACGGAGCGCAGCCACTGGAAGAAGAGGGTGAGTGCCTCCGGAACCGCACGCACCACGTTCTCCTCGGCGGCCACGTAGGCGGGGAAGAACTCCAGCAGGAACTCGTCCACGTCGGCGGCCTTCGTCTGCCAGAGCTCCACGCTGCGCACCCGTGTGAGGAACACGAGGAAGCCCTCGATGCTGGTCATGGCGGCGTTGAGCCAGGGCTCCCCACGACGAAGTCTCCGCAGGTGATGGGCGAAGCCGTCGAGGATCTGGCCGTACAGCGCCCCCTCTGGGAACTCCTCCAAGTCCTCCTCCTCCTCACCCCACAGCGCCTCCCCAGCGACCATCCAGTCTTCCAGGGACGTCCGCAGCGTGACGTGCACGCGCTCGGGGGTCTCGACCGTGTAACGCGCCTGTGAAGACTCCGTCGTGTCGTCGGAGAAGACCTGTCCATGCTCCTGGATGAAGCGCGTCAACGCGGTGAGGCATGCCGTGGCCAGCTGGTAGTCCTTCGACGTCAGGACCTGGCGGGCTTCGTCCACCATGTTGATGATGAAGGGACAGGGTCTTGACACCTTGAGACCGTGTTGCGTGATTTCCTCCTTGATGGCGTCATGGACCTCGTCCTTCGACAGGTAGCCCACCATGAACGTGTCCGTAGGTGGCGGCGCCAGGCCGGCCGTCTCCTCAGCCACCTCGGCGGTCAGCAACAACGCCTCCATGGACGGAAGGATGATGAGCGAGACGTCCTCGTCGGGATCACGCGCCACGCTCACCACGGCGTCTTTCACGTCAAGCTCGGGCACATCCATGCGGATGACCTGCTCCGAGGAGACGGACTCCGTGGGCCCCAACGCGTGGAAGCGCGCGGCGGCGTCGAGGAACAACTGCACCATCTGCGGCGTGACCGACGGGTGTTCGATGAAGCGCGGAGTCCGCAGCTTGCTCTCGAGGAATCCCTCCAGGTGATCCAACACCGGCAGGAACTCCGGCGTGGCGCCCACTTTCACCTCCACGTCGGGAACCAGGGCGCGCAGCGCCTGCGCCAGTTCCTTGTGGTCCGTGATGATGCGCGAGGGCGGCGCCCCGGATTCCCGGATGGCGTCGCGGAACGTGGCGGCGACGCTCCCGCTGGGCTCTTCCGGCCTCAGCAGGTGCTGCGCTAGCAGGCGGCCCGTGCCGTCCATGAACAGGATGACGTCCGGGTAGTACGGCGTGGGCGCCGCGACGGGCGCGGGGAAGCGCACGCGCGTGGCGCGCCATTCCCAGGCGGGGATTGCTTCAAATGGCACGGGAACCCCCAGTGGCCTGACCACGGCCTAGAGGAGCTGGTGAAGGAGCTGCGTGAACACGCGCTTTTCCGGGCTGTAATACCCGGGGTCCGCCGCGCGTTCCATGAACATCCGTCGTGAACGCTGCACCTGGCGCGTCACGTTCCGTCGGGTGTTCGCGGAGATGATTCCGTGATGCCGCATCCACCGGAAGAACTCCACCAGGATCTCTGGGACCAGCTGCCACGGTCCGGGCTCGGTGCGGAGCTTGCGTGGGTAGTGGTCCAGCAGGAACGCGCGGATGGTGCGTCCGTCCCAAAGGGAGAGCGTGGTGTCCACCTGCTGCTGCTTGAACGCCAGCAGGCAGGAGAGGCAGTAGCGTGCCTCGTCGAGCCAGGTGTCATCCCGGCCGTCCACGCGGCTCTCCTCGATGAACACGTCGATGTACTCCTCGCCCTCGTCGGTGCCGAGCGCGTCGTCCTCCTCGAAGCGGTCTGGATCCGGGTGGGGAGATGCCATGCCGGGGAGATAGAGAGTTGCGTGTCGTCGTCAGGTTGGGGCTGCCGGGGTCCTTGGCGGGGACACGTCACGCTGGCGCTTGATCCGAACTAGGCCACTCACCAAACCCGCCGCTCCGTGATAGTGCGGTGTCGCCGTGGCCGAGCCCCTTTCTTCTCCCGCCCCTGAGCCCGCTCCCGTTGCGTCTCCGTCGACAACCGCGGTGACGCCGGCCAGCGCGCCCGTGCGTGACGTCAAGCTGTGGCTGCTGGTGGCGTTGTCCGCCTACGTCGGTGGCGGGGTGCTCCAGGCCGCGTTCCAGATGTTCGGCAACCCACGCGGCGTGGCGGGCACGCTGCACCAGGCGTTCGCGTCGCAGCCCTGGCGGGCGTGGGCGTTTGGGCTGGCGCTTCTCGTCGTCACCAGCGGGGGCGCGTCCGGGACCACGCTCCCGGATGGGCTGCGCGCGGACCTCCGTCGGGCGCTCTCGTCGTGGACCGTGCTGGCGCTCATGGCGCTGGGATTCGTGTTGACATCGCAGGCGGGCGCGCACCTGCTGATTCCGTTGGCGGCGGTGGCGCTCTCCGTTCCCGTGACCGTGGCGGTGGCGCGCAGTCCTCTCGTCGATCTGCGACTGCTCTCCCTGCCGTGGGTGCCGTGGGTGGCCGGTGGTTTGTCGTCGCTGTGGTACTTCGTGGTCAGCTACACGCGGCACGCGCATTTTGGCAGCGGCTCACGTGACATGGGCCTGTTCCTGCAGAGCGTGTGGCTGCTCAGTCGCGGGAAGAGTCCGCAGAACACCGTCATGGGCATGAATGCCTTTGGCGACCACATGGAGTTCATTGACGTCCTGGTGGCGCCCACGCTGTGGCTCTGGAGCGACGCCGGGATGCTCTTGCTGGTGCAGGCCCTGTGTGCGGGACTGGGCGCGGTTCCGGTGTTCCGCCTGGCGCGCGACCGACTCGGCTCTCCACTGGCGGGCGTGTTGGCGTCGACGGCGTATTTCCTTTCGTACGAGATTGCCAACGGCGTGCAGTTTGACTGGAACCCCACGACGTTGAGCCTGGGTTTCTTCCCCTGGGCCATCGAGGCTGCGCTGCAACAGCGCTACCGACGCATGGCGGTGTTCCTGGTGCTGATTGGTCTGTGCAAGGAGAACCTGCTGCTCTACGTCGGTGGCTTCGGCGCCATGCTGCTGGTGGCGGGAGCGCCGCGCCGGGTGGCGTTGTCCGCGCTGCTCATTCCCGCGGTGGCGTTCCTCGTCGAGGTGAAGGTGATCTTCCCGCTCTTCCGCGACGGAGGATTCCGCCACTTCTACTTCAAGGACCTCGGCACCGACTTCACGGAGGTGGCCGTCAACGCGCTGCAGAGCCCGCTGCGCGTGTTTGCGCTCCTCTTCAACAACCCGCAGAAGCTGCACGGCCTGCTGTTGCCACTGACCAGCACCGCGTTCCTGCCGCTGCTCGCGCCCACGACGTTGTTGCCCGCCCTCCCCGGCGTCATGGAGCGGTTTGCCGGCACGTTCATGAACTCCTGGTGGGGTCATCACTATGGCGGTCCCACGCACGCGGTGGCGGTGTGCAGTGCCATCCTCGGCGGGGCGCGGCTCAGTGCGTGGTTGAGGGCGCGTCCGTCGGTGGAGAGCGGGGGATGGCTGCCGCGTGCGGCGTCGTTGTGGCCGGCGGTGCTGCTGTTGGCGTCGACGTCACTGGCGGACATTGTGGGCCCCTGGGGCCCCACCGACCTCTTCGTGCTGCGCAAGCCGTACCATCCGTCCGTCGAGGACCGTCAGACCATGCAGGCCGCGGTGCAGAGCATTCCCGACGGAGTTGCGGTTGCGGCGCAGAACTACCTGCTGGCGCACCTGGCCGACCGCGAGAAGGCCTTCGAGCTGTCCCGCGCGCGTGAGGCGGAGTACGTCGCCATGACGCCCACCACCAATCCGTGGCCTTTTGACCGCGGGTACCATGACCGCCTGGCGCAGGAGCTGCTCGCCGAGGGGTGGCGCATCCATTTCTGCCAGGGCAACAGCTTTGTCCTGGCGCGGGAGCAGGGACCCAGCGTGCCGTGTCCGGCGCTGGGGCGGTAGGATTGCACGACGGAAGAGGAGGCAGCCATGGCTGAAGCAACCATCCTGGTGATCGACGACAACGAGACGATGCGTGAGGGCGTGGCCGCCACCGTCCGTCGCATGGGTCACCGCAGCCTCACCGCGAAGAGCGGCGGCGAGGGGCTGGGGGAGTTCCGTCGTCATCACCCGGACCTGGTCATCACCGACCTCAAGATGGAAGGCCAGGACGGGATTGCGGTGCTCAAGGAGGTGCGCAGCGCGGACCCCGACGCCGTGGTGATGATCATGACCGGCTTTGGCACGGTGGAGTCCGCCGTGGAGGCCATGAAGCTGGGCGCGTTTGACTTCATCCAGAAGCCGTTTGGCCCCGAGGTGGTGCGGCTGAAGGTGGAGAGCGCGTTGCAGCTGCGGGATGCGCGCAAGAAGCACGAGAAGCTCGCCGCCACGCAGGCCGCGCTCTCCGCCGACCTGGCCGCGCCGTACACCGGCACCGACGACGCCACCGAGCCGCTGCTGGTGGGCGAGAGCACCGCCATGAAGGAGCTGCACGCGTTGCTCCTAAAGGTGGCCCGCTCCGACGCCACCGTGCACATCCACGGCGAGAGCGGCACCGGGAAGGAGCTGGTGGCGCGGACCATCCACCAGAAGAGCGCGCGCGCCGCCGGACCGTTCATCAGCGTGCACTGCGGGGCGCTCACCGAGACGCTGCTGGAGAGCGAGCTGTTTGGTCACGAGAAGGGCGCGTTCACCGGCGCGGTCAAGCGCAAGCTCGGCCGGTTCGAGCTGGCCGACGGCGGGACGCTGTTCCTCGACGAGATTGGCGACATCTCCCCGTCCGTGCAGACCAAGCTGCTGCGCGTGTTGCAGGAGCGGACGTTCGAGCGGGTGGGCGGTGAGACGCCGGTCACCGTGGACGTGCGCGTGGTGAGCGCCACGCACCGCAACCTGCAGCAGCTGGTGGCGGAGGGGAAGTTCCGGCAGGACCTGCTCTACCGCCTCAACGTGGTCCCGGTGACGCTCCCGCCGCTGCGCGACCGTCCCAGCGACGTGGCGCACCTGGCCCAGCACTTCATCCACAAGCGCGGGAAGAAGACCAACCCGGCGGTGAAGGGCATCTCCCCCGAAGCGGTGACGCGCCTGCAGGCGTACCGCTGGCCGGGAAACGTGCGCGAGCTGGAGAACGTGATCGAGCAGGCGCTGGTCTTCTCCGACGGACCGGACCTGCAGGAGCGCGACCTCCCGTCATTCCTGCGCGACGCACCGCTGCCGCTTTCTCCCGTGGCCCAGCCCACCACCTCGGGCGACGCGCTTCCCGACGACGGACGCACGCTGGATGAGATCCTGGAGGGCCTGGAGCGCGCGCTGATTGTCCGGGCGTTCCAGCGTGCTGGCGGCGTGAAGACGGAGACCGCGCGCCTGCTGGGGATCAAGACCAGCGCGCTCTACTACAAGCTGGAGAAGTACAAGATCGACGACAGCATCCTGGCCAAGACGTGAACGCTGGCCAACGTTGAGGGCGGCGCTAGGATGACGCTTGTGCAGAGGGTGAAGGAGTTCCTCCGGACCCGGGTGGTCATCCCGGTGATGCGCGAGCTGCGGGAGGGGCTCACGCCGCACAAGTTCGCGCTCACCGCGGTGTTCGGCATGACGCTGGGCCTGTTCCCCATCATCAACGTCACGACGATCCTCTGCCTCTGCGCGGCGTTCCTGTTCCGTCTCAACCAGCCCATCATCCACATCTGCAACCAGGGCGTGGGCCCCTTGCAGCTGGTGCTGCTCATCCCGTTCATCCGGGCCGGTGAGTACCTGTTCGACGCACCGGAGCTCCCGCTGTCCCTCAGCCAGCTGCTGGACATGCTGAAAGAGGATCCGCTGGGCTTCGTGACGACGCTGTGGACCACGTTGTGGCACGCCATTGTGGCCTGGCTGGTGCTCACCCCGATGGGCGCGCTGCCGCTGTATTTCATCCTGCGCGCCGTGTTCACGCGGGTCAGACCCCGCCTGTTCCAGCCCGCTCCGACGGTGGTGGCGCAGGACGTGGCGCTGGTTTCCTCGTCGTCAGACAACGCCGCGGGTTGACACGTCTCAAGGCATCACGCGCCGCGGCCAGGGTTGCGAGCGCGCGAGTGCATCGTCATATGTCTCGCATCGCCTTGGACTTCCCGGTTGAGGATGTGGAGATGCACCAGGGCGTCACCCGGTCATGTCGGTCGGGCGAAGGTCGGGCGTTCCAGGCAAGCTGGAGCGCTCGGAAGAAAGTAGAAGCAATGCCTATCGGTACCGTGAAGTGGTTCAATGATGCCAAGGGCTTCGGTTTCATTGCCCGCGACGGTGGTCCTGACGTGTTCGTGCACTACAGCGCCATCGCCAGCGACGGATTCCGGACCCTCCAGGAAGGCCAGCAGGTGGAGTTCGACATTGTTCCCGGCAAGAAGGGCGAGCAGGCCCAGAACGTCCGGGCAGTGAAGTAACCCCTGACGGCATGACGAATGTGAAGGCCCCCGCGCCCAACCGTGTGGCCCGGGGGCCTTGTCCTTTTCACGGCGCCACGACGTCACGCACTTCCGGCGTGGCGGCGCGCAGGCGTTCCACCTCTTCCGCCAGTGCGTCGATCTCCGCGGCCAGTGCGTCACGCTCCGCGCGCATGGCCCGCTTGAGCGCACCACCGCGCCCCACCGCCAGGAAGACCGCGGCGTCCCTCAGCGCCTTTCCCCGTCGACGGAAGTAGTGCCGCGTGTACAGCCCGCAGAACGGCAGGGCCACGCCCAATGGCAACGCCAGCTCCCAGCCGAGCGTGGCGGTGAGCACGCACACCATGGCCACGTGCCACAGCGGGAAGAAGAGCAGGGAGGCCAGGATCTTCACCGTGGCGGTCTCGTCGGGCTTTCGCCTCAGCACGGTGGTGAGCAGGTCCACGGCGTAGAACGGGACCGCGTAGGCCGCCGCGCCCAGGAGCGCCACCGGCGTGCCCAGCAGCAGCGCCACCAGGTTCCGCAGCACGAAGCCCAGGACGCTCCCCACGCTGTACTCGTCGTCAAGGTGCTGCACGGTGATGCCGGCATCCCGCAGCCACGACGTGAACTCCGCCACGCGCGCGCGTGTCCGCTCCAACCGCTCCGGCGCGTGATGTCGCAGCAGGCTCACCCCGTCGGCAAAAGCGCGCACGCGCGCATCCCGCGGGGATTGTCCGTGGGAGAGGGCGCTGGCCACCTCGATGAGCGGCAGGTCCTCCCAGGTCTCCAGGTTCAGGGTCACGGTGCGGATGCCCGCGTCAATGTCGTTGGTGAGCTGTTGCACGGCCGCGCGCTCGTCGGTGCGGAACGCTTCGGCGTAGTCGGAGGCGCGGAGGGGCGGGCCCAGCTCACTGGCCACCTCGCTGCGGAAGATGGCCTTGTCGCGGTAGGTGAGACCCACCGGCAGGATCACCACGCCCAGCTTGAAGTCCGCCTGCGCCTCCGCGCCCAGCGCCATGCGCGCCGCGCCGGTCTTGAGCGGTTGGAGCTGCGGCTCGTCGTGACTGATGCCCTCCGGGAACAGGCAGATGCACGCGCCCTCCTGGAGCGCCTGGTGCACCGCCACGAAGGTCTGGTCGTTGCGCGCGGTGTCGGCGCCGTCCTTGGCGCGGAAGACCGGGAGCGCGTCCAGCCCCTTCACCAGCCAGCCCAGCACGGGCATCTCGAAGAGCGGCGCCTTGGCCAGGAAGCGCACCCGTCGCCCCGCCACGCGCAGCAGCACCAGCGGATCCATCAGCGCATTGGGATGGTTGGCCACCAGCAGCACGGGCCCGGTGTTTGGCACCCGCCCGCCGGCGTGGCGACGTCGGTAGAACAGGTCCAGCGCCAGCCCGAAGATGAATGCCAGGAGGTTGTACATGCGCGGAGGTGATCCTGAGGCCGCGCGCACGCCCAGGGCAAGTGTGGGTCAGGACGCGGCGCTGTCCGGCTCCGCCAGCGCGCGCAGGAAATCGCGGGCCCACCGGTGCACGTCGTACTCGGTGACGTGCGCGCGCAGGGAGCGCATGCGACGGGACTGCTCCTCGGGCGCCATCTGCAACGCGTCCCGCATGGCCTGGGCGGTGCCTTCCACGTCGTAGGGATTGACGTGCAGCGCTTCCTTCAGCTCGGCCGCGGACCCGGCCAGCTCACTGAGGATCAGCACGCCGCGCTCGTCGGTGCGGGTGGCCACGAACTCCTTGGCCACGAGGTTGAGCCCGTCGCGCAGCGGGGTCACCACCATGACGTCGGCGGCGCGGTAGAGCGCGGTGACCTCACGTTCCGGGAAGGAGCGGAACATGTAGTGGATGGGCGCCCAGCCCGGCGTGCCGTACGCGCCGTTGATGCGCCCCACCAGCTCCTCCACCACCCGACGGAAGCCCTCGTACGCCGGCACCCGCGTGCGCGAGGGCACCGCCACCTGCAGCAGCCGCACCCGCCCGCGCAGGGAAGGCTCCCGCTCCAGCAGCCGCTCGAACGCCAGCAGCCGACGGGGAATGCCCTTGGTGTAGTCGAGCCGATCGACGCCGAGCACGAGCAGCTGGCCGGGGTTGGCCGCGCGGATCCCGGCCGCGCCGGTGAGCACCTCGTCGCTGGTGGACGCCGCTGCAAAGGCCGCCGTGTCGACGGAGATGGGGAACGCGCCCACCGCCACGCGTCGTCCCTCGTGCATCAGCGGGCCGCTGGCCGCGCCGCCCAGCAGCTCCGCCACCGAGTCCCGGAAATGCCGCACGTACGCCCGCGTGTGCAGCCCCACCACGTCGGCGCCCAGCAGCCCGCGCAGGATCTCCTGGCGCCACGGGAGGATGCGGAACACCTCGTGCGCGGGAAACGGGATGTGCAGGAAGAAGCCGATGCGCGCGTCGGGAATGCGCTGCCGGACCAGGCCGGGCACCAGCGCGAGCTGGTAGTCGTGGATCCAGATGCGGTCGCCGGGCTGGTAGTGCTGGGCCACGAGGTCGGCGAAGCGCGCGTTCACCTTCTGGTAGGTGTCCCAGCCGCCCTGGTCCAAGGGGACGCGGTCCAGCAGGTAGTGGAAGAGCGGCCAGAGCACGCCGTTGGCGAACTCCTCGTAGAACCGGTCGACCTCGCCGGGAGTCAGGTAGAGCGCCACCGCGCCCATCTCGGCCAGCCGCCCATCCAGCTCCGCGCGCTGTGACGACGACAAACGCGCCGCCATGCCCGGCCACCCCAGCCACTTGCCCTGGTGCTCCCGGTGCGGCCCGCGCAGGCCGGTGGCCAGGCCGCCCGCGCTGGGACGGACGTTGAGACGACCCGACTCCACGCGCACGGTGACGGGGAGCCGATTGGAAACGATGAGCAGGCGCGACATCATGCTCACCGTGACGACGTGGAGGCGCTGCAGCGCGGGAGCTGGCGGGCCACGGCCTCCCAGTTGCGTTGCACGGCGCGGTTCTTGAGCTTGACCACGTAGAGCGCCCCGTCAACGCGCACCAGCGCGCTCTGGCCGCCCACCGCCAGGATCTCCAGGCGCCCAAAGGCCTTGTCGCCGCGCTCATACACGCCGGAGGAGGTGTTGCGTCCGTCGCCACGACGCAGCACCACGGTGGGCTCCATCTCCTGGTTGAAGCCCACGCCCACCAGCTGCACGCCGTAGCTGGCTGGCAGCGTCTGCACGCCACGCTGGGCTTCCCCGTCATGGATGCACGGCAGGTGCGGCGCGGCGGTCAGGAGGGTCAGGAACGTCAGCAGCGCCGCATCCATGAAGGATTCCTCCTGTTCTCCGGGGTCATTCCCGTCGTTCCAGCACGGCCTCCACCGCTGCCACGCACGCCTCCACCAGCGAGGTGCCCGACGGGATCTCCGCGGGCCGCGGCCCCACCGTGAAGCGGAACGAGGCGTAACCGGCAATCAGGCCCGCCACCATCAACGCCGCGTCGCGCGTGTCTCTTCCCGCGCGTCCCCCACGACCTGCCAGCACGCGCGCCAGGAGCTCCAGGTACTCCCCCAGCGCCACGCGCACCGACGGAAAGCTGCTGGCGTCCTGCATGCAGATGCCGCGCGCCTGGTGCATGATCACGAACCGGCCGGGCAACTCCCGGTAGAACTCCAGGTGCGCCAGCACCAGCCGTCTCACGCGCTCCGGCCGCGCCAGGGTCAGCAGCTCCTCCATCCGCAGCCCTTCCCGGAAGCCCGCCTGGATGAGGTCCACAATGGCCGCGAGGATGTCGTCCTTGTCCTTGAAGTGGGCGTAGAAGCTGCCCTTGGCCACGTCCGCCGCCTCGGTGATGTCCTCGATCCGCGTGAGGTACACGCCGCGCGTGCTCATCACCCTGAGCGCCGCGTCCAGCAGCGCAGCCCGCGCCCGTTCCGTCTTGCGCTCACGCCGGGATCCCCGCGCCGCCGCGCCCGCTGACTGCATGGTCATGGAATGACCAGCTAGTCATGTTTGCCTGGGCAGTCAACCTGGAGGCATCCCGCCGCGCGTTCCTCCGTGCCACAGCTGGAGCTGGCCGGCGTCGGCGGCGTCGGCCAGGGCCAGCCACAGGAGCTCCCGCACGCCGGGACGCTGCGAAGCGGTGGAGAGCTGCAGGCGGATCCAGCCGGGCCCCAGCTCCATCAGCTCCGCGGTGGCGGCCTCGTCGGCGGTGGCCATGGCCTTGCGGGCGGCGGCCAGCACGTCGCGCACGGGGCGGTCGCGGGCCAGCATGACTTCCAGGGTGGCGGGAGGCGCGGTGCCAAACCGACGCAGCGGGTGCACCAGCAGGTGCAGCATGGGCACGTTCAGGGTGCCGCCGCCCTCCGGGACCAGCGTCATCTCGGACAGGCTCACGCTCACCACCTCGCCGGAGACGCCGCCCACCTGCACCCAGTCTCCCGGCTGCACCGCCCGACGCCACAAGAGCACCGCACCCACGCCCCACGCGGCGAAGGTGGGGACCGTGCCCAGCAGCGCGGCGCCCGCGGCGGCCAGCGCCAGCCTCTCCAGCGGCGTGTCAAACCGACCAAACGCCGCCGCCACCACCAGCGGCGCCACCGCCAGCGTGATGAACACCGGCAGCACCGCGCGCAGCACGGGGACGCGTTGGGGCGTGACGCCGCGCCACACCACGCGCCGGGTGCCCACGCCGTCCAGCAGCAGGTGCAGCACGCGCAGCCCGGCGTGGAGGGCCACCATGAGCAGCAGGGCCAGCACCAGGGAGGGGAGGGCGCCCACGCCGCCTTGCAGGCCCTGCAGGATGACGCGACCACCCCACGCCAGCCACCGGGTGAGCAGCGCGCGCGTGGCGTCGAACTGGCCCATGATGGCCGCCACGGTGGCGCCCAGCGCCAGCAGGTAGGCGAGGATCCGACCGAAGGAGAGCGAGACCGCCAGGGCTCCGCCCACCGCCTCCGCGCTGAGCAGCGGGACGTGGAACACGGTGAGCGGCGTGAGCCCGTCGCGGCGCTGCTCCAGGATGGTGTTGGCGCGGTCAAAGGCGCGCTTGAGCTGGCGCAACGCCGCAAAGCCCAGGAGGCCCAGGAAGACGGAAAGGAACAGGTGCAGCGCGGTCTGCTGCAGGCGCCCGCGCATCATCTGGGCCGGCACGAACTCCAGCAGCCGCGCCTCGATGTGCTCCGCGTACGCCTCCAGCGTGGGGAAGGCCGCGGCGCGCGCGTCCTCGGGGTAGAGCGCCGCCACCAGGTATCCGCGCACGCGGACCAGCGCCACGCCTTCGCTCACCACCACGCGCGCCAGCGGGGCGCCGGGCTCGGCGGGCTCCTCGGCGTCAATGGCGGCGGTCAGCG
>JBFMGU010000128.1:0-30250 GCA_040752415.1 Myxococcota bacterium
CGGCTGGCGGAGGAGCGCTATCAGGCGCTTGCCGACACGGACCCGCTCAAGGCCGTCCTGGGCAAGTTGCTCAGCGACGACGATGGGCAGCCCGCGCCGACCGCCGCCGCCACTCCCTCCGTCCACGGGGGGCAGGACGTGTGGGCCGCCGTGGACGCGCTCCGCCAGCGGGATGAGTACCTGTTCAAGGGCATTCAGACCGTTGACGCGCGCTCCGCGGCGGCGATGCAGGAAGCACAGCGCCTCGCTGCCAAGGCCGTGGAGCTCCAAGAGCTGCTCAACCTGGTGCTGGAAGAAGTTCACACCAACACGGCCATGCTCAAGAGCCTCAGGGAGAGGCTTCCCGAGCCGTGACCAACAACCCAACCCGTCGTCACTGACGACACAACAAGGAGAGGAAAGAGATGGCACGCAACGCAAGCAAAGTGGTGGACATGCTCTTGGAGCACCGGCTGACTGACCGGGACATCCAGGCGCGTAACCAGGGCATCAAGGATCGTCTCGACAAGATCGGGCTGCTCCTCAACGCCATGAAGGCCAAGTGGAACGCGGTGAACACCCACGCGCCCATCACGGAGCCTGACTACGACGTCAAGGACTTCACGTGATCGGCGCCCTGATGAAGGGAGCACGCTGCCATGCAGACGCATCACCACAGCCGCCAATGGCGCCGGAGCGTGGAGACCGCGCTTGTGGCCCTGGCCCTCCGCGGGCGACCACCCGCGGAGGGCACAAGGGCCCCCGTCGCCGACGCACTCAAGCGCAAGAGCTACGTGGCCCCGGTGGACGGCAATGACAGCACCGCCACGGGGAGCACCACCAAGCCGTTCAAGACGCTGGCGGCTGCCGTAGACCGAATGGGCAAACCCCTGTCGCAGGCAGACTTTGAGGCGCCGTGGGTGATTGAAGCGCTCCAGCCCGGCCGGCTGGACGATGACGCGCCGTTCATCAGGATCCCCACCCGTCGGGTCACGCTCCGGATGCCGGGCGTGTTCCTGCCCTCCGCCGTCGAGTTCACGGTTCGGGACGCAGACAAGCATGGCTCCAGCTTCATGGCTGAGCTGGCGCTCCTGGGCGGGCCGCCAGGGCGCTTTGGCGGGCTGGGGGTGCCACCCACGGACGCGTTCCGGATTCGCAATCCTGCGGGCAATGCGTTGCTCGTGGACGGGGAAAGGCAAGGCGTCCTTGTCCGCATGGACGGGGTGGTGCTGGCCGGCCACTTCCTCCACGCATTCTCCGGTGCCGCGGGCACCGTTGGTGTCACGCTGGAGGCGTCGCGAACGATCTTCAGCGGCGTAACGCTCGGCCCTGGGATCGGCGCCGTGCTGGGCGGCCCCACCGCGTCCAAGTGTTACGCGTGGCTCCGAGAGTGCGTGGTGGGCGCCAAGTACGGGTTGGAGCTGCGGGCGCTCTTGGAGGCCGCGGGATGCTACTTCGGCGGCCCAGTGACGGCGCAGGACGCGCCCGCTGACGTCGTCATTGGCGTGACCGATTGCATGTGGCTCCACGGCTCATCGTGGACAGGGCCCGCGGGCTCCATGCTCGTCGACCGGGTCACGGACTATTGGCTCACCAAGAACGGGATCGCGGTGTCCCCTGGCGCCAAGCGGGTGATGGGGTGACGCCATGGTCTTTGAGGACGCTTTCCGAAACATGCTGCGCGACGAGATGCGCACGGTTGTGCGTGAGGAAGTGCGGGAAGCCCTACGCAACGCCAGCCCCGCCCATGCTGTCAGCGAGTCCAACGGCCACGACGAGTATCTCTCGACGGCGGGACGCCGCGCGATACGCCAATGTCAGTGGCAAGACGGTCCGCTGCTGGATCCGGGAAGGGAAACTCCGCCGATACCGCGCGGGCCGCCTCCTGCGCGTCAAGCGCAGTGAGCTGGACGCACTGATGGGCGCGGAGGCGCCAGCAACAACTGAGCGCGCGGAGGACATTGCTGCGCGCATCTTGGGAGGAAGGTGACGTCATGGGGTACGTCTTCCAACGCGGTAACAAGCTGTGGATCGGCTACGACTTCGACGGTAAGCGCTACCAGAAGGCCACGGGCCTCAACGTCGGAGAAGAGGCGAAGGCGCGCACCGTCCTGAAGAAGATTGAAGCCCGGTTGGGCGCGACCGCTCGGGCCGAGGAGGAGGCAGGCGCCGAGCTGACGGTGGCGGAGTACGCCAAGCTGTGGATCAAAGCGCGGCGCACCCGCGGGGTGGGGACCGTGGACGACGACGAGACACGGCTTCAAAAGCACGCGTTGCCCATCATTGGCACGATGCATCTTCACGACGTGAAGGTCCGCCACATTCGGGATCTGGTTCACAAGCTCGCCGCTGCAAAGACGCTGGCGCCGCGCAGCGTGCGGCATGTCTACGGGCTGTTGCACACGATGTTCAAGGACGCGCTTATCGACGAGCTGATCGAGGTCAACCCCTGCGTGCTCCGTCGTGGTGACCTGCCAAAGAAGATCGACAAGGACCCGGAGTGGCGGCCCACCGCGATTTTGACCCGCCAGGAAGTTGAGCAGGTCATTTCGGACCCGCGGATTGCTGAGGAGCGCCGGGTCTTCTACGCCATCAGCGCCCTCGCTGGGCTGCGCCCTCCGGGTGAGGTGTCCGGCTTGCGCTGGCGCGCCATTGACACAACCGTGACGCCGCTGGGGCGCATCACGGTGGCCGCCTCGTTCAACACCAAGAAGAAAGCTCTCAAGACGGTGAAGACGGAACAGCCGCGCACGGTGCCCATCCACCCGACGCTTGCGATCCTCTTGGAGCATTGGCGCACGCACGGCTTTGTGGAGTTGACCGGGCGCAAGCCGGAGCCGGACGATCTGGTGATTCCTCGTCGTCGGAATGCCCAGGAGGCGCGCGACGGAACCATTGTGAACGAGGCGTGGCACATTGACCTGACGCGGCTCGGGCTCCGGCCCCGTCGTCTCTATGACCTCCGCCGCACGTTCATCACGCTGTTGCGGGAGGACGGCGGTCGCAAGGACGTTGTCGAATGGATGAGCCACGGACAGCGCGGAGACATCGTCGACGTCTACACAGTGATTCCCTGGCCGCTGCTCTGCGAGGAAATCCTGAAACTGCGGGTCCGGCTCCCGGAGGCGCCCGCTGCGTCGCTCGCCGCGCCCCCGCCGCCGTTGGCCGCTGAAGCCGCCACGGGCGCAGCCGCGCGGACCCCCGGCCCGGCATCGCAGCCCTCGGCCACTGAGGCCGGAGCCAGCGCCAACGCCGCAGCCGCGCCAATGGACAGCCCTGCGCCGCAGCCGCCGGCCGCTCAAGACGGAGGCAGCGCAAAAAGCGAAGCGGCCACGCGTACGGAAGGGGCTTCCGACGGTGGCCGCTTACAGCCTGCTGACATGGTCACGCAACTTGTTGATCTTACAGGTGCAACACAAATGATCCCAGCGGGAATCGAACCCGCGTTTGCGACGTGAGAGGCCGCCGTCCTAACCGCTAGACGATGGGACCATCCGACCGGCCGCGTCTCTAACGCAGCCGGCCCTCACTGCCAAGCGATAAATGCACCTGGTTGGGGAACTAGGATTCGAACCTAGATAAACGGAATCAGAATCCGTTGTCCTGCCATTAGACGATTCCCCATCAACCTTGGCCATCACCTGGACTTCTTCTTCTTCTTGCCCTTCTTGTCTCCCTTGTCATCAGCCTTGTCCTCCGCCTTGGCCGGCTTGGCTTCCACCGGGCGCGGGATGATGAACATGCGGATCTCTCCGCTGGTCCCTCCCACCTGGTAGATGTTGATGCCTTCCCAGTTGGACTTGGGATTGCTGCTCTCCACGTGGAGGTACTTGGCTGCCGGGATGTTGATTTCCCGATGCCACTTGGTCTGCGCGGAGGGGAGGTTGCGGGAGAAGAACTTCAACGTCTCATCCCAGTTCAGCGGGGAGATGTACCGACACTCCTTGCTGTCCTCCGCCACCTTCTTGCTGTTCTGCGGCAGGCTCAAGCCGTGGCAGGTAGGCTTGGATTCCGCGGCGTGGGTCAGGGCGGGGATGCCCATCACCAGCAGCGCTGCCGTCATCACGCGAACCACGTGACACCCAGTCCCTATGCGGTTTTTCAAAGACCCGTCCGTGAGGACGGCGCTCCAATACGGCACGCCCAGAATGGCTGTCAAGCGGGACCTGACGAGGCCAGGGCGATGATCTGACGAAGTGCGGGTGCTCATGCAAACAGGGTGGAGACGGATTCACCGGTGTGCACGCGGCGCACGGCTTCACCAATCAACGTGGCCACGGAGAGCTGGCGGATCTTCTTGCACGCACGACCCGCCGGCGTCAGCGCAATGGTGTTGCTGACCACGACCTCACCGAGCGGGCTGTTGGTGATGCGCTCCAGCGCGGGGCCGCTCAACACCGGGTGCGTGGCGTACGCGTTCACCGTCAGCGCGCCCGCGTCCATGATCGCCTTGGCCGCCTGCGTGAGCGTGCCGGCGGTGTCCACCATGTCATCCAGGAGGATGGCGTGGCGGTCCTTGACGTCGCCAACCATGTGCATGACCTCGGCCACGTTGGGCGCGGTGCGACGCTTGTCCACGAAGGCCACCGTGGCGTTGAGCCGCTTGGCGTAGGCACGGGCGCGCTCCACGCCGCCGGCGTCGGGGCTGACAATGACCATGTTGCCGGCCTTGTGGCGCTCCCGGAGGTCATTGAGCAGCACCGGCATGGCGTACAGGTGATCAAAGGGCATGTTGAAGAAGCCCTGGATCTGACCGGCGTGCAGGTCCATGGAGATGACGCGCGTGGCGCCGGCCGCCGCCAGCAGGTCCGCCACCAGCTTGGCCGTGATGGGCGCGCGCGGGGCCACCTTCCGGTCCTGTCGGGCGTAGCCGAAGTAGGGGATGACCGCGGTGATCTCGTCGGCGCTGGCGCGCTTGAGGGCGTCAATGAACACCAGCAGCTCCATGAGGTGCTGGTTCACCGGCGTGGAGGTGGACTGGATGACAAAGGCGTGCAGGCCGCGCACGCTCTCGTCCACGTCGATCATGACCTCGCTGTCGCTGAACGCGCCCACGCGAGCGCGCCCCTGCGGCACGTCCAGGTAGCTGCAGATCTCCTGGGCAAGGAGCGGGTTGGCGTTCCCAGTGAAGATCCGGATGTCCCGCACGGTCATGTGAAGCTCCCGCGGCGCGTCGCGCTGGAAGGGCACATTGGGGCGGCAGGATTCGAACCTGCGAATGCGGGAATCAAAATCCCGTGACTTACCGCTTGTCGACGCCCCAGCAATGCGCCGCGCTGCGGGACGGCAAATAGGACGCTGCGGCAGGTGGGTCAACACCCCAACGCCCGCGTTCCAGCCATCCCGCGCGCCGCGCCCACCCTGTAGCGGCTACAATGCCTCGCTGCATGCGGGATCCCACCCCTGCCAGCCCCCCGCGCGCCGCCCGTGGAATCCTGCGTGCCGGCGCCGCGTTGGCGTTCCTCCTGGCGTCAGCGCAGGCCTGGACGTACCCGGGCGGGATCGTCGGCTACAGCGGGCAGGGCGGGCAGTGGTGCCTGGCGTGTCACAACTACCAGAACGCCAACTACGTGGTGCGCGTGGAGATCCCGCCGGGGCCGTACACCGTCCACAACACGTATGAGCTCACGTTCGTGGGGCGGCGCACGTCGTCGTTCCAGGCGGGGATGAACGCCGCGGTGGAGCGGGGCACGCTGTCCAAGCCGGCCAATGAAGGCACCGACCTGGACGTCACCGGCAATGAGGGCCGACACCGCTCCCCGCGCAGCTCCACCGCCACCGCTGACGGCGCGTACGAGGTGCGCTGGCGCCTGCTGTGGCGTCCCCCCGCGCTGGGCTCCGACGAGAACAACGTGGTCCGCATCTTCTGGGCCAGCAACGGGCGCAACACCAACAGCACGCGGATGGCCAACGTGCTCACCGACGGGGGCACGTGCCAGAGCAACAACTCCAGCGGGTGCGGCATCCCGGTGACCGTGGAGCGCCTGCCGTGTACCGACGACGACGATGACGGCTACTTCCCCACCGCGTGCCTCTCCGACGTGGCCTTGGGGGGCGGAGACTGCGACAACGCCAACGCGGACCGCTCGCCGGCGCTGACCGAGCGCTGCAACGGGGTTGACGACGACTGCGACGGCCAGACCGACGAGGGCTTCTCCGTGGGCGGCCTGCCGCCGGGCTCCACCTGCGACGGGAACGACGCGGACGCGTGCCTGGATGGGACGGTGACCTGCGCCGCGGATGGGTTGTCGTCGAGCTGCGTGGAGACGGTGGACAACACGGAGCGGTGCAACGGCGGTGACGACGACTGCGACGGCCTTACCGACGAGGGCTACACCACATCGACCGGCCAACCGCTGGGCGCCGCGTGCGATGGGAACGACCTCGATCAATGCGCCACGGGAGTGGTGGAGTGCGTTTCGCTGACGGCGGCGGCGTGCGTGGAGGGCGGGCCCAACCACTCCGAGACGTGCAACGGCCAGGATGACGACTGCGACGGTCTCACCGACGAGATCTACAGCGGCCTGGGCACCGCGTGCGACGGGACCGACGCCGACCGCTGCCTCAACGGAGTCCGACAGTGCAAGGCGGATGGCACGGGGACGGAATGCGTGGAGACGGTGAGCTACCTGGAGTCGTGCAACGGCGCGGATGATGACTGCGACGGTTTCACCGACGAGAACTACTTCACGCTGGGGCAGCCGTGCGACGGGGCGGACACCGACCGCTGCCTGCAGGGCACGTCCACGTGCAAGGCGGATGGCACCGGCGTGGAGTGCGTGAACGAGGTGCAGTCTTTCACCGAGCAGTGCAATGGGCAGGATGATGACTGCGACTTCCTCGTCGACGAAGGGTGCGTGCCGGACGCGGGGCCACCTCCCGACGCGGGCAGCGTGGTTGTCGACGCCGGAAGCAGTGAGCGGGATGCGGGCGTGGCCGTGGATGCCTCCTCCCCCGACGCCGCTCCCTGCGGCCTTCCCTACGAGCTGTGCAACGACGCGGACGACGACTGCGACGGGGACACCGACGAGGACTTCCCGGACAAGTACGCGCCCTGCGACGGGGAGGACTCCGACCTGTGCCAGAGCGGCGTCATGGTCTGCACGGCGACGGGAGACGCCACGGAATGCGTGGAGCCCATCACGTACACCGAGCTGTGCAACGGCCAGGACGACGACTGCGACGGCGAGGAGGACGAGGGCTACTTCTACCAGGACCTCCCCGTGGGCCAGCCCTGCGACAGCGCCGACAGCGACCGCTGCGCCAACGGCTCGGTGACCTGCACGGAAGGCGGGCTGGGCACCGTGTGCACGGAGAGCGCCACGTTCACCGAGACCTGCAACAACGTGGACGATGATTGCGACGGAGCGCTGGACGAGGGGTTCCCGGGCCTGGGCCTGATCTGTGATTCCGACGACGAGGACCAGTGCTCACTCGGCAACATCCGCTGCAACGAGGCGGGGAACGGCCTGCGGTGCGTCGAGGACGTGCACCCGCAGGAGGTCTGCAACGGGGTCGACGACAACTGCGACGGCATCACCGACCCGGACTGCGCGCCCGACGCAGGAGCGCCCGATGCGTCGACGACGGATGCGAGCCAGCCGGACGCCGCGACCCCGGATGCCGGGTTCGATGCCGCTGTGGTGGACGCGGGCTGGGATGCGTCGGTGTTGGATGCGGGGAATGATGTCGATGCCGCGGATGCGGCGGATGCAGGGCAGGGGGATGCCTCGTCGGCGGATGGGTCTGGGCGGCCCTTCCTGCGACGCGATGCGGACGCTGGACTACCGCCGGAAGTCACCGTGGTGGGGGCCGCGCAGGGATGCTCCTCGTCGGGAGACGCGGGTTGGGGGGCGTGGGTGGTGGTGTTTGTGCTGCGGCGGTTGCGACCTACTTCGTCCACAACTCGCCCAGGCTGAGCTCCACCTCCTCGAACGGCGGCGCGCGCACCAACGCGTCTTCCGCCCACACGCCCAGCTCAAGCCATTTTCCGTCGACAAGTCGGTGCACCATGAGCGTGCGCGCGTCGACGTCAATGAACCAGAGGAAGGGCAGGCCGCTACGCGCGTAGAAGGGGCGCTTCACGCTCAGGTCGTATTGGCGATTGGAGGGCGACAGAACCTCGCAAATCCAGTCCGGAATGGTGGTGAACTTCGCGGGTAGTTCCGGCAGCCGCTCCTTTCGCCACCCCGCGACGTCGGGCGAGAACTCTGGTGAACCAGGCTGCTCAATGCCCG
This sequence comes from Myxococcota bacterium, assembly GCA_040752415.1. GTDB lineage: Bacteria > Myxococcota > JACRCW01 > JACRCW01 > JACRCW01 > JBFMGU01. Next base: position 8,217 of record JBFMGU010000128.1, read on the forward strand.
GCTCAAGCAGGAGCCACCATCTGCCTGGTCCGCCGGCCCCACAGTCGTAGGTGTCGAAGAGGCGCCGGTAGATGAGGCTGCCGACACGCTTGTGTCGTGGGCTCGGTCGTGGCTGGGTGTACAGCGTGCCTTCGATGTTCTCACCCTTGATGCCGGGCGGAAGATCCTCGAGGTCACGATACGTCGCTGGCGACTTGTTCTGGGCGGCCACGATGCGGTGATCCTGACCTGCGACCAGACATGCCGCAACCGCGTCGTGCTTGCGCTCAGGCGCGGGTGAGTCCACCGGCCAGGTGCATGGCCATGGCCATCACCGTCATCTGCGGATTCACGCCCAGGCTCGAGGGGAAGATGCTTGCGTCCATGACGTAGAGGTCCTTCACGCCGTGCACGCGGCCCTCCGGGTCCACCACGCCCTGACCCGGGTCCGCGTTCATCCGGCACGTCCCCATGGGATGGCTCGCGTAGAGCTGCAGGAAGTCGGTGGCCTGCATGTCGTCGGTGAGCGCGCCAAGCGCCTCGGCCTCCGTCTTCACGAAGTCCGCGCCCTTGCGGCCAGGCAGCACCTCGCGCGCGCCCGCCGCGAAGTGCAGCTTGCACAGCCAGCGCATCCCGTGGATGCCGTTGCGACGATCGTCGTCGTGGAGCGTGTAGCGGATGCGCGCGCGCCAGCCGTCTCCCAGTCCCACCGAGCCCACGCTGCGGTCACGCAACATGCCGCCCGCGCTCCCCAGGTGGTTGGCCTGCTTCATCCGCGCCAATCCCTGCGGCCCCGCGAAGCCAATGAGCTGGTAGTAGAGGTCCAGCGAGACGTTGAAGGTCTCCAGCAGCACGTTTGGATTGTCGGGCAGCTCGGCGAACGCGCCTTGCGGGACGCCGGACCAGGGCTTGATCTCCTCGTCATACAGCGCCACGCCCGTCACGCCAGGATGCATGCTCAGGTGCTGGCCCACGTGGCCGCTCTTCGTGCCCACGTCGCTGCGCAGCAGGATGAGCGGCGTGCCAATGCTCCCCGACGAGAGAATGGTCCTCCCCGCCGTGATGGCTGCGTTGCCCACGACGTTGTGGTTCTCATCCAGCAGATCCACGTTCACGCCGGTGCAACGTCCCGACTCCACGCGCAGCCCCGCCACCCGTGCGCGTGGCAGCACCTCCGCCCCGGCATCCTCCGCCTGCGAGAGGAAATTCTTGTCCACGCTCCACTTGCCGCCCGACGGACAGCCCATGTGGCAAACGCCGCAACCCGTGCAGCCGGGCGCGTTCCGACGGATGAAGCCGCGCGTCAGCCCCAGCCTCTCCGCGCCACGCAGGAACACCAGGTTGTTCTGTCGTGCAATCCCCGGGTGCGTCTCCACCACGCCAATGGTGGCCTCCACCTCGTCGTAGAGGGCCTTCATGCGCTCGGTGGTCAGCCACCTGATTCCCGCGGTCTCGCGCCATTCCGTGAGCCGCGCGTCGGGGGCGCGGAAGCAGATGCCGCTGTTGATAACCGTGGAGCCACCCACCACGCGACCCGCCGGCAGCGGCGCAATCACCGAGCCCTCGAACACCTGCAGCCCGCGGTCACGGTAGAGGTTCCGCAAGGACCACGGCATGTCCTTCCCGGTGAACTGCGGCCCGCCGTGTCGCCCGCCCTCCTCGAGAACCAGCACCTTGAGGCCTGCGCGCGCCAGTGTCCGCGCCGCCGCCGCTCCACCCGCGCCCGAGCCCGCAATGACGACGTCAACGGTGACCTGTTCACCGCGCCGCGCCTTGTCCGCCAGCTCGGTGCTGCGCGGGGTGGCGCCGGGAACCAGGATGGGAAGCCGCGCGCTCATCCGGGCACTCCTTCCGGGCGGGGGCGCACGTCGTCACAGCCCATTCCCCATCCCACCGCGGCCTGCACCTTCGCGTCGCCGAAGAAGAACATGGCGCACAACACGCGCACGCCGCTGACGCCCAGACCAAACAGCCCGCCCTCGTCCTCCCAGCGACGCAGCAGCGTCACGCGCTGATCCACGGGCAGCGTCGAGAAGCCGCCCAGGCCCTCCAGGTGCGGGCGCTTCTCCAACAGCCGCATCATGAGCTTCAGCAGCATGCGCTCCCGGGGGAACATGTTGGCCGCGTAGGCGTCGGTCTTCTGCGCCACGCCCACGTCGACAGGACCAACGCCCAGCACGTCCCTGGGGAAGAGCGCGTCGGTGATGGCCTGCAGCGTGGTGAACTCGCGCGTGCTGAACGCAAGCAGCCCCTCGCCGGGGGGCAACGGCGCCAGCATCCCCGCGCCCACCGCCAGCGCGGCCGCGCCACCACCCAGCGCGGTGCCAAGGAAGACCCTCCGGGAAAGCTTCATGCGCGCGTCATCTCTTCCGCCCACGGTGGGGCGTGCTACGCATACACCACAAGTGCCGGGGGCCGCGCCTTCCCCCCGCAGGAGTCATCCATGCTCGAGCTCTACAACTTCATGGAATCCAACCATGACGGCCTGGTGAGCAACCTGCTCGGCAAGGTCCCCAAGGAAGTTCCCGCCTACAGCCGCCTGCCGCGCAATGAGCTCAAGCAGTCCATCGAGCACCTGCTGGAGGCCTACACCGACCTCCTCGTCACGGGTCAGGACGAGGGGCTGCGCGCGTTCTTCAAGTACATTGCCAAGGTGCGCTCCGCGCAGAGCTTCAAGCTCTCCGACGTCATGCGCGCGCTCCTGTGCTTCCCACCCGTCATCCGCCGCATGCTCCAGGATGAGTACCGCGACAAGGATGGCGACGGACTGGCCGGCTTCAACAAGGCCATGGAGAAGATTGAATCCACCTGCTTCCAGAGCGCCTGCACCTTCGTGGACATCTTCCAGGAGTACCTGGACAGCCGCATCAAGGAGCACAACGACTATCTCAACGAGAAGAACAAGCAGCTGGGCGTGGACCTCAGCAAGTTCATCCTGTTCCGCGGCTGATCCCGGGATCCGGGAACCCCGGCGGACGCCCATCCTCGGCGCCCCCGGCCACCGCCAAGTTGAAAACGCCTTTCAATTTCGCTGACCGCACGCGCGCTTGCGACGCGGCGACGAATTCCTTGCGCCGACGCACTTTTGTCGCGATCCGCACCGGCGCGGCCGGAGCGATTTTGATATTGACTTTCAATTTCAGGACGGCCTAGGTTGGCACCCTGTGGTCAGGTGTCCCACGGCGGTGGGCGCGGGAGGAGGTTCCGGTGAGCAGCGGGTGGTTGTTGGCGCACGGACTGGCCCTGGTGCTGGCGGGGACGGATGCCCTGCCGGTGCAGCAGGCGGCGGCCTCGTCCGTGGTGTCGCAGCGTTCCGTGAGGGCGGCGGTGGGCGCGCTGGAAGTGGTGACGCGGCAGCCGGGGCTCCCGGTCCTCGTCGACGGTGACCTGCGTGGTCGGACGCCGGTGCGCGTGGATGGGCTCTCTCCGGGGCTGCACCGTGTGCAGGTGGGTCGTCAGGGCGCGGACATGGTGATCCAGGAGGTGCTCATCCAGCAGGGCACCACCGTGAAGCTGGAGCCGGCCCTGGCTTCCGTCGTCACCGCGCCCGTGACGGCGCCGGTGCGCACGGGGTTGGACGCGCTCCCCGGGAAGGCCACGTTGTTGTCCATGGCCACCCAGCCGTGGGCCTACGCGTCGGCCGCGCTGTGCGGCGTCTCCTTGTTGGGCGCGGGGATCCTCTGGACCTCCACGCCGCAGAAGATGCCGGTTCTGGGGCGTCCGCCCGTCGAGCTGAACAACCTGCAGTTCCAGGCGCTGCGCTGGGGCGCGCTGGGGCTGGTGGCTACCTCCGCCGCCGCCACCGTGGTGCTCTTCATCCTCCCCGCGTTGCCCATCCTGCGTGACAGCGCGGACCAGGGCGGCGCAGCCAACTCCAACCGTTGATCTTCAACCAGGGTTCCTGCCGTGAGACGCCTACTCCTGGTGATGGCCTTGCTGTCGTCGGGAACGGCACATGCGCAAGCGGACGGCGGTGTCACCGCGCCCTCCGTCAAGCCGCCACGCCTGGTCTTCCAGCCCCGCGCCGACTTCCCGCTGCAAGCGCTCCGCGGTGAGCCGGCACGCACGTGCACGTTGCGCGTGACCGTCGACGAGGCGGGCGAGGTCGCTCGCGTGGAGGTGGTGGACACCGCCGGCGAGGAGCTGGACTGGGTGGCCATGGGCGCGGTGGCGTCCAGCGAGTTCGAGCCCGCCGAGGTGGACGGGGTTGCCACGCCCGTGCAGGTGGACCTCAAGCAGACGTTCACCGCCGGCGCGGCGCAGGTTCCCGACGCGGGAGTGCCGCCACCCGTCGAGGAAGTGGACGCCGGACCCGCGTGGGCGCAGACCCCGCTGCCGCCGCCGTTCAGCGTGCAGGAGATGGCCTCCTTCTCGGGTGTCGTCGTGGACATGCAGTCCCGTCAGCCCCTTGGCGACGTGGAGGTCTACGTCCGGGTCTCCGAGGAGGAACCCATGGTGACCACCACCGACGAGCAGGGACGCTTCAGCCTCTCCCTGGTGCCGGCGGGCAGCTACCTGGTGGCGCTCACCGCAACCGGCTACGAGCAGTTCTCCACGACGGAAACCTTCCAGGCCGGCGAGCAGGTCCAGGCCACCTATGAGCTGCGCGCGCTGCGGGCCACGGCGTTCGAGACGGTGGTGCGCGACACCATCCGCCGCGTGAGCAAGGTGTCCATGGTGGTGGGCTCGGTCAGCCGCGTCGACGAGAAGGACCTGGTGGCCATGGCGCCGCAGAGCGGCAATGAGGTGCTGCGCACGGTGCCGGGCGTGATTGTCGTCGAGGAGGAGGGCGTGGGGTTGCGGCCCAACATCGCCTTCCGCGGGCTCAATCCCAACCGCAGCTCCAAGATCCTCGTGCTGGAAGACGGCGCGCCGGTCTCGCTCAATCCCTACGGTCGCCCCGAGGCGTATTACACGCCACCCATTGAGCGCATGGCCGGTCTCGAGGTGGCCAAGGGCAGCGACTCCATCCTGCATGGCCCGCAGACCATCGGCGGCGTGCTCAACTACATCACCGCCGACCCGCCGCAGAAGCTCACCGTCATCAGCGACGCACGCCTGGGCACCTACGGCTACTGGCTCGGCCACTTCGCCATTGGCAACACGCACGGGCCGGTGGGGTACCGCCTCGACGTCGTGCACCGGCGCTTCGTGGGGCCGCGTCACCTGGATCTCCAGCTCGTCGACGTGGCCGGCAAGGTGCGCGTGGCCTGGACTCCCGCCGCGGTCAGCACCTTCAAGCTCAACGTCTACGACGAGGATTCCGCCGCCACCTACCTGGGCCTCACCACGCCGCTGTACGAGGCCAACCCGTATGCCAGCCCCGCCATCCACGACCGCTACCTGATCCGTCGCTACAGCGGCGCCATCAACCACGACCACGCGCTCAACCGCTACGTGCGCATCCAGGGGCTCCTGTACGGGAACAACATCGACCGACGCTGGTCGCGGCAGGACTACGACCGCGTGGACCGTGGCACCGCGTATGAGCGCATTGTCACCGCGCCGGGGCGCGAGCCCGACGACGACGGGGGCACGCTGTACTTCAAGGACAACCTGGTGCACCGCAACCGCGAGTACTGGGTGGCGGGCGTGGAGCCGCGGCTTATCCTGCGCATCCCGCTGCGCTACGTGGAGAGCGAGATCATCAGCGGCATCCGCCTGCACTACGAGCGCGCGCGGGAGGTGCGCCAGGAATCACCGCTGGGCTTCCGCTCCGGCGAGGTGATGGACGACGAGGACCGCACCGGCGTGGCGGTGGCCCTGTTCGCGCAATACCGCCTCACGCTCTTTGACACGCTGCGCATCACGCCCGGTTTGCGGGTGGAGAACTTCTGGGCGCGTCGTCACATCCTGCGACAGCGGGTGCCCGCGGGTGGCACGTTCACCGGTCAGGACGTCGACGTGGCGAACAACAGCTACGTCTACGGCATCATCCCCGGGCTGGGTGTGGCGTACTCGCTGCTCGAGGGGCTGATGTTCTACGCGGGCGTGCACCGCGGGTTTGCGCCGCCGCGCAGCGCGGATGCCATTTCCCCGTCGGGGGAGGACCTCAAGCTGGAAGCGGAGCTGAGCTGGAACCTGGAGGCGGGAACGCGCCTGGCGCTGGGAGATTGGCTGCGCGCGGAGGGTGGCGTCTTCCTCATTGACTTCGAGAACCAGATCATCGCGCCCACGGAATCTGGCGGCGCCACGACGAGACGGCTGGAGAACTCGGGACGCAGTCGCCACACGGGACTCGAGGCCACGGTGACGTGGGACCTGGCGCGCCTGACGGGCTGGAAGTTCGAGCTGCCCTACAGCATCAGCTACACGCTGGTGGAGGCGCGCTTCACCGCCGGCCCGTACGACGGAAACCGCGTGCCGTACGCGCCCCAGCACGTGGTCAGCTCCAACATCCGCTTCGTGCACCCGCTGGGCTTCAACATGCAGCTCACCGGCACGTACCTGAGCCCGCAGTACACTGACCCGGAGAACACCAAGGTCATCTCCGCCGACGGGACCACGGGGCCCATTGGACGTCAGCTCATCGTCGACGGGCGCGTGGCCTACACGTTCGCGCCGCTGGGGCTCACCGGGTACGTGAGCGGGAAGAACCTGTTGGACCAGAAGTACATCGCCTCGCGGGTGCCGGCCGGCGTGCAGCCGGGACCGCCGCGGCAGTTCATTGTGGGAGTCCGTGGAGAAATCTGAATGCGCATGCAACGGATGACATTCACGCTGTTGTCGACGGTGCTGGCCTGGGGCCATCCCGCTGTCGCCGCGGCTGTCGAGAAGAGCACGCGTTCCACCCCCATTCCCTCCGCGCAGGAGCTCGCGGAGAACGTGGACCTGCTGGGCGGCGCGGTGGAAACGGAGCTGATTTTCCAGGAGGTCTCCGGCGGGCGTCCCTCCGTCGTCAACGGCGCGGTTTCCGACGGAGCGGCGGACCTCATGATTCGCGTGGAGCTGCGCACGCGTGTGGACGGTGTGATGGGCATGCTGAAGGCGGGCGAGACCGTTCCCTACCAGCGCGTGCGCGTCACCATCGAGAATCTCACCACCACCGACGTCGACAAGACCCTCACCGTGGAGCTGCCGCCGCAGGTCACGCGTGCGCACGGGTGGAGCTACGCCAGCAACATCCTGCTGCCTCCCCAGCAAGGCACCACCAATCCGTTCGAGGACCAGTACCGCATCACCGTCACCGTCCAGCCGCGCGAGACCATGGTCCTGCACGACGACGCCACGCCGCCGAGTCCGCTCTGGCGCAGTGCATCACCCCTGACCGCCATCGACGAGGACACGGTGAGCTTCGCGGGCGTGACGGCGCTGCCGGCGGGGAATGTCGACGAGGCCACGGCGCGGACCACCGCGTTCACCAGCGCCAAGGGCCTGCTCTCCACCGACGTCGCCGGGGCGCGCACCGTCTTCACCACCACGCTGCAGCCCTGGATGCTGGGGCTCGAAGACGCCACGCTCTACGCGGCCTCGCACGGTCTGACCACGGAAGTGCTGGCCGACCTCGAGGACAATCCGCGTCTGGCGCTGGAGCAGCAGACCGTGCGCGGCGACTGCAACCGCGACGGAATCCAGGGTGCCGAGTGCCAGCAATGGGCGGACAAGGGCATGCAGCGCGGATTCGTGATGGCGGTGCTGGCGCACATGGATGCTGCGTTGCAGCGTGTTGACGACGGGGATCTCTCCCTGACGGCGGGCGCCGCCCACGAGTGGGACCTGGCGTGGGGATACTTCCAGGCGGTCCGCTCCACCGCGGTGAGCCGGGAGACCAACTGTCTCACTGGCCCTCCCGCGGAGCTGACGCTGCAGGATTGTGCGATGGTGGCCGCGCTGGATGACGCCTTTGTCGACGGCATGAACGCCATCCTCCTCGACGACGGGAACGGGCTGGGCGGGTTTGCGCGCACCGTCGAGACGCGGCTGGTGAAGGTCTACTACTACGCCACCACGCGCTACCTGATGAAGATGCTGAAGGCGGTGGCTGACGTCGTCACCTATAACAGCGCGCGCGCTGAGGGCCGTGCCTTCTCGACGAGCATTGCCCACACGCTCCCGGCCGCGGACCGCACCGCGGTGGACCAGGCCTTCGCCGTGCGTGACCCGGCGAGCTTCAATGCCGCCGTCGCTGTCGACGTGGTGAGCCGGCTCAACAACGCGCTGGAGGGCACGCACCTGGGTGCCGCCGAGCTGTTGGATCCCCAGGACATGACGGAGGTGGTGCCATGAGACTCGCGAGCCTCCTGATGATCCTGGTGACGCTCGCTTCCGCCGGTTGCGACGAGTGCGAGTATTCCGCGGAGTGCAGTGGCGTCGACGCGAGCATCACGCGCAGCGACGCGGGCACCGGGACGCCGACGCCAGCGAGTGTCGCCGTCGAGCGTGCGGTGACGTTGGTGGAGCGGCCCATTGCCAACGGCCTGGCGTCGCTGAAGCTGGAGATCCTCCCGCCGCAGGACGTGGAGGCGCCCCCGGGCTTGCCTCTGGGGGACTTCCTGGCGTCGGGCAGCGCGGACATCTGGATCCACGCCAACATTCGCTACAGCGCGGCGCTCGTCGGTGGCCGCAACGTGGGGGACATGGTGCCGTACCTGCGCGTGGGACTGGAGATCACCAACGAGGATGACGGTCGCCGGCTCAGCACCAACCTGGTGCCGGTGGTTTCCGTCGCCAACGGGGTGTTCTACGCGCGCAACCTCTCGCTTGGCAGCAGCGTGGGAGCCGCCACCTCCCATTACAGCGTGCGCGTGGTGATTCGCCGTCCAGCCCTCCTCGGCGCGGACGCGGACGCTGTGTCGCCAGGAATCGTGATTGGCGAGGACATGGTTGGCGCGGAGGCAGGGACGTTCCTCGACGACGTGGCCACCGTGATCACCAGTCACTTCTCGCTCGATGATCTGCGCGAGCAGCAGGTTTCCACGGGAACCGGAGGGACGCCGTCCACGGGCGGGACCAGCAGCTCGTCCGGTGGGGGATACATCGCGCCCTGATGGAGTCTCGTCGTCGTGCCGCGGTGGCCGTGGGCCTGTTGACGCTGGTGGCGACGGCGGCGCGAGTGGCTCTCCGCGCGCGAGGTCTCGAGGGATTCGACTCCGTTGGCTTCGCACAGGCGCTGCACAGCTACGATCTCACCGCGCGGACGCCACATTTTCCCGGCTATCCCGTCTACATCCTGGTCGCGCGCGTCTTCAGCGCACTGGGATTCTCCGACGTCGACGCGCTCATCCTTCCCGGCGCGTTGGGCTCGGCGCTCCTGGTGCCCGCGTGCGCGTGGACCGCGTGGCGCCTCGCGGATGAGCGGGCGGCGGTGGTGGCCGCGCTGCTCACGTCGGTGATGTCGGGTCTGCACCTGGCGGCCGCGCGTCCGCTCTCCGAGGGCCTGGGTGTGGTCCTGCTGGGAGTGGCGGGCGCGCTCTGTGTGGATGCGTACGTGGCCCGTCGTGCACGCAGCGCGGGAGCCGCTGGTGTGGTGCTAGGGCTGATGCTGGGCGTGCGACTGGCGTGGTTGCCCGCGGCGGTGGGGTTGGCCGCGCCGCTCGTCGTGAGACGCGTGGAAGGGCACGCGCTGCTGCTGGGCGGCGTCTTGGGCGTGCTGGGCTGGGCGGTGCCCATGACGTTGGTCGTCGGTTGGGGCGACCTGCTGGCCAGCGCGGAACGTATGCTCACGGGACACTTCACGTCGTGGGGCGGTTCCGTGGCGTCGGAGGACCTAGACCTCCCGCGGTTGCTGGCGGTGCTTTGGGGGGTGTGGGCCCACGGGTTGGGCGGACCGTGGTCCGGCGACGCGATGACGACGTCACGCGCGATTGCCGGTGCGGGACTCCTGCTGGCGTGGGTGCTGCTCCCGACCGCACGGCGTCATGCGGGCGGCCTGCCCCTGTGGGGCGCGTGTGCCGGTGCGTTGGCCTATCTCGTCGTGGGGGCGAATCCCGACAACCCTCGTCACGTCACGCAGCTCCTCGTCCCCCTGGTGCCGCTGCTGGGAATCGGCTTGACGAGGATCCGCGCGGGAGCAGTGATCGTGGCGGGTTTGCTCGGCCTTCCGACGATTTCCGTCGCGGTGGAGCAGGCCACCGTGCTGAATCCCGCGGAGCAGTCCGCGCTGTTCATGGCCACGTTGCGTCCGTCGGAGGGGCTGCGCTTCTACGGGTGGACCACCATGCGCACCGTCCGCGCCCGCGCCCCCCTCGTCGACGCGCGCCTGGTGGAAACGCTTCCTGCCGCCGTGGACGACCTGCGTCAGCATCCCGTGCCTGCGCGCACCTGGGTCTTCTTTGACAGCCGCCTGAAGGACAAGCGCCGCAAGGATTTCGACTTCACGCCGGTGGAGACCTTTCGTCGCAGTCCGTACGTCGACCCCGCCGGCGCGGCCATCACCATCTACCGGTACCAGGGCGAGCGTCAGCGATGATTTTGAATTTCAATATCACGCAGACTTTGCGCAGGTCGGACTGAAGCTCGGGGAAACCCTGCCAATCCACGACGTCAGTACCCGAGCTTGACAGCCGTTGATACGGCCCGATATCAGGGCCTGAAAATGAAATTCAATTTCAACATGAGGAAGGCGACGATGCGAGTCACGTTCTGGGCAGGTTCTTTGTTGTTCTCTGCGGCGGTGGGGATGGGATGCGGGACCACGGGAGACGGAGATGGCACCACGTCCAGCTCGGGCGGCGCCTCCTGTGATGCCAATGCCAGCAGCTACGCGCCGTTCAGCGCGGCCAATTTCACCACGGAGCAGGCGCAGGTGGCCGCGTACGGGCGCATCAGCGCGCTGCGCAAGACGGCCACGTTTGCCAAGAGCGACTTCACCGCGCTGAAGACCGACTACGACACGCACTTTGCGTCGGCGGTGCAGGGACTCACCGGCGTGCCCAGCTGGGAGAACGCCAACGTGGGCACGGAGATCCACACGCTCATCAACAACGCCATCAACCGCGGCCTGGACACCAACGACACCACCGACATCGCGGAGCTGGGGCAGATCATCGAGAAGAGCCTGATTCGCTACCTGTACCTGGCCACCTACTCCCGCGTGATGACGACGAGCGGCGACGCGCAGGCCAACTGGGACAAGGTGTTTGGCATCTACGGTCGCAGTGAGGACGGGGCCACCAGCGCTGGCATCTCCGGCTCGGTGAAGGGCCGCGACGACAACTACTCGCTCACCAACAACGACAAGGTGTTCAGCGCGCTCATCAAGGGCCGCTGCGCCATCGTTGACGGCGACAACGCCGCGCTCACCGCCGCCCGCACCGAGATCACCACCGCCATGGACGAGAGCATGGCGTACTCCGGCGCGCGCTACTTCAAGAAGATCTCCGAGGGCGGCGCCACGCGCGTGGACCTCGCCGAGGGCGGCACGTACTGGTACGCGGTGGAGCGTCGGATGCAGGCCGCGGACGCCGCCACCATCCGCGCCTGGGTGGACGCACTGATGCCCGGCGGCGCACGTGAGGATGAGCTGCCCGACGTCGACGGCGCTTCCACCGCGCTGGGACTCATGCGCTCCAACTTCTCGCTCCCCGCGCTCTGAACGCTACGCCGCCACGGTGAGGGGACGCTGCGCCCGACGGTCGCGCTCCGACCAGTAGCGACGGACCCACACCGGGCGCACGTCCTCCACCCGTCGTGACAGCACGGCCCGCGTCCACTCGGTGAGCCGTGCGTTTCCCTCCGCGAACGCCTGCGCGGGTGAGGGCGGGTTCGCCACCCAGAGCTGCTCCAGAGCGTCCCGCTCCGACGAGAACAGCGGCAGCAGCTCGGCGGGATTGCACATCACCGCACGGTGCAGCGCCTCGTGTCGCCACCACAGCGAGTCATCCGCCACGTCGGTGGGAGTGCCCGCGTTCATGGGCTCCGCCACGCGCACCGGCTTGAACAGCGACGTGCACGGTGCCGCCGTGCCGGTGACCCAGTGTGAATCCCCGTCGGGACGCAGCCGCGCCACCCAGCTGGACGTCGTCTGCGAGCTCGCCGCGATGCCACCGCCGTGCATGCATGGTGCGGACATGGCGCCGTTGAGGAACGCGTAGTCCGGCCACGGACCGTGAGCGCCGTGGTCGCGCAGCAGGGACATCATCTGCCCCACGCCGGTTGCGCCCTGCGCCAGGGACTGGGTGCGTGCTCGTCGGACAGCGCAGGCGGAGACCGTGGTCTTCAACCAGTCCGAGTGCTTCTCCGCGAACCCCGGAATGGTGAGCCCGTTGGAGATGCCGCGCGCGCCGCGCACCTCCTCGGTGGCCCAATGCGCGCCGGCGGTCTCCAGCACCGTGGCGCCACGTCGGTCCGCGACGATGAAGCTGTTGTGATACGTGAACGCGCGATCCTCGTGGCCGCAGCCGCCGCCTTGTCCGTGGGTCTTGAGCAGCGTGGTGATGACGTCGAGGGCCTGGTGCCGGTCGGCGGCGCGCTCCAATGCCAGGCGGAGCAGGTCCATTCCGGTGAGCCCGGTGCGGGCGTAGGGCTCGCGCGTGAAGACCGCCTCGTTGCCGATGATGACGCCGTGCTCGTTGGCGCCAATCTCCGCGCCCCACATCCAGAACGGTCGACTCAGCAGCGTGGCGTGTGTGCGGGCCACCTGCGGAATCTCCACGTGGGTGCACCGAACGGTGCTGCCCGCGGCGTGCTCGCGCGCAGGGTGCCACTCGAGGAGCTGGGCCTCGTTGGGGTCGCGGTCGGAGTTCTTGGCGAACAGCACGCCATCCGGCTGCACGACGACAACGGTGTCACACATGGCTCAACCCGCCCGCCACGGGATGCGCAACACCACGTCGCCGCCCTCCAGGAGTACCGCGTCGCCTTCCACGCGTGCGCGACCCCGCACCTCGCCACCGCGTGTGATGGGCACGGTGGTTCCGTTCACCAGCGACACCATGACCAGCTCAACCGGCCCATAGGTGGCGTTGGGATGCGTGGTGAGGGTGAGCGGCAGCACCACGTGGTTCTCGTCGAGGAACGCGGGCACGCTGAGCGGCTCGGCAATCTCCAGCTTCAACGCCACGGCTCCGGGCTCATCTCCCTGGATTCGCAGCATGCGGAACTGCGGCGTGTCACCAACGCGCATCTCCAGCGCAATCATGTTTCCCGACGGAGAGAACGCCCCGCACACGCGGGAAGGCGCGGGCGAGGGACCCAGCAAGCGCTTCACCGTCCCGCTCTCGAGGTCCAACAGCTCCAGGGAGCCATCACATCGTTCCTCTCGTGCGTCCATGAACAGCGCGCGCTTGCCGTTCACGTCGAGCGCGAGCACGGGCGCGAGGTGCGGGTTCATCCCAGCTGCAAATCCGGCCGCGCGCGTGCGGGTCCTCGTCGGGAGGTCCACGCGGTGCAACGTCTTCCCCGGGACGTCGGCCACCAGCGCGGTGGTGCCGTCGCCACTGACGCCCACGGTCTGACCGGGAACGCGCATCACCACCGTTTCTCCGTCGATGAACAGCACCTCCTCGACGAGTGCCGGAATCCGCCCCGGCTGTCCCCGGTGCACCGCGACGAGACCGCCCGCCGCCACGGGGTTGACGTGGAAGGACTGCCGTGAGTCCAACACCAGCGGCCGCGCGTCCTTCCCGCCTTCCTCGACGTAGACGCCCGGCGCCACGCTCCCCTCCGCGCGGAACACCAGCGCTCCGTCGTGGCGGATGACCTGGCTGACCCGCGCGCCCTTCTGCGCGAGGCGCGGGATGATGACCTCGGGGGCCTGGAACGCGGGGAGGCCGCTGACCTTAAGCTGGAGCGTCAACGCGCGTCCCTCCCGCCAGCTTGTGCCGCTTGGGCACCACCTCGACGATCTTCGTCCCCAGGCTCTCGAAGATCTGCGCGCGACCATTCCCCGCGTCGGGGAGGTTGAGCAGCGCGGGTTCCGTGAGCCCGGGCTCGCGCGGAATCACACCGTCGCCGGGGGTGCCGTAGTAGTCGGTGGTCTTGAGCGCTTTCCACGAGCGGTCAAAGTCCGCCGCGCGCCACACGTGGTCCTTCTCCACGCCCCAGCCGTGCTTGGCAATGAGATACCGCTCGCCGTTCTGCTCGAAGTAGCCCTCGATGACGGCGTAGTGCGCGCGCTGACCGCCGTAGTCGCCGGGGTTCCCGTTCCAGTCGACGTCGAACGCCACGATGGCGGGATGTCCCTTGTCCAGCACTTTGTAGAGGTCCTCCAGCGTGGCGCGCTCATGCACCGAAGCGGCGTACCCGAAGTGCGCTGCCGTCTGCGCCAGCTGCTTGGCGGTGAACATCTCACCCTGCGACGTGAAACCCGCCTTCTTCGCGTAGTCCAGCACGCGCTCGTCGGTGGTGGGGGCGAAGTTGAAGTTCTTGCCCTGTCCGTGCAGGTCCGCGTCGGAGATGAGCGGCGCGGCGTTCTTGGGATTCTTGATGTGCCAGGAGTCCATCACCATGCCCAGCGCGTAGAGTCCGCACGTCGGTCCAATCTGCACGCGCTGCGGCACGTCCGCCTTCTTGGCCCGCGCAATGATCTCCGCACGCGTGATGCCCGTGGTGCGCGTGGTGCCGGGGGCGTTGATCTCCATGCCGTCGGGGGCGCGGAGTGGTGTCGAGGGCGTGGTGACGGGGGTAGGCCGCGTCACCGTGGGGGTGAAGCCGGGATTGGAAAGCCGTCCGGGCTGGGGCCGCAGGGTCACGGGAGGCATGGCGCGACACGCTAGCAGGGCGTGTTGCGTCGCAGAAGAGCGCGACGTTCAGACGCTTGACCTCCTTTCTCCGCACGACCGACAAAGCGCCCATGTTGCTCCGTCTCGCCGCGGTTGTGGCCCTCACGCTGACGTTCCCCACGACGTCGCGCGCGGATGCGTCGCCACAACAGGCAGTGGCCGTGTTCCCGGTTTCCGTCGTCGTCGCTGACCTGGACCCCACGGCTTCCAGCACGCTGCTCACCAACGCTCTGACGCTGAAGTTGACCCAGCAGGAGGTGTTCACGGTCATCAGCGCCGACGAGGTGGCCGCGCTGGTGCAGAACGAGGCCAACCGCATCCAGATGGGCTGTGAGGAGACCTGTCTCGCCGAGCTCGCGGGGGCGTTGGGCGCACGGTTGCTGGTGACCGGGGAGGTGAACCGCGTCGGGAGCACGCTGGTCTGGAGCGTCAGCCTCATCGACCAGTCCAACGGCACCGTGGTCCGCCGCGTCAGCGTGAAGGGCAGGTCCGTGCAATCGCTCAACGCGCAGGCGGAGGAGGTTGCCAACGTCATCGCGGGCAAGTCGGAGCAGTTGGTTCTCGAGGGGGAAGGCGCGCAGGAACGGCTGGGTTTCGTCGACAAGAAGGATTTCCGGGAGTTCGTGACGTACCGCAACGCGGTTCCTCAGCTGAGCACGTCCGACGCGCTCACGCAGTTCATCATCGAGCGCAACTCGGAGAGCCCCCGACTCGCGGTTCTCGAGGCGGGACTCCTTTCCAGTGCGGCATTGTTGGCGGCGGCCGCCGGCGTCATCCTGGTCATGTTCGGTCCGCTGGCCGCGTTCAACGACGTGGCGAACTCCGAGCTGGAGGAGCCGGTCAACCTGTGGCTTGCGGGTCACGGCGCGCTGTTGGGCGCGGTGGCGTTGGGGCTGGGAGTGGCCGGCTTTGTCGTCGTCATCTGGGACCTCTTGGACATTGGCGCGGTGCGCGTGCGGTCGGATGGTTGCTGCCGGGATGACTCACGCATCGTCGAGGCGGCGCGTGATGACTCGGTGCAGCGGGCGTCCGCGTTGGCCGTGGTGCTCTCCAGCGTGGGGGCGGTGGCGCTGATTCCCATCTTCCTCGTCGGAATCCTGGTGCCCAGCGAGACGGCCATCACCGGCCTCCAACTCTTCGAGAACGCACAAGGTCTCAAGCCCGGCACCCTGGAACCGCCCTTCACGCTGCGACTCATCCCCGGCGTCCCCACGTGCCCGTGCCTGCCCATCTGCGGCCTCGGGACCTTCGCGGTGGTGACGTGCTGGCCTCTTGTCGTCGGAGCGCCATTGGGGCTGGGCCTGTTGCTCCGACCGGGTCCCGCGCCCGTGGAGGACGTGAGTGAGGACGAGGGAGGTCTGAAATGATCACGCTCACGACGCTGCTCATGGTGACCATGGCGCAATCCCCGGCGACGTCCACGGAGCCGCAGCGTCGTGCGGTGGTCCTTCCGCTGCAGTTGCGCGCGGATCCTCCGGAGGACGTGCGGGTGGCCGCGCCCGGCGTGGAACGCGCTCTCACCGACGCGGTGGCGCGACACGCTCCGTTCCCCGTGGTCGGCCGCTCCGAGCTTGCGGCACTACTCAATGTCGAGGTGCGACAGCAGCTCACGGGATGCAACGCGGACTCGTGCATCGCCGAAGTGGCCGACGCGCTGGGTGCGGAGCTGGCCGTCATCCCCAAGCTGGACCTCGCCCACGGCGTGTGGACGTTGCGCACCTCGCTCGTCGAGCGGAGGACTGCGTCCGCGTTGCGTCGCGCTGGCGTGCAGGCGCGCTCCCTGGATGCGCTGGTGAACTCGCTGGACTCGGTGGCCCGCCAGCTCGTTGGCGGACCGGGCGCCTCGCTCTCGGATTCCAGGCTCGCGGAACGGCTCGGCACCGACGCGGAAGGCATGGCCCTGCTCCGTCAGCGGGTGGCGGCCGCGCCCGACGTCGACGTGGCGGAGACCTGGACGGACATCATCATCGAGCGCAACCGCGAGTCACCCGTGCTGGCGCTGTTGGAAGCGGCGGCGTTCCCCGCCGGGGCCGCGTTGCTGTGGCTGGTGACGCCGTGGACGGGAATTCCGCTCGGGATCGTCGTGGGCGCGGGGCTGGGGCTGGCGGCGCCACCGCAGATCACGCTGTTGCCCTTGTTCGCGGCGTTCGTGATTCCGGTCGTGGCGCAGGGGGTGTTGCTCATCCCGATCGGCGCGTCTCTCGTCGTGGCGGTGATCGACGCCTTGGACCTTGGGCGCGTGCCGGTCTGGCGTCAGGGGTGTTGTCGCGACGAGACGCGTGTGCGCGCCGCCACGGATCCTTCCATGGGTCACCGCGCGGCGGCGGTGATTGCCGCGTTGGGTGGCGTGGCGCTGGGGATGCTCGTCGTGGCGCACCCGTTCCTGGTGCTCCCTGCGGCCCTGCTCGGCGCCGTCGTGGGCGTGGGCGCGCAGGCGGCGCTGGGACCGGGTGTGTGGGGGCCCGCCATCGTCCTCGACGCCACGCTCAGCACCGAGCCCGCCAAGCCGGCCGCGCTGGCCTTTGCGTCCTCGGCGTGGGTGGGGATGGCGATCGTGCCACCGTTGATGGCGGCGTCCTTCGTGACAGCGGTGATGCTGATGCTGACGGAACGCTCCCGCCTCGTCGACGAGGAGCCGCCCGCGGTCACTTCGCCACGGCCTGCCGCGTCAGGTACTCCGCCATCGCCTCGCCAAACGCCGGCAGATCAGGCGGGCGCCGGGAAGTGATCAGGTTTCCGTCGACGACCACGGGCTCGTCGCGCCAGATGGCGCCGGCGTTTTCCACGTCGTCACGGATGCCTGGGGTGGAGGTCATGCGCCGGCCGCGCAGCACCTTGGCGCTGATGAACACCCATGGCCCGTGGCAGATGGTGGCCAGCATGGCGCCGCGGTCGTCGAGCTCGCGGATGATCAGCAGCAGGTTCTGCATCCGGCGCAGCTTGTCCGGAGCCCAGCCGCCCGGGACCATGATCCCCGTGAAGTCCTTGCTGCGCATGTCGGTGAGTGCCGCGTCGGCTTCCAGCGGGTAGCCGTGCTTGCCGTGGCACCGTTTTCCATCGGGAGTGGCCAGCACCACCCGCGCCCCCAGCGATTCCAGGCGCAGCTTGGGGTACCAGACCTCCAGGTCCTCGTATTCGTCGGCAACGGGAAACAGGATGCGATGGCTTGAGAGCGTGGTAGGCGTCATGCCTGATTACTAACGGAGGGGGAGGGCGGCGCTCAAAGGCTTCACCCTCCCAAGGAGCTTGACGGCGTGCTGGGTCTTCGGTGGCGGGTGGTGGCTGCGCTGCTGGCCAAGGAGGGTCGTGAGGTCCTCCGTGACCGTCGCACGCTCCTGCTGACCCTGGTGGTCCCGGCCGTCGTCTACCCGCTGCTCATTGCGTCCATGGGGCAGATGACCGCCGCCGCCGTGGCCAGCCTGCGCGCGCGTCCCGTCACCGTGGCCGTCTCCACCAACCTCCCCCCCGACGTGCTGGACGGCCTCAAGGATGCCGACAACGTCACGGTGCGCGAGTCCGAGAGTCCCGAGAAGGACGTGCGCGAGGGCGAGGTGCGCGCGGGCCTGGAGCCCATGCCGCCACCGCCCGGCACATCCGGCGACGGCGTGCGCATGTTCATGGACGCCGCCAACGACGAGAGTCGCGCCGCCGCCGACCGCGTGGAGCAGGCGCTGGACAAGGTGCGTGAGCAACGGCTGCAGGGCCGCCTCGCGCGCCTGGGTGTCGACGAGGCCTACCTGCAACCGCTCCCCGTGGAGAAGCGCAACACCAGCGCGCCGGAACGGATGAAGACCTATGCCGCCGCGCGCATGCTTCCGTTCCTGCTCATCGTGCTCTCGCTGGTGGGCGCCACCGCCGCCGCCGTCGACACCACCGCCGGTGAGCGCGAGCGCGGCACGTTGCTCACGCTCATGACCGCACCGGTGCGCGCCGGGGAGGTGGCCGCGGCCAAGCTGGTGACGGTGGCGGGTGTGGCGCTGGCGGCGGGACTGGCCAACATGCTCTCGCTGGGCTTCACCCTGGCCAGCAGCATGGCCACGTCCATGCAGTTCTCGCTGGCGCTCTCTCCACGACTCATCGCCGGCTGCCTGCTCGCGCTGGTCCCGACGACACTGTACGGCGCCGCGCTCCTCCTCGGGCTCGCTGCATTGGGGCGCACGTCGCGGGAGGCGCAGACCGCCACCGCGCCGGCGTTGTTCATTGGCCTTGGTCTCGCCGCGGTGGTGGCCATCCCCGGCGTGCAGGCGCAACCGATGTTCAACGCGTTGCCGGTGGCGGGCCCCGCGCTCCTGATGCGCGACCTGCTGATGGGCGACGCCACGCTCCCCCAGGCGCTCACCGTCATCGTGTCCAGCCTGGTGACGTTGTGGCTCCTCGTCAGCTTTGCAGCGCGCGTGCTGATGAGTGAGCCCATGGTGAGCTCGCAGGTCTCCACCGCGGCGGTGATCCGGGATCTCTCCGGCGGCACGCGACCCACCACGCTGTCCGCCGCCATCCTTGCCGCCACGCTGCTGGCCAGCACGGTGTACGTGGCGCCGTGGATGCAGCGGAAGGATCTCATCTGGGGCCTGGTGGGCACGCAGCTGTGCCTGGCGGGACTGGGCGCGGGCCTGCTCCTTGCCCTGCGCCTCGACGTCAAATCGCTCCTGGGCCTGCGCCTCCTCCCGCCGTGGCGGGCGGTGGCCAGCGCCGCGCTGTTTGGTCTTTCGCTCGGCGTTCCTCTCGCCATGGCGGAGGCGTGGCTGGTGAAGGTGAGTGGCCTGGAGGAGGCGCTGAAGGGCCTGGAGGAGGCGTTCCGTGAGCTGTTCGAGACGCGGCTGGACACCGTGACCGCGGTGCTCGTCCTCGGCGTCATGCCCGGGATCTTCGAGGAGCTGGCGTTCCGCGGCGCGTTGCAGGGTGTGCTGCTCAAGGTGACGCGCGCGCGTCGGGCGGTGGTGCTCCAAGCGGTGATCTTTGCTCTGGCCCACCAGAGCGCCATCCGGTTTCCGCCCACGTTCGTCCTCGGGATCATCCTTGGCCTGCTGCGGCTGCGCAGTGGCAGCGTCGTGCCCGGCATGATCCTGCACACGTTGCACAACGGGCTGGTGGCGGTGGTGCTGACGGCAACCGGGGCCAGCGCCACGCTCGACGAAGACGCCGTGCGCACGCTGCTCGGTGATCCGCGGCTGGTGGTGGGGATCGTGGTGTCGCTGCTGATGGGGACGTGGCTGCTCTACCGCACCCGTCCGCGCGTCAGCGACGACGGAAGAACGTGAACTCGCCACTCATGTCGTCGGCCAGGCGGTCGAATGCGGCGGGGCCGAAGAGGTAGCCGTATTCCTCGCCGTGCGCGCGGGCCCAGGCCTGCAGGTAGCGCTTGAGGTCACCCGTCTCCGGGCGGGCTTCTTCTTTCTCGGCGGGGGCCACCTCCACGCCGGGCGTGGGCGGTTCCGGCTCGGGCGGGAGCTCCAGGTTCCAGGGCGGCGCCTCCTCCGCCTCCACCTTGTGGAGCCGACACCAGTCCATGATGAACTGATGCGCCAGCACGTCGCGGAAGGTGAACCAGCGCTTACGCTCGTCGGCGTATTGCGTGACCACGTCCTTGAACCGACGGAACGCGCCCTTTCCCACGATGCTGTCCTGCAGCCGCTCGCGCAGCTCGGCGTGCTGCACCGTGGAGATGAACTTCTCCATCATGCGGTACTGCTCCCGGCTGGGGATGGGCTCGATGCGCAGGAAGTTGTCCGGGGCGGCGGCCACGCGCTGGCCGGCCGGGTCGGAGGGATCCTCGCCAATGAGGGTCACCACCTCGCCGGTGGTGCGGTCCAGGTAGCTGCGCGCGTCGGGAGAATGGTTCTCGAACGCCGCCTCCAGGCTCATCCAGTCCACGCGGATCTTCCGGTTCTCACTCACGGCCACTCCCTCACGCGTCACACCACGGCGCGCAGGATGAAATTCAGGTCCATCTCCAGCTGGTCCCGCACCAGGATGCGCTCCGCACCCGCCTCACGAACCGCGCGGAACGCGCCCTCCTCCACGCGCGCCAGGAACGCCACCATGGGCACGTTCTTGAGCGTGGCGTCGGCCTTGGCCTTGCGGATCAGCGCGGGAACGGCGGCACCCGCGTCGCCATCCGCCAGCACCAGGCGCACCGGTCCGGCGTCCGCGTGCAACGTGGCGTCCGCCTCCGCCGGCACCACCCGCACCTGCAGCGAGAGCCGCTCCGCCGTGGTGCGCAGGGCGCCCGCCAGGCGCGCGTCCCCGCCCACCAGCAGCACAACGCCCTTGTGGTCCTGGCTCATGGCCCGACTTGGTAACGCCCTCAGGCCGTCTTTGACCAGCGCTCGCCGTGCTCACCCGTGCGGCGCAGGTGCGCTTCCGTCGGACATCTCCGCGCCCCCATCCTCCGTCCCGACGAGCCCGCCGTCCCCGCCGTCGTGGGAGGCGTCCGGGGTGCCGGCGTCGGGCGGGTCGGGGCGTGGGTCCGGGATGGCGGCCAGGGCCTCAATGAGCTGCGCGCAGGCCCGCCGGCTGGCCATCTCGCGCACGCCGGTAACCATGCGCCCGCGACGGATCACCAGCGACTCCCGGTGCGTCTCCACGTCGAGGAGGCTGAGCACCACGGCGTCTCCCAGGCGGAACGGGCTCACCGTGAGGAAGTCCTCCATGGCCGCGGACTGCACGGCTTCGCTGGCCGTGGAAGCGGCCTTCTCGTCGGCAAGGCGCATCACCAGCGCGGTGACCTGCACGCCGTCCTGGCACTCATGTCGACTCACCACCGCCAGCCCACTCAGCCCGCGCACCGGCGCCCCCGCCACCACGCGCGCCGTGCCCGGCACCATGAACACGTCGGGAGACAGCCGCGCCAGGACGGCCTCTCCGTCGGCGGGGAGCGCGCGGGCCACCTGCGCCGCCAACGCGTGCGCGTGTGCGGTGGGCTCCACCTCCCGCGGCGCGTAGATCCACCCCAACCGTGAGCCCTTGAGCACCAGCAGGCGGACGCGCGCGGTGTCTCCCGGGAGTGGTCGGTCGTCGGACAGCGCCGGCGGATCCACCCCGCGGATGCCGCGTGGCTCCTCCTTGCGGTCCAGGTCAAACGCGCACCGGGCCCCATCCGGATCCGCAAAGCCCAGCAGCACCACCACCAGCTCCACCCCGGATCCCATCCCGTACCGAGCGCGCGCCGCCTCCTGGATCCCGCACGCCACCAGGGGTGGGGCCACCTCCCCCAGGAAGCCCGCCATCCCTTCCCCACGAACCCATTCCGGCTCATCCCGCCTCAGCGGCGGGTCACCCTCCGGCAACAGCGCCGCCAGGCCCTCCAACGCGGGTTTGGGGGGCGGGGGCTGGGGTTTGGGCTTGCTGCTGCTGCACGCCAGCTCACCCGCGGTCAGCCCCGCCAAAACCAAGGCC
>JBFMGU010000129.1:0-30016 GCA_040752415.1 Myxococcota bacterium
GCGGTAATCGTAGCAGCCGCGAATCAAATGGGACCCGCGGTGGGATTTCCCGTTTTTCTTTCTCAACCCAACAGCAAGGAGCACCACGACGGAACACGGAAGAACGGAACGGAAAGACGGAAGGCGGAAGGCGGAAGGCAGGCGGTACCGAAGAGATGAGAAAGACGAAGCGGGTACCAGACGAGCCACGCCAAACGAGAAAACTCGAGACAGGTACCAGCGACGCGACTCGCGCTCGCAACGCATACCCCTGTCCCGCTCCACGGGCTCACGACCCGGACACCCAGAAACGCGAAACGCGGGCCACGAACCGGACACCTGGCGCCCCTCGCCGAAACGAAAAACCGAGATGGGTACCAGCGACGCGCCTCGCGAACACAATGCATCCCGTCTGCTCTTTCCGCCGACCTTCTGGCTCTCCGCCGAATTGACAGCGTGAGGCCGCGCCCATACACCGCTCCCGCATGTTCACCGGCCTTGTCGAGGACGTGGGCGAAGTGGCGGCCGCCGAGCGACGCGCGGGCTCGCTCCGTCTCACCATCCGCACGCGGCTCCCCGTCGGCGAGATGGCGCTGGGAGACAGCGTGGCCGTGGACGGCGCCTGTTACACCGTGGTGGCCCAGGGGGATTCCCGCTTCAGCGTGGACGTGGGCCCGGAGAGCCTGGAGCGCACCGTGGCCGGTGCCTACGTCGTGGGGACGCGTGTGAATCTGGAGCGCGCGCTGCAGGTGGGGGCCCGGCTGGGTGGACACTACGTGCTGGGTCACGTGGACGCGGTGGGCACCATCCGCAGCGTCCAGCCGCGCGGTGACGCCGTTGACTACGCGGTGGCGGCTGCCGAGGAGGTCCTGGACCTCACCGTCCCCAAGGGCAGCGTCACCATCGACGGCATCAGCCTGACGGTCAACGCCGTCCACGACGGTGCCTTCCACGTCAGCATCATCCCGCACACGCAGGAGCACACCTCGCTGCGGGGCAAGGCGGTGGGCGCGCGGGTGAATCTGGAGTCAGACATGCTGGCGCGGACGGTGATGTGGCTGTTGGAACGTCGTGGCGCGTTGCCCGTGCGGGCACCGGGGGAGGGCAGCGGCGTGACCGAGGAACTTCTCAAGCGCGCGGGTTTCATGTGAGTGACAAGCTGATGGACAAGCAGGCGGTGACGGAGCGTGTGCAGACCGCGCTCCAGGAGCTTCGAGCCGGCAGGATGCTCATCCTGGTCGACGACGAGGATCGCGAGAACGAAGGTGACCTGGTGGCTGCGGCGGAGCTGTGCACGCCGGAGACCATCAAGTTCATGATGCACCACGCACGTGGGGAGTTCTGCCTGGCGCTCTCTCCCAAGAAGGCGGATGCGCTGAACCTGCCCCTCCAGGTCTCCGACCCGACGAGCCCGCGCGGCACGGCATTCACCGTCACCATTGACGCTCGTGACGGCGGCACCGGCGTCTCCGCCGCGGACCGCGCGCTCACCTGCGTCACCGCGGCACGGCCGGACTGCAAGCCCGAGGAGCTGGTCCGTCCCGGACACATCCACCCGCTGCGCGCGCGGGAGGGCGGCGTGCTGGTGCGGACCGGCCACACCGAGGGCAGCGTGGACCTCATGGCGCTGGCCGGACTTCAGCCCGCCGCGGTGATCATCGAGGTGGTGAAGGAAGATGGTGAGATGGCGCGCATGCCGGACCTGGAGCGGCTGGCGCGGGAGCAGGGGCTCAACATCCTCACCATTGAGGAGTTGGTGGCGTACCGGCTCATGCATGAGTCGCTGGTGAGGCAGGTGGCGGACCACGAGGTTGACACGCGCTGGGGACGCTTCCGCGCCGTGGCGTTCGAGGGCGTGGTGGACCAGCGTGAGGCCCTGGCGCTCATCAAGGGAGACCCGCTGAAGGCGGAAGTTCCCCTGGTGCGGGTGCACTCTGGCGGCGGGATGGCGGATGTGTTCCCGGGTGTCGTCGGAGACAGCGGGGAGAAGCTGGACCGCTCCCTGGCCGCGCTGGCCAAGCAGCCCGCGGGGGTCTTCCTCTACCTGCCGCAGGAGCACGCCACCGGACGCCTCTCCGAGCTGTTGCGCCAACACGCCGTGGGCAGGAACCGTGTCGAGGGCGTGACGCCGGACCGCATTCCCGGAGGGACCGCCAGTCAGGGCATGCGCCACTACGGGATTGGCGCGCAGGTGCTCCGGCAGCTGGGGCTCACGCGCATCCGGCTGATGAGCAACACCCCCGCGCGCTTCAAGGGCATCCACGGCTTTGGCCTGGACATCGTGGAGGTGGTGCCCATTCCGTGAGTCCTGCGCTATGAGGGGTCCCCCCATTTCAGGCGGGAAGGAGCACTTTGCACCATGGCAGCTGCAGACGGACCCGAGGTCATTGAAGGCAACCTGGTGGCCACGGGCCTCAAGCTGGGTCTGGTGAGCGCGCGCTTCAACAGCTTCGTGGGGCAGCGCCTGGAGTCGGGCGCCATTGACGCCTTCGTGCGTCACGGCGGGCGCGCGCAGGACATCACCGTGGTGCGCGTGCCGGGTTGCTTTGAGATTCCCGGCGCGGCGCGCAGGCTGGTGGCGACGGGGAAGTTCAACGCGGTGGTCTGCCTGGGCGTGGTCATCCGCGGCGGCACCCCGCACTTTGACTACGTGGCCAACGAGGTGGCCAAGGGTGTCGGGCAGCTGGCCATGACCGCGGACATCCCCGTGGCCTTTGGCGTCCTCACCTGTGACACCCTGGAGCAGGCCATTGACCGCGCCGGTGCCAAGCACGGAAACAAGGGCGCGGAAGCGGTCCTGGCCGCCGTGGAGACGGCGCAGGTCTACCAGCAGCTGGGCAAGCGCTGAGGAGCACGCGAGATGGCTGTGGGTCGGCAGGAGCGCGAGATTGCCATCCAGATCCTCTACCAGCTGGAGGATCCGAACGGCGCGTTGCCAACACTTCCGGACGCCGGGATTGAGGCGTTCTTCCAGAACTTCGAGCATGAGCAGGCCGCGCGCGACGAGGCCACCGCGCTGGTGCGCGGCGTGTGTCACCGCAGCGGTGAGCTGGACACCCTCATCGAGAAACACAGCACGCGCTGGCGCATCAACCGCATGGCCAAGGTGGACCGCAACGTGCTGCGCCTGGCCGCGTACGAGCTGGTGGTTCGCGCGGAAGTGCCGGTGCGCGTGGTGCTCAACGAGGCGGTGGAGTTGGGCAAGCGCTTTGGCAGCGAGAACAGCTCCGCGTTCATCAACGGCGTGCTGGACCCGGTGGCCAAGGAGGTCCGTCCGTCGTGAGCAAGCGGTCGGACAAGGCCGGCGAGCCCAAGGTCCGACCGGCCGCGGCACCCAAGCCGCAGGATGCTTCGCGTGGCGTGGGTCGCATCAAGGCGGCCACGCATGCTTCCCTGGCCGCGCTGGACGCTTTGGAGGTGGATTCCCTGGTCCTGGTGCTGCCCGAGGACGAAAGGCCGCTCCTGGGCGCCGCGGGCCTCCTGGATTGGCGCATGTGCGGCTGGCTGAGTCGAACGGTGCTGGCAGGGACGGTGAAGGGCCTGCGCAGTGAGCGCGTGCTGACCCACGCCAGTGGGCGGGTGCCCGTGCAGCGCGTGTTCGTGTTTGGCGGCGGGCCCAAGCAGGAGATGGCGCGCAACCTGCCCGCGCTGATTCCGGAGATTGCGCGCGTGGTGGCGGATGCGGGGAGCGAGAAGGTCGCTCTCTCGTCGGGATGTGCGCCGCAGGTCACGTTGGAAGCGCTGGAGGGCGCGCCGCGGGAGCTGTTGGACCGTCTCCACGTCGTGTTTGACGAGGGCTGAGCCTCAACTGGATGCCTTTCCGTTGTGGCTGACCGCGTCAGCGGAGCGGTGGCGGCGCGTCAGAGGTCCGGGAGCAAGGCACGGACTTCCTGCGTCAATCCCAGATAGTTCGCCCAGTGCCTGAGGTACTCCAGGTCAAGCCGCTGGCCATAGATCGCGACGATTCGGCCGGCGTCCCCCAGGTCATGAGGCCGGCCCGCGAGGACCTTCATCAGGAGGAGGTCCTCCGGCGTTGCGGTGGCGATGGTCGTGGATTCAAGGCCCCGGATCTGACGGCGTGAGAGCACGCTGGCGTAGAATGGGTCGGAGTTGAACAGCAGGACGATCATCAACGGCTCCCCGTCGGCGTCTGCTGCCCACAATCGCGTCATCTGGCTGTGGAGCAGCCGCTGGACCTCCTCCGCGTTCACCGCGAATCCCCGCGCTTTGGCTTCGCGAAGGAGCGCGTCCAATCCGCTGGCCTGGATGTCCACCACGAAGTCGGCGTCCTTGGTCGCGCGCGGCTCCACCAGCGCACCGACCGCCATCCCACCGATCAATGCATGAGCCACCTTGAGGTCATCCAGCATCTCGACCAACGGCGGAATGGCCGGCGTGATCAACTCCGAGGAGCGTTTGGAGCGGGTCATCCGGCGTTCCGGGCACGGAGCCGCTCCTGCATCCGCAGCAGTGACCGTTCGTGCTCAAGCCGCCGGTTGTCATCCTCCCTTTGGAGCTCGGCCTCCACCGCGCTCGGGTCGTGGAGCTCGCCCTCGAGGACGGCGCGACGCAACTTCATTCCGTCACGATAGAGGCGCTGACAGAGGTCAATGGCGGTGAGGGCGTCACGGACGGTGTGCGTCTGGAGGCGGATGGCCTGCTTCTCCTGCCCCACCATGGCCAATTGGCGCCTCAGCGCCATTCCACGCGGCTCCAACATGGCCACATGATAGCACCGGGGCCGCGGTCGGTCCGCAACCGTCGTCGCGGAAATCCCTAACGTCGCCGCAGCTCCCTCTGCACCAGCGCCGCAAGCTGGTCCGCGTCGGCGGAGCGCGCGAACAGGTTGTGCTTCTCCAACGGGTCCTGCTGCAGGTCAAACAGGAAGTACCGGCTCCCGCGCTTCCGGTAATACAGCTTCTGCTCGCCAATCAGCGCCAGCATGCTGCCGGGCTTGCACCCCTCGGACAGCACCTTGCGTGTCGACGAGGACCTCTCTCCGCGCGTCACCACCCCCGCCAGCGACATTCCCAGCGGCTCCGCGCCCGTCCACCGCCCACCAACCAGCTCCAGCAGGGTGGGCCCCACGTCCAGGAGAGAAACCGGCCCAGGCACCACCTGCGACTGGATGCCTCGCCCGGCGATGATGAGCGGTACGCGGATCTCCTCCTCGTGGAGGCTGTTTCCGTGCAGGCGCGTGCCGTGCTCACCAAAGGCCTCACCATGGTCCGCCAGCACCACCACGACGGTGCGCTCCATGGCCCCGCTGTCCCGCAGCTGCTTCAGGATGCGCCCCACGTGCTGGTCAATGTAGCCAATCTCCTGGTCATAGAGCCCGCGCGCGTCGCGACCGAAGCCGCCGAATCCCGGGTGCGGCTCATACGGGAAATGCGCGTCGATGAAGTGGACCCACCACAGCCTGGGCTTCTCTCCGCGCGGCTCCTTGATGGCCACCAGTGCGTTGTCGGCCAGCGCTTCCGCGTAGTGGAAGGTTCCGTCGAACTTCTCGAAGCCGCGCTCGATGCCCTTGAGGTAGTTGCCGATGACGGGGATCAGCCCGCGCGTCCTGTACCCGGCGGCACGGAAGCGTGAGGCCAGCGTGGAGAGGCGTGAGGGGAGGGTGAAGACGTCGCCGTCGCGGGTGATGCCGGGGATGCGCACGGGGAGCTGGCTGGTGATCATCCCCGTGAATGACGACGAGGAACACGGCCCGGAGGAATACGCGCGGTCAAAACGCGTCCCCTGCGCGGCCAGCATGTCCAGGTTGGGAGAGGTGCGGTTGCGCGTGTAGCCGTAGGCGCCCAGGTGGTCCGCGCGCAGCGTGTCGACGGAGATGATGAGCACGTCGGGACGGGGCTGCTCGGCGACGGCGGGAATCTCCGCGGCTTGCGGAGCGGGGGCTTCCTCGGGCTCCTCCGCATCCTCCTCACGCGTGGCGGCGATTTCCGTGGACGTGGGCTCCGCCTCCGACGTCACCACGGCTTCCTGGCTGCCCTCCGCCTCAGGATCCGCGTCCGTCTCCGGCTCGGGCGGGGAGAGCGCCAGGTAGATCATCGCGGCGGCGTCGCTGCCCTCGAACATGCCTTCCCGCGTGGCCAGGTCCGACGACGTCATCCATGTGGCAAACGCCGCGCCCGCCACCACCATGGCGCCCACGGCGGGCACCACCGGCGCGGCGCTGAACCCGTCGACCACGCGCTGGCCCACGCGCGTCAGCGACACCGCCAGTGCCACCGCGGTGAGGAGGAGGAGCGCGGCGCCGTAGAAGATGGGCGTGAGGTTGGAGGCGTAGAGGAAGTTGTAGAGCACCTGCCACGCCGCAATCACCGCGCCCAGCAGGTTGAAGCCCACCACCGCCAGCAGCGAGGGGAGGGACACCAGGCCCAGTTGTCGACGGAGGACGTGTTCCCGCAGACCCAGCAGGACACCCAGCGCACCCCGCACCGCGGGCGCAATCCCGACGAGAAACACCGCCAGGATCACAGCCAACAGGGGCATGGCCAACGCCGCCAACATGGGCTTGACGATGCGGTGCGAAGCCTCCCGCACCAGCAGCGTGGTGCCCGCGAACCAGATGCCGGACATGAGCAACGTCGTGATGGCGCCGGAGACACGCCGCGTCTCGCTTTCCCGGTCCAGCACGCGGAAGATGCGCCCCACGCGCTCGCCCAACTCGTCCAGCGGGTGCTCGCCCAGGTACCCGGCGAGCGCCACCGCCATCCACAGGCCCAGCGTCATGCCGCCGGCAAGGAGGAACGCCGCGGTGACCAGGCCGCCCCAGGGACTCCCCGGCTGCTCGTCGACGCCGATGGCCACGCGCACGCCGTCCACCACCGCAATGCACGCGGAGGCCGCCAGGGCCGCCATGAGCCCGGCACAGAAGTTCCGCCATGCGTTGCGCCAAGCGTCCATGCGTCGTGGAAAACGTAGTCCACCCCGCCGGACCGCTGTCTACTTTGAGGCCGCTCTCCGGATCTCCAGATCGACGACCAACGGGAGATGGTCCGACGCTGACGACATCGCCGCACGGCTCCCGAGCACCCGCACCTCGCCGGCGCCTTTCACGTGCCAGACGTGGTCGATGGCGCGCGTTGGCTCCGGGGTGGGATGTGTCTTGTGGTCTCCGGACAGACGTGTGGCCACCGCGCCCAGCGCCCCCAACGGCTCGGAGCCGGGCTCGCAGTTGAAGTCGCCGAGCAGCAGCGTGGGAAGGCCGGGGGAGCGCACCCAGTCGCGCAGCGCGTGCGCCTGGTCTCGTCGGAGACGGGGTGGATCCTTGACGCGCCAGTCCGCCGCCAGGTGTGTGTTGATCACCGTGACCGGCATCCCGCGGATGACTGTCTGGGCGCGCATGGCAATGCGGGGCTCCTCCTGGAGCTGGCGGGGGAGTCGGAGCACTTCCACGTCGGTGAGCTCCTCGCGGGAGAGCAGGGCGATGCCGTATTCACCGCCCTCGTACGGCATGGCCGCGGCAAAACGCGCCTTCATGCCCAGCGCCTTCGCCAGCGCCTCCGGTTGGTCCACCACGCCGCTGCGGAGCGTGCGCAGGTCCACCTCCTGGAGCGCCACCACGTCGGGCTCCAACGTCCGCAACGTCGCCAGCACACCATCCATCCCGCTGGAGAGCGCCTGGATGTTCCAGCTCACCACCCGCGCGCGGACCGTTGACGGCGGCGCCGGCGCGGTGGCCACGACCGCGAGCGCAACCACAACCGTTGCGAGGATGCGCATCACCGACCCGGCGTGGCGGGATCGTCGTCGTCGCGGTGGCCGTTGGCGGGCTGCACCTTCAGCTCCGGCGGCTTGAGCGCCACGCGGCTTCCCGGCGGGATGCTGCGCGTGATGAACACCGAGCCGCCAATCACACTCCCCGCGCCCAGGACCGTCTCGCCGCCCAGCACCGTGGCGTTGGCGTAGACGGTGACGCCGTCCTCCACCGTCGGGTGACGCTTGCGACCGCGGATCACCCGGCCCCGCTCGTCGCGCGGGTGGCTGAGCGCGCCCAGCGTCACGCCCTGGTACAGCTTGACGTTGTCGCCAATCACCGTGGTCTCGCCAATGACGGCGCCGGTGGCGTGATCCAGGAAGAAGTTCTTCCCAATGGTGGCGCCGGGATGGATGTCCGCGCCGGTCTTGGCGTGCGCCCACTCCGTCATGATGCGTGGCATCAGGTCCACGCCCAGCTCATGCAGCACGTGCGCAAGCCGGTAGACGCTGATGGCCAGCACGCCCGGGTAGGCCAGGATCACCTCGTCCAGGTTCATGGCCGCGGGGTCGCCGTCAAACGCGGCTTGCACGTCGCCAATCAGCGCGCGACGGATGTCCGGCAGGCGCGTCAGGAAGCTGTCCGCCAGCTCGCGGGCGCGCGTGTCGCTGCCGTGCGGCTCCGGGCACTCCCCGCACACCTCCGTCTCGTGGCACAGGCACAGCGCTATCTGCGTGCACAGCTTCTCCCGCACCGCCGTCAGCGTGACACCCACGTGGTAGGCCACGTTCTCGTCGGTGAGGTCCTGCCGGCCGTGGTAGCCGGGGTAGAGGAGCTGCAGCAGCAGTTGCAGGATCTCGACGATCTCGTCGCGGGCGGGCAGGAAGCGGCGGTTGACGCGGTGGGCGCGCTGGTCGGAGCGGTAGCTCTCCAGCATCGCATTGACCAGCTCGGGAAGCGTCTCGCTCCGTGACACCGGACGCGCTCGCACCACGGATGCCACCTGACGTTGCTTGGCCATGCTCACCACCTCATCACACCCCGGGATTGGTGACCCCGGAGTGTACGCCCTGCCGGCTCACCTGCTCCAACAACGCGACGCGCACGTCGTGGGCCAGAGACTCCACCACGGACGGCAGCCGCAAGGTCAGGCCCAGTCTCCGCTCGCGGCTCTTGAGGAACAGACACGCCCGCGCCGCGTCCATGAGTTCCACCCGCGCACAGCTGATCAGCGCGTTGAAGGTGGGCCGCAGGTCCAGGGTCCCATCCTTGAACGCCTGCGCCCACGACGACGACACGGCGGCCTGCACGGTGGTGATGTCCGCGCGACCGGCCAGGGGGCTTGTCCGGATGACGTTGGCCAGCACTTCCAGGAAGTTCTGCATCAGGTCCATGGTGACTCCACCCCATTTGCGCCCCAGCCCGCGGCGCCGCTGGCCCGTTTCATGGGACGCGCGACGCTGTCAAGCCGGCCGTGTCCACGACGACGGTTTGGAGCCCCGCGCCGGGCGGGAATTCCAGTGGGTCAGGAATGGACCCCACGGTCGGCGGGGTGCTATTCACGACCTCTTTCAGTCGAGGAACGCGGCCAGGAGCGCCAGGGACCATGAAGCTTGAGGGCATGGTGGAGGATGTCCACCTGGATGAGGTCCTGCGGGTGCTGGCCGTCAGCGGCCGCTCCGGCACGCTCCGCCTCGAGGGTGACGGGGAGGGCGGATTCCTGAGCCTGAGTGGAGGTCGCATCCTGGCCGCGCGCGTCGACAGCGACCGCAGGACCGTGGCTGAGGTGCTGGTGGGCGCGGACCTGGTTCCGCAGGAGACGCTGGATGAGCTCTCCGAGTCCCAGCGCAAGCAGCCCATCCCCCAGTGCTTCTCCGACCTGCTCACCGTCATGCCGGAGCTCCCCGACGAGGTCCGCGCCATCCTGCAGGAGCGCCTCAAGGACCTGACGCTCAAGCTGCTGGCCATCCGCGCCGGTCGCTTCCACTTCACCGTCAGCCCGGAGCCCCCGCAGGTTCCCTGCTACCTGGGTGACCAGGGCGTGGCCGTCGACGAGGGCGTGCCCGCCGACGGGCTGGTGACCGAGGCCAAGAAGCGTCGCACCGCGCCGGTGGAGCAGACCCCCGCCCCGCGCGCCAAGACCGGCCGCCTCCCCGCGGTGCCCGGCGTGGACCTCGTCCTCGTCGACAACGACGCCACCCTGTTGGCGGAGGCGCGTCGCCGGTTCTCCGGCCGCGGCCTCAGCACGCTCACGGTCGAGGGCGTGGCCCAGGCGCTCCAGGCCATGGACGAGGGGACGCGCTGGCGCCCGCACACCGTGGCGGTGGTGGACCTGGTGATGCCGCGTGGGGACGGTCGCGGGATCCTGGGCGGGCTGGACCTGATCCGGCGCGTGAAGGCCAAGGACCCGGACACCCGCGTGGTGCTTGCCTCCGACGTGGACAACACCGACGCCGAGCAGCGGGCCCGGGAGATGGGGGTCACCGCGTTCGTGCGCAAGCCGCCCGTGGGTGCCGGCAGGACCCCGGACGCCATGCTGGCGTTCCTGGACGGCGTGCTGGCCGCGGCGGGGCTGGCCGACCGCGCCGGCAGCGTGGACCTGGCCGCGGAGCTGCTCAAGGAGCTGGGTGACGCCGGTGAGTGGCGACCCGAGAGCAAGGTCCCCGCCAGCGAGATGCACCGCAACCTGGAGCTGGTGCGCGCATTGATTGCCCCGCTCAATGACCCGGAGCTGCGTGACGAAATCCCACTCATGATCCTGCGGGTGGCTTCCTCCACGTTCGGCCGCGCGGCGCTCTTCCTCGTCACCGACCAGGAATTCATCGGCCTGGGCGGATTCGGCCTGGACGCCAATGGGCGCGACCCGGGCCGCACCCTGCGGGACACGCACATCCCGCTGGACGCCGACAGCGTGCTCACCATCCCGCTCCGCGAGCGCCGGGCCAGCCGGCAGGCCTTCTTCGAGAGTGAGTGGAACCGCTACCTGTCCGAGCGGCTCGGCGGTCCCACGCCCACCGACGTCTTCGTGGCGCCAATCCTCAGCACGCGGCAGGTGGAGGCGGTGCTGTACTGCGACAACGCCGTGGACCGGAGGCCGCTGGGCGACACGCAGGTGCTGGAGATCTTCCTCACGCAGGCGGGTGCCGCCATGGAGCGCGCGGCGCTGGAGCGCAGGTTGCTGGGGGCGGTGCAGCAGACCGAGGGCGGGGTGGTGGCATGAGCGCAACCCGGGCCCTCAAGGTGCTGGTGGTGGATGACTCCGGCGCCACGCGACAGATGCTGCAGGCCGCGGTGGAAGCGCTGGCGGATGAGCGCGGGGAGCGCGCGGACGTCGACACGGCGGCCAGCGGGCTGAAGGCGCTGCAGCTGCTGCCCGGCCAGAACTATGACCTCATCCTGACGGACATCAACATGCCGGATGTGCACGGGCTGGAGCTCATCCGGTTCGTCCGCCAGCAGCCGCAGCACAAGGACACGCCCATCCTGGTCATCAGCACCGAGGGCGCGGAGAAGGACCGGCAGAAGGCGTTGGCCCTGGGCGCCAGCGCCTACCTGGTCAAGCCGGTGGAGATGGCGGCGCTCCGCAAGGCGGTGGAGGGCGTCTGGCCCGCGGAGAAGGTCCGGTGAATGACAAGGAATTCAGGGCGGAAGCCTCGGAAACCGTGGAGGCGCTGGCGCGCGGCGTCTCCCAGCTCGACTCCGGGCTGAAGACCGGCAAGGTCAGCCCCGCCCTCATCAACGACGTCTTCCGGGCCGCGCACAGTCTCAAGGGCGTGGCGGGTCTCTTTGGCGTGGAGGCGCTGGGCCAGCTCACGCACACCATGGAGGACCTGCTGGACGCGCTGCGGCTCGGGAAGCTGCCGCTCACCAGCGCCGTCCTCTCCGCCCTGGATGACGCCGTGGAGGTCTTCCAGAAGCTGGTGGCCGGCGGTCGGGAGAATGACCCCAAGCTGCTGGACGCGCTGACCCGCGTGGCGCAGCGCATGGCAGCGGTGCGCACCGGCGATGGCGCGGAGCCGGAGGGGCGCACCCTGGCGGACCTGGACCTCCCGCAGGAATTCTTCACCGTCCTCACCGAGTACGAGGAGCACCGTCTCTCCGACAGCGCGGCGCGGGGCGTCCCGCTCTACCTGGTGCACGCGCCCCTTTCCCTGGACGGCTTCGACCTGGCGCTGGCCAAGCTCACCGACCTGCTCAAGGCCCGCGGCGAGCTCATCACCACGCTTCCCTCCAGCCAGAGTGGTCCCGGCGGCATTGCGTTTGACATGCTGTTCGCCGGTGAGATGTCCGCCGAGGAGGTGAAGGACGCCATCGGGGCCCTCAGTGACCAGTACACCGTGACGACGATTGGGCGTCGCAACACGCCGGCGCCCAAGGAGCCTCCGCCGCTCCCCGTGGAGCGTGAGACCGACACCGGTGTGCCCGCGCCCGCCACGCTGGCGGAGACGGTCCGCGTCGACATCGAGAAGCTGGACCGCCTGATGAACGTGGTGGGCGAGATGGCGGTGGCCAAGAGCGGCATTGCGCGGGTCAGCGAGATGCTCAAGGCCGCCGGCCAGGCCAATCACACGCCGGTGTTGGAGCTGCAGAAGCTGGCGCGCGTGCTGGAGCGCAAGATCGACGAGCTGCAGAGCGGCATCATGGAAGTGCGCATGGTGCCCCTGGCGCAGACGTTCGAGCGGCTGAGCCGGCTGGCGCGCAAGACCAGTCGGGAAGTGGGCAAGGACGTCCAGTTCATCACCCGCGGTGAGGACACCGAGCTGGACAAGCTCCTCATGGAGCAGCTCTCCGACCCCCTCATCCACCTCGTGCGCAACGCGGTGGACCACGGGATTGAGCCCAAGGAGGCGCGCCTCAAGGCCGGCAAGCCGGAGCTGGGCACCATCACCGTCAGCGCGCAGCCGCGCGGGCACCACGTGCTCATCAGCGTGGAGGACGACGGCGGCGGCCTGGACGAGGTGAACATCCGTCGCACCGCGTTGGAGCGCGGCCTGGTGACGGAGGAGCGCGTGGGCTCGCTGTCCCGTCGCGAGCTGTGGAACCTCATCTTCCTCCCGGGCTTCTCCACCCGTCGGGAGACCACCGACCTCTCCGGGCGTGGCGTGGGCATGGACGTGGTGCGTACCAACATCTCGCGCCTCTCCGGCATGATCGAGATCGACAGCAATCCCGGTCGCGGCACCCGCTTCACGCTCACCGTCCCCATCACGCTGGCCATCATCCAGAGCCTGGTCATCCGCGTGCGCGGCCGCACCTTTGCGCTGCCGCTCAATGGCGTCCTGGAGATCCTGGCGTACGAGCCGAACCTGCTGCGCACCGTGGAGGGGCGCGAGGTGTTCCAGACGCGCAAGGGCTCCGTTCCGCTGCTGCGCCTGGGCGACGTGTTCGGCTTTGGCGGCGAGGACAACCCGCGCGGCTACGTGGTGCTGGCCGGCGTGGCGCTGAACCGCGTGGGTCTGGTTGTCGACGAGCTGGTGGGGCAGCAGGACATCGTCATCAAGCCGCTGGGGCGCCTGCTCAAGGGGCTGCGGGGCATTGCCGGCGCCACGGACCTGGGCGAGGCCTCGACCGTGCTGGTGCTGGACGTGGGTGGGTTGCTGGAGGAGGCGCTGGGCCTTTCCGCCGCAGCGTGATGGAACATGGCTGAGACGAGGAGTCGCAGGAAGGGCGGAGAGAAGGTGCCGGCGTCCCCGGGCGCCACGGGCGCGTTGCCGTTCGAGGGGGCTCCCGGCGTCAGCACGCTCCCGCCGCTGCCCGCGCGGGGGCCGGAGATGGCCGGCGTCCAGTCCGTCGTCGGAAGCGTCCTGCCGCCACGCGCCGCGCCGCCTCATCCCGGTGCCGCCATCAGCGCGCACGCTTCCCTCTCTCCCAGCCTGGTTCCCGTCGGGGGCGACCCGCTGGACGAGTTCTTCCTCAACCCCGACCGCGACGGCGTGGTGGTGGAAACGGAAGTTGCCCACATCACGCAGGTGGACCTGGGCGACGACCGCGAGCGCGTCCTCATCTTCGGCCTGGGCAACGAGGAGTACGGCCTGGAGATCATGGCGGTGCGCGAGATCCTGAAGCCACCCGTGCTCACGGAGGTGCCGCGCGCGCCGCATCCCGTGCTGGGCGTGTTCTCCCTGCGCGGCCTGGTGCTCCCCGTGCTGGCCCTCACCGACGTGCTGGGCGTGGGCGGTGAAGCGCGCGGTGGTGGCCGGGAGGCGCGCGTGCTGGTGGTGGGGCACGGGGAGGACGCGGTGGGTCTGTGGGTGCACCGCGTGGCGCACGTGGCGCGCATGTCGCGGCGGATGGTGGAGCCGGCGCCGGGAGGCCTGGATGGCAGCCGCCGGGCCATGCTGCGCGGCCTGGTGCGCATGGATGAGCGCCTCATCATCCTCCTGGACCTGCCGCAGCTGCTCACACGCCTGGGCGTGCAGGTGGCTCCCACCGCATCACAACCGGTGAACGCATGAAGGAAGCCCTGGAGCTTGCCACGCAGCAGCAGCAACCGGCGGCGGAAGCGCCCCGTCCCGCCACCCGCGACCCGGAGGTGCACCTGGCCGCCTTCCGCGTGGGCCAGGACGAGATGGTCATCGACATCATGCGCATCCGCGAGATCCTGCGCCCGGTGCCGGTGACGCCGCTGCCCAAGGCTCCGCTGGGCGTGAAGGGCATGATCAACCTGCGCGGCAGCGTCATCCCCATCATTGACGTGCGCACGCGGTTTGGTCTCCCCACCGTTGAAGGCATGCGCACCCAGCGCGTGATGGTGGTGCTGGATCGTCGACGGTTGTGGGGGTTGCACGTGGACGCGGTCATGGAAGTGGTGCGGGTGCCGCGCAGCATCATCCGCCCCGGCACCGAGATCTTCACCGGTGACGCCGCGGAGGTGTTCTCCGGCGTGCTGGAACACAAGGGGCGCCTCTTGCTGATGCTGAACCTGGCGCGCTTCATCCAGCGGGATGAGAGCGTGCCCATTCCCGCGCTTCTTCCTCCCGGGGGCAGGCCATGACCGTGAATCCCACACCGGCCGCGGCCGGAACCGCAGACGTGGAGCGTCGGGTCATCTTCTGCCCCTCGTGCAGCCGGCGTTACGCCGTGGCGCTGGACCTGCTGCAGGACGCCCACCTCCGCCTGGTGTGCGGCACCTGTGAGCACGTCTTCCGCCCCACCGAGCCGCAGCCCGTGGCGCCGCCGCGCGCGCAGGACCTGGCGCGTCGTCCCACCGTGGTGGTGGCGCATGAGAGCCCGGCGGTGTGCACCACGGTGGGGCGCGTGCTGGAGGACGCCGGCTACGCGCCGCGCTTCGTCCACGACGGAGGGAGGGCCATCGCCTCCTTTGACGACGCGCTGCCGGACCACCCCGTGGCCCTGGTCCTGGACGTGGGGATTCCCGACGTTCTGGCGTTCCAGGTCTGCAACGTGCTGCGCAGCCGGCCCAACGGCGGCAACCTGTGCATCATCCTGCTGGCCAGCGTGTTCGAGCGGACGCGGTACAAGCGTCGGCCCACGTCGCTGCACGGTGCGGACGGCTACCTGGAGCTGCACCACGTGCCGGACCGCCTGGGGCCGCTGCTGGGGGACCTGCTGGCGCGTCGCCCCACGAACAACCCCGTGCAGCACACGCCGCTGCAGCGCGCACGCGCGGAGACCCTGGCGGAGCCAGCGGAAGCGCTGGTGCAGGACCTGGACGCGGCGCGTGTGCTCGCTCGGAGGCTGGTCAGCGACGTGGCCCTCTACCACGAGGCCGGGCTGGCCCGCGGGCTGCTGGCCGGCGAGCCGCTGTCCGACCCCGATGTGTCTGCCGCCGTCCATGAGGCACGCAGCATGTTCCGCAAGAAGGTCGACACCCCCCTGCACGGCTCCGGCGTGTTTGACGACGCGGTGCAGGAGCTGGTGGCCGGTCTGAAGCGGGGGCGGGACCCAGGCGCGCGATGATCTCCGAGGCCACTCCCCTCCACCCTGAAGGCGAGCGCGTGGCCCTGGCGGCCCGGCTGGCCCAGGAACCCGTTGAGCAGGCCCTCCCCGGTCTCCTGGACCTGCTGGAGGACGAGAGCTGGCGTGTCCGCAGTGCCGCTGTGGAAGCGCTGAGCGCGCTGCAGCCGGCCGCGGAGATCGTGGAGCGGATCCTGGAGCGCCTGCTGGCCCATCCCGACGTGGGCCACCGCAACGCGGCGTTCAGCGCGCTGTCCCGCATGGGGCGGCCCGCGGTGTTCGCGCTGATGGGGCTGCTCAAGGACGCGGCGGAGGACCTGCGCAAGTTCGCCGTGGACGCGCTGGGCGTGATGGGGGATCCCGTCTGTGCTCCGTCCGTGGCGGAGGCCCTGCGCGACCCGGATGCCAACGTGCGCGCCGCGGCGGCGGAGGCGCTGGGCCGCGTGGGCGGTGCGGCGGCGGCCAGCGCACTGCGCGCCAGGCTGGACCCCAATCCGCCCACCGATCCCCTCGAGCTCTCGTGCGTGCTGGGGGGACTGGCGCGGCTGCGCGAGACCGTGCCGTTTGATCGGCTGGTGCGCTTCGTGGCGGATCCCATGACGCGCGCTTCCGCGTTGGCGCTGGCGGTCCACTGCACGGAAGCCGAGGCGGTGACGACGGTGGCGGAGGCCCTGGCGGGTCGCAGCGCCAGTGCGCGGGAGGCCTGTGTGCGCGCGCTCCTGGGCGCCGGTCCGCGCAGTCCGGTGGCGCAGGCGCTGATGGCGCAACCGGAAAGGCGTGGCGTGATTCTGCGTGCCGCGGAGGCCTTGCTGGACGCGCGGGAGGAGGACACGGCGCTGGCCGGAGCGGCCGTGGCGGCGTGGGTGGCCACCCCGGAGACGGCGTCGTTGTTGCTGCGGCGACGTCGGGGGCGGCCGTGGGACGTGGTGATTGCCCAGGCGCTGGAGTCGGG
The DNA here is from genome assembly GCA_040752415.1 of Myxococcota bacterium. Taxonomy (GTDB): domain Bacteria; phylum Myxococcota; class JACRCW01; order JACRCW01; family JACRCW01; genus JBFMGU01. Next base: position 16,554 of record JBFMGU010000129.1, read on the forward strand.
TGGCGTGGATGCGCGCCTGGAGGTTGCCCGCTCCCTGGCCGAGATGGAGCCGGAGGACCAGGCCCTGGCGTTGGACCTGCTCGCCGAGCGCCCCGACGCGCGCACCGCGCCGTTCCTTCAGTCCCTGTGTCAACACGCCGTGGGTGAGCTGCTGGAGGGTGCGGCCGGTGCGCTGCTGGGCGCGGATCCCGGCGCCGCGGTGACTCCGCTGGTGGCGCGGCTGGTGGACCCGCTGTGTGAGCCGGAGGACGCGGGTGTCGTCGAGCGGGCGCTGCTGCAGCTGGTGGCCGGGCATGCCGCGGCGCTGCGGGAGGCGTTGCGCCCGACGGTGGAGCGGGGTGGGGAAGGGCTGGCGCGCGCGGCCGCGGTGCTGGCGCAGACCGCCACCGTCGACGACGTGGCGCTTCTCAAGGGGTGGCTCCGCGGCCCGGACCCCATCCTGCGCACCGCGGCGTGCCAGGGCCTCTCCCGCGTGGGCGCGCCCGAGGACGCGGAGCTGCTGTTGCATGCTCTCTCCGACGAGAGCGCGACCGTCCGAAGGGCCGCGGCCCTGGGATTGCCCACGCTGGGAGGGCCGGCGGCAGCGTTGGCGCTGGCGGCGCGGGTCCAGGATGACGACGCCACGGTGATGGGGGCCGCGCTGCACGGGCTCTCCCTCATCTCACCGGCGCGTGCCGCGGAGCTTGCGCTGTGGAAGGTCTCCAACCCCCTCCCGCGGGTGGCGGAGGTGGCGCTGGAAGCCGCCGAGCGCATGGGCGGCGTGACGGCGTTGGCGGCGGGCGCGCGTGCCATGGGCAGCGACGAGCTCACCGTGGTGCGGGCCGCCTTGCGCGCCCTGGCCGCTTCGGGATTGCCGCAGGCCGCGGCGTTGACCATTCCGCTGCTCAAGGACCCGCGCTGGGAGGTCCGTCACGCCGCGGCGCAGGCGCTGGGCAAGCTGATGTCGTCACATGCGGCTCCCGAGGACACGCGGGCCCGCATCCAGGAGACCGCCAGCGCGGAGCGCAACAGTCTGGTCAAGGAAGCCCTTCAGTACGCCCTGGACGGGGGCACGGCGGAGAACGCGTGCTGACCACCGCCCAGGTCCCCATGACATTGGAGGAGTTCCGACTCTTCCGGACCCTGCTGCTGAGCTCGGCAGGCCTGTCATTCGACGAGGGGGCGAAGGACCGCCTGGAGCGCCGGCTGCAGGAGCGCCTGCAGGTCACGGGCTGCCGCGACTTCACCGACTACTACCTCAAGCTCCGCCACGGCGTGGACGGTGCCGCCGAACTGGAGCGGATGCTGGAGAACTGCGTCACGCACGAGACGTACTTCTTCCGTGAGCCGCGCCAGCTGCGCGCGCTGGACGAGGAGATCATCCCGGAGATCGTCGGGAAGGTTGAGCGGGACAGGTTGCGGCGCAGGCTCCGCATCTGGAGCGCGGGATGTTCCAGCGGTGAGGAAGCGTACACGCTGGCCATCATGCTCCTGCGCCATCCGCTGCTGCGCGGCTGGGAGCTGGAGGTGGTGGGGACGGACCTTTCCCGTCGGGCGCTGGCGCGCGCTCGCCGTGCCGTCTACGGGCGCAGCAGCTTCCGTGACATCGACCCGGCGCTCCTGGAGCGCTACTTCACGCCGCTGTCCGGCGCGGAGGCGGGCAACCACGAGGTGAAACCGGAAGTGCGCGCGCTGGTCACGCTGGGGCGCGTGAACCTCTGGGCCGACGGCGAGGTGTGCACGGTGGGGCGCCTCGACGTCATCCTGTGTCGCAACGTGCTCATCTACTTTGACCGTGAAGGAAAACGGAAGGTGATCGAAAGCTTCCACGAGCGGCTCAAGCCCGGCGGCTACCTCCTGCTGGGCCACAGCGAGAATCTCCTTCACGTCGCCACGCGCTTCGAGACCGTTTCCCTGGCGCATGACCTGGTCTACCGGCGCAACGCTCCTGATCCCTTCGCCGACGCGCCACCTCGAGGTCGTCCATGACGGCGTCGTTCCGAGTGCTGGTGGTGGATGACTCGCCCACCAACCGCGTCAACATCAGCAACATCCTCCAGACCGACCCGCGTCTCGTCGTGGCGGCCCGCGCCGGCGACGGACAGGAGGCCATCCGCGCCGTCAATGAGTACCAGCCCGACGTCATCACGCTGGACCTGGAGATGCCGCGCATGGACGGGTTCACGTTCCTGCGCATCCTGCAGAGCTCGCGGCCCACGCCGGTCATCGTGGTCAGCACGGACAGCCGGCCGCATTCGGTGTTCCAGGCCCTGGAGCTGGGCGCGGTCGACTTCGTGGTCAAGCCGGTCCACGGCGGCGTCACGGTCCTGCATGAGGCCGCGGACGAGCTGCGCGACAAGGTCCTGGCCTCCGCGCTCTACGCGGGACGGCTCACCGGCAACGAGGTGGTGCAGGAGAAGGAGATCACGCAGGCGCGTCGCTCCGGCATCAAGTGCGTGGCGGTGGCGGCCAGCACCGGCGGTCCCCCCGTGGTGCAGGCGTTCCTGGAGAGCTTCTCGGAGCCGCCGCCGTTCTCCATCGTGGTGGCGCAGCACATGCCGGCGCGTTTCACGGAAGCGTTGGCGGAGCGGCTGGCGAAGCGGATGCGGTTCCCGGTGGCGGAACTGAAGCAGGCCGAGAAGGTGGTGCCAGGCCGCGCGTACATCTGCCCGGGTGGGCTCATCACCGCGGTCAAGAACGTGGGCAATGACGTCGTGGCGCGCCTCTCGCCCCCCGCCGCGGAACGCTACTCGCCCAGCGCGGACATCCTGCTGACCAGCGTGGCCGAGGTGTTCAAGACGGAAGCCGCCGCCGTGGTCTGCACCGGCATGGGCAACGACGGAGCGGAAGGCGCGCAGAAGGTGGAACGCGTGGGCGGTCGCGTGTTCGTGGAAGCGCCGCAGACCGCCGTGCTCCCCACCATGCCCCAGGCCACCCTCGACGCGTGCGCCACCGCCCGACCCATGCGCAAGGACGCGCTGTGCCGCTACTTCAGCAACGCGGCCAAGGCGCTGGCGGCGCAGCAGAAGCCCTGAGTCGCTCCAACACCGCTGCACACCGCGCGTGCTCTGCCGAGGCCGGCGCGTGGCAGGGAGAGGTGACTGTCGGAGCGGCAGTGACGGCTCTTGGCGGCGGAATCGCAGACAAGAATGGCTGCGCCACGGTCCATTGCTTCGACCATCAAGGCCTCGTGAGGTCACGACATCGACGGCTCAATTCCTTGTGGCGCAGCCATTCTTGCCTGCGATTCCGCCGCCAGGTGCCATCACTTCCCCCGGTCAACATGAATGGGACCGCCGCACGCCGCCGGAGCGGGCACCGGAGACGGTTCTCCCCAGGCGGGCCCGCTGAAACACCAACGCCCCGGTCCGCGAGGTGCAGAGCCGGGGCGTGGGAGTTTCCGTCGAGAAGCGCGGGTCAGGTCTTCACCAGCTCCAGCTGGCCCGCCGGCGTCGCCTCACGCTTCACCACGATCTTCTGGACCTGCAGCTCGCTGAGCTTCTGGCCCTTGGCGGTGAGCCCGCACGGCTCCAGGGTGGCCAGGTCAAAGCTGACCTCCTGCGGGTTCTTCTGGCGGCCGGTGGGCGGGACCGTGAGGATGACCGTGCCGTCGGTAGCCTGGCTCAGGTCCTCGATCTTGCCGGTGCGGTCCTTGATGAGCTCGTACTCCTTGTCCTTGATGAAGGACTGAATCACCGAGCGCTTGGCCCACGCCACCTTCTGCTTGTCCCGGTAGACGATGGTGAACGGGAAGCCCTTCTCGGCGTCGAAGAGCTCCATGTACAGGACCTTGCCCTCCAGCAGCGTCTTCTCCGGCGGGCTCATCACCTTGTAGACACCGTTCTGGAAGATCACGAGGATCTTGTCGTACTCGCTGCAGCGCAGCTCCTTGGCGCCGCCACGCACGCTGGTGCCAAAGAAGCCCGTCTCCGGGTCGTAACCCACCTTCAGGTTCGCCAGCGCCACCGCCTTCTTGTCGATGGTGGTGAACGTCTGGATCTTCGTCCTGCGCGGGAACTTCTCCGCGTGCTTCTTGAGCACACTCTCAATCCAGTGGATCGTCGTCTCGGTGAGCCGCTTGAGCTTGTTGTTGACGCTCTTGATGTTCGCGGCAACCTCTTCCAGGTCCTTGCGGTTCTTGTTGATGTCGTACTGGCTGATGCGCTTGATGCGGAGCTCCAGCAGCTTGGCCACGTCGGCGTCCACCATGGGCCGCACGAAGTTGGCGCTGAACGGCTTCATGCCCGCGTAGACTTCCTTGGTGACCTGCTCCTCGGTGGTGGCCTTCTCGATCCGCTTGTACACGCGGTTCTCGATGAAGATCTGCTCCAGGGTCAGGTAGTGGCGCTTGTCCTCGAGGTTCTTGAGCTCGTGCTCCAGCTCAGCCTTGATCTGCTGCTTCAGCTGGTCGGTGAGGAACTGCAGGATCTCCGTGACCGTCACCTCCACCGGCTTCCGGTCGCGGATGACCACGATGTTGCTGTTCACGCTGACTTCGCAGTCCGTGTACGCGAACAGCTGCGGGATGACCTCGTCCGCGTAGTGGCCGCGGGAGAGGCTCAGCTCGATCTCCGCGTCGGCGCCGGTGCGGTCGGTGATCTCGCTGATCTTCACCTTGCCCTTGGCCACCGCGCTCTCAATGGAGGCCATCAGGCTCTCCGTCGTCGTGCCAAACGGGATCTCGCGGATGACCACCTTCTTGTCGCCCACCGACTCGATGCGGGCGCGCAGCTTCACCTTGCCCTTGCCGTCCGCGTACTCGCTGACGTCCATCAGGCCGCCCTGCGGGAAGTCCGGGTAGCAGGCCGCCTTCTCGCCGCGCAGCAGCGCAATCTGGGCGCGCAGGAGCTCACCAAAGTTGTGCGGGAGGATGGTGGTGGCCATGCCCACCGCAATGCCTTCCGTGCCCAGCAGGAGCACCACCGGCACCTTGGCGGGCAGCGCCTCCGGCTCCTCGTTGCGGCCGTCGTAGGAGGGCAGGAACTTGGTCAGCGCCGGGTTGAACAGCGTGTCCTTGGCCAGCTGCGTGAGCCGACACTCGATGTAACGCGGTGCCGCGGCCCCGTCGCCGGTGAGCAGGTTGCCGAAGTTGCCCTGCCGCTCGATGAAGTATTCCTTGTTGGCCAGCACCACCAGCGCGTCGCCAATGGAGGCGTCACCGTGCGGGTGCAGCTTCATGCACTCGCCAATGACATTGGCCACCTTCATGAACTTCCCGTCATCCATGTTGAACAGCGTGTGCAGGATGCGGCGCTGCACCGGCTTGCAGCCGTCGCGGATGTCCGGGATGGCTCGGTCCACCACCACGTAGGAGGCGTACTCGAGGAAGTTCTGCCGCATGAGTGGTTCAAGGTACGTCATGGTCGTGCGGTTCCTTCAGTTGCGTTGATGTCGACGAGGAACGGGGCAGGGCGCAGCGTCAGGGCAGCTCATAGATGAGGTTGTTGACGATGAACTCCTTGCGCTCCGGCGTGTTCTTGCCCATGTAGAACTGCAGCGCCTGGGTCACTTCCGTCATGGACGCAATGGTGACCGGCAGGATGCGCATGTCCTCGCCAATGAACTGGCCGAACTCCTTGGGGCTGATTTCTCCCAGTCCCTTGAAGCGCGTGACCTCGGGGTTCTTGATCTCCTTCATCGCCGTGTCGCGCTCCGCCTCGCTGTAGCAGTAGCGCGTGGTCTGCTTGTTGCGGACGCGGAAGAGCGGCGTCTCCAGGATGTACACGTGACCGCGGGTCACCAGCTCCTCGAAGAAGCGGAGGAAGTAGGTGAGCAGCAGGTTGCGGATGTGCATCCCGTCCACGTCGGCGTCGGTGGCGATGATGACCTTGTTGTAGCGGAGCCCGTCCAGCCCGTTCTCGATGCCGAGCATGGACATGATGTTGTAGAGCTCCTCGTTCTTGTAGACGGTGTCCTTGCCCAGGCCAAAGCAGTTCAGGGGCTTGCCCTTGATGGTGAAGATGGCCTGCGTGTTCACGTCCCGACACTGCACCAGCGACCCACCCGCCGAGTCACCCTCGGTGATGAACACGCTGGTCTCCTCCCGACGCTTCTCCGTCTGGTCGTGGAAGTGGACCTTGCAGTCGCGCAGCTTGGGGATGCGCAGGGCCACGCTCTTGGCGCGCTCGCGGGCTTCCTTCTTGATCTTGGCCAGCTCAGTGCGGATGCGCTCATTGGTGCGCACCTTGTCCAGCAGCTTCTGCGCCGTCTCCGGGTTGGCGTGCAGCCAGCGCTCCACCGCCTCGCGCACCGCGTTCATGACAATGGGCCGCACCTCGGCGCTGCCCAGCTTGTTCTTGGTCTGGCTCTCGAAGACGGGGTCCTGCAGCTTGATGCTGATGGCGCCAATGATGCCTTCGCGCACGTCCTCACCGGCAAAGTTCTTCCCGGCAAAGTCGTTGACGCCCTTGAGCAGGCCCTCGCGGAACGCGGACTGATGCGTGCCGCCGTCATTGGTGTACTGCCCGTTGACGAAGCTGAAGTACGTCTCGCCGTACGTGTTGGTGTGCGTGAAGGCGAACTCGACCTTGGCTTCCTTGTGGTGGAAGACCTCGTAGTGCACCGGCTCCTGGCCAATCTCCGCCTCCAGGAGGTCCTGCAGGCCGTTCTTGGAGAGGAACGTCTGGCCGTTGTACGTGATGGTCAGGCCGGAGTTCAGGTAGCAGTAGTAGTTCAGCCGCTTGGCAATGAAGTCATCCTGCCAGGTGAACTTCTTGAAGATCTCCGGGTCCGGCGTGAACTGGACGAAGGTGCCGTTGGGCTCCTTGCTCTTGCCGCTCTCGTCCTTCACCAGCTTGCCGCGCTCAAACAGGCCACGACGGAACTGTCCGTCGCGGTAGCTGACGACCTCGAAGCGCTCGCTCAGGGCGTTGACGGCCTTGGTGCCCACGCCGTTGAGGCCCACGCTGAACTGGAAGACGTCGTCATTGTATTTGCCGCCGGTGTTGATCTGGCTGACGCAGTCAATGACCTTCCCCAGCGGAATGCCGCGACCGTAGTCGCGCACGCTGACGGTGTTCTCCTGGCGGAGGATGTCGACCTTTTTGCCCTCCCCCATGATGAACTCGTCAACCGAGTTGTCCACCACTTCCTTGAGGAGGACGTAGATGCCGTCGGCGGGGTGGGTCCCGTCGCCAATGCGGCCGATGTACATGCCGGTGCGCAGCCGGATGTGGCTGAGCGGGTCCAGCGTCTTGATGGCGTCTTCGTTGTAGGCAACTTTCGACTTGGCCATGAGCGTTCCTGGTCAAACGGACTGCTGCAATACCGATTTGTCACCGACCCTGCACAGCCACGGCCCGACCCGCAGGTCGACCTGGAACGTGGATGCGCGGGGCGCGGACTTAGATCATGAACTGCCCGCCGTTGGGAAGGGGCGAGCGGCAGCATGCCCGCAAACGGATCCGGGAGCACGTTCCTCCTGCGTGGACTGCGGCGCAGTTCGTGGCGGTTCTTCCACGTCGGGAGCGGGGACCGGGGCGTGGTGCCACGTCCAGATGGATCCGTTCACTCCAGCAGATCCGGCACGCCGTCCCCGTCACGGATCCCGTTGGAGTCGGGGAGGGCGCCCAGGGTCTGGCCCGCGTCCAGGAGCCCGTCTCCGTCGGCGTCCGAGTCATTGTCGTCGGTGACGCCGTCGTTGTCGTCGTCACCGTCGGCCAGGTCGTTGATGCCGTCGCCGTCCACGTCGGAGAGGGCCAGCGGGTTGAACTCATGCTGGACCAGCAGCCGCGCGTACGACGTCCCCCACAACTCCCTGCTCACCCACAACATCTGGCCCAGGTCCACGTTGGCCGGACCGGGATGCACGCGGTTGGTCACGCCGCCCACGCCGTTGCCCCATTCCAGCGTCATCACCAGCATGCCCAGCGCGGTGGGGTCCTGCCGCGGCGTCTGCACGAACAGGCTGTAGCTTTGGTCATTGGGGACGGAGACGAACAGCTCATGGCCCAGCAGTCCGTCGTCGGACACGTCGGAGAGCAGGGCGTCCTGCGCGCGGCCGATGTGCACGTCATCCATGACAATGGCGCCGTTCTCCACGCGCACCGCCACCAATTGCAGCGCGCCGCGACCTCCCTGCATGGACGCGCTCGGGGTCTGCGGGTCCGTGGGAATGAAGGCCATGCGGATGGTGCGCATGTTGGTGGGCTCCGGTGAGGGGCGGAAATCCGGACCGCACGCGGTGAGCGTGAATCCAAGCAGAAGGCCCAGCCTGCGCATGGCGTCCTCCGTGGTGATGGGTTGTAGGCGGCGCGCACGGCGTCATCAGGCGGGCTGCTTGCGCGGGGGAGCTTGTTGTAGGGTCCGCCGGCCCATGCGTTCCCACCGTTCCCTCCTCGTCCCAGTCCACGTCCTCAAGGTTCACGCCGCATGAGTGAGCCCGTGGTCACCCCGGAAGGCGCACCGCCGTCACCTGCTCCCGCGTCGACGTGGACGTGGGCGCAGGAAGTCCGCGTGCTGGGGGCGCTGGCCGCGGTGGCCATGGTGTTCGTGGGGCCGTTGATCTGGAGGCTCACCGCCGTCGGGGGCGAGCTGGACTGGCGGTACTTCCAGCAGCTCTGGGAGACGGACCGTCGGAGTCTCGTCGAGTTCGGGCAGATTCCGTTCTGGAATCCCTGGTACTGCGGCGGCAACGCCCAGCTGGCCAACCCACAGACGCAGTTCTTCTCGTTGTTCAGTCCCTTCTCGTGGCTGTTGGGCGCCGCGGTGGGCATCAAGTTCCACATCCTGGGTCACTACGCGCTGGGCATGTGGGGGACGTGGCGGCTTGGTCGCGCGCATGGGCTTGGGGTGTTGGGCGCGTTCGCCGCGTCGACGGTGTTCTGCCTCAGCGGCTTCTTCGCCATGCGCGCGGGCGGTGGCCACTCGGCGTTCCTGCCGTTCTTCCTCATGCCGTGGGCCGCGTACTTCTACCTGAGCGGTCTGCGCACGTTGCAGGGTGGCGTGGCGTTGGGTCTGACGTTGGGGCTGATGCTGCTCGAGGGCGGCATGTACCCCTTCTCGCTGACGCTGGGGATGTTGTGCTTCCTGGCCGCGCATGACCTGGTGACGTCGTCGGAGAAGCGCGCGGTCTTGCGCACGGGCGTGGTGGCGCTGCTCACCGTGTTGCCGGCGGCGGCGGTGAAGCTGGGGCCGTTGATGGAGTTCGTCGGCGAGTTCCCGCGCACCGTGCCCGTCAAGGATTCGCTGAACCTGACGCGTGTGCTCTCCATGTTCGTCTCGCGGTCCATGGAGCGGAACTGCGCGGGCTGCGTGTACGTGTGGCCGGAGTACATCAACTACGTCGGGCCGCTGGTGCTGGTGGTGTTCATCCTGAGCCTGCGCCGGCTGGCTGACGCGCGGTGGCGACGTGCGTACGTGGTGGCCGCGTGCGCAGGACTCCTCCTCATTGGCGACCACGGTCCCGCGTCTCCGTACGTCCTGCTGCACAACGTCCCGCCCTACGACAGCCTGCGTGTTCCCGGGCGCTGGGCCATCCTCGTCGTGCTGCAGATGGCGCTGCTGTTTGGGGCGTTCATGGATGGGCTGCCGGCGTGGATTTCCCGACGTCGTCCCGCCTGGGCCGCGCGCGCGCCGGTGATGGCGTGGGGACTGCTTGCCGCGGTGGGGCTGGACCTGATGCTGCAGAACGGGAGGCTCTGGTCGCCGGGGTTCAAGGACATTCCGCCGCCGGTGACGACGGAGCCGTTCCGCCAGGAGAAGGGCAACGCGTTCAATGCGTGGCTGGATACGCGACGCAACATTGGCACCCTGGATTGCTATGAGCCCGCGCAGATCCCGACGTCAAAGGGCCTGTGGACGGGAAAGACGGAGCAGGTGCGCGTGGAGGGGAACGCGGGCACGGCCCGGCTGGTGACGTTCTCGCCCAACAAGCTGGTCGTGGAAGCGAACCTGACGCGTGAGGGGACGGTGCTCATCAACCAGAACCATCACCGCCTGTGGCGCGTCGTCGACGGGGGAGGGGAGGTGGTGAGCGCCAACGGGGTTCTCGCGCTGAAGTTGCCCGCGGGACAGCAGACGGTGACGTTGCGCTACCAGCCCACGGGATTCTGGGGATACGCGCTGCTGTCCCTGGTGGCGTGGGTGGTCGGCATTCGACTGCTGTGGCGTCGTCGCCAGGAGCCGTTTGCTCCGTTCTCGCTGGCGTGGCCGTTGGAGCCAGCCGTTGCGGGTCCGTCGTTGATGGTTGCTCCGAGTCCTCCGCCCATGTCCTCCACGCCTGAACCCACGCCGCCCTCTCCCGACGTCACCGCCGCAGTTGTTCCTCCCGAGCCGCCACCTGCTCCACGTCCGTCACGACAGGTTGCGCCGCTGGGCGGATGGATTGCGTCCGCGCTGGTGGCGGGTGTTGTGACCGGGCTTGGCCTCGGCGTCGTCGAGTTGGTGGACCTGGTGATGCGCGGCGTGGCGCCGGCGTCGGGGAAGGTGTCGCTGGCCCTGGTCCTCTCGCTGCTCGACGGATTCGCGGGTCTTGGGCTCGGCATCCTCCTCGCCGTGCTCGCGACGTTGGCGTGGCCGGGGCATCGCGTGGGGCGGTCGATCACGGCGCCGATCCGGTGGCTGCAGGGGGCGGATGTCGTCGAGAAACCGGGTGCGGCGGTGTTCGCGCGCATGGGCGGCCTGCTGGTGGGCGCGCTGGTGCTCGCGGGTGGTGTGACCGCGCTGGTGCTGTGGAGCGGCAAGGCGTTCAACGCGCGTGAGCTGGCAGCGGCGCTCGTGGGTGTGCTGGGTCTGGTGGTGCTGGTGGTGGCGATTGTCGTCGGAGCGGTGGTGGAGGCGGCGCTGTGGAAGCTGGCGAGCGCCTCTCCATTGCGCGTGCTCCACGACGACCGCTTCGTGGGCACCATGCCGTGGGTGCTGCTGGGTGTTGCAGCGGTGGCGCTGGGGGGACGTGCGGCCGCGCCCATCCTGAAGGGAACGGACCTGCGTCCCGCGTGGTACCCGCTGGGCACGCTCGCCGCGGCCATTGCGCTCGCGGTGCTGGTGTCGTCGAGGATTTCGCGTTCCGCGCGCGTGGCGGCACTGGCCGCGGTGGTGGGCGGTATCCTTGCGGGGGCGGTCGGGTTGTTGCTGGTGACGCGCGTCGAGGGCGGTGCCGTGGCGATGGAGCGTGGCATGGTGGCCAGCCCGCTGGTGCGTACGCTGCGCGACGTGGCGGACCGGGACAAGGACGGTTTCAGCAGCATCCTGGGCGGTGGTGATTGTGACGACGCATCCGCCGCGGTGAATCCCAGGGCGCTGGACGTGCCCGACAACGGCGTCGACGAGGATTGCTCCGGTGAGGACTTCCATCCCCCTCCACGCGACCTGGCCGTGCACAGCGCCGCATTGCCTCCCGGCGTGGGCCCGTACCGCAACGTGTTGTTCATCATCGTCGACACGCTGCGACAGGACCGGTTGCACCTGTTTGGCAACTCCCGTCCCACCACGCCATTCCTCGACGAGCTCGCGAACTCCTCGGCGGTGTTCACGCGCGCGTATGCCAACGGCGTGCGGAGTCACCGCTCGATTCCGAGCATCCTGACGGGGCGCTACCCCTCGCGTCTCCACATGGGGCCGAGCAAGACGGAGCTGCTGACGTTGTTGCCGCAGAACGTTTCCATCGCGGAGCGCCTGGGCCCGTTGGGTTACAGCGCGGCGAGCTTCATCCTGGAGAAGTACTTCGAGGGGCAGGAGGGGCTGACGCAGGGGTTTGATTTCTTCAATCCCCGTCGGGTGGACCCCAACTATCGCGACTGGTCGCGGCCGCAGGCGGAGGGCGTGGTCAACGCGACCATCAACTGGATCAATGAGCAGACCCAGGCGGGCAAGCCGTGGATTGCGTGGCCGCACATCTATGACCCGCACCTCTACTGGCACGACACGCCGTTCGGCACCGACGAGCTCGCGCGTTTCGACGCAGCGGTGCGGTACGTGGACAGCCAGGTGGCGCGGCTTGTTCAGCACGTGAAGTCGCTCCCCGACGGGAACCAGACGATCATCGTGTTCACGGCGGACCACGGGCAGGGGCTTGGCACGCACGGCGAGCACGGGCACGGGCAGAACATGTGGGAAGAGGACGTGAAGGTGCCGATGCTCATCCACGCGCCTGGCTTCCCCGCGCAGCGGGTGGACACCGTCGTGGAGAATGTGGACCTGGTGCCCACGGTGTTGAACCTGTTGGGGCTGACCAAGGACGTGGACCCCATGCTGGACGGGAAGACGCTGGTTCCCTTCCTGGTGAGCGGTGACGCCGCGGCGAAGGGTGACCCGGGCGTGGCCATCGTCGAGGGAATGACGGACCCCAAGCAGCCGCATGACCGGCGCGCCGTGGTGCAGGGGCCGTGGAAATTGATCGTGGACCTCGACGTGGGGACCATGCAGCTCTTCCACCTCCCCGACGACCCGCAGGAGCGGAAGAACGTTGCTGGCGAGCACCCCGACCGCGTGCGTGAGATGCGCGCGATTCTGGACCGGCATTCCGCGTTGTCGCGCTACATCGTCCGCTGAGGCGCCAGATCGTCCTCTGAGGGAGGGGGCTGCGTCGAAACGATCTGCGCATGTTGGCGAGACGGGCGAACACCTAACCCCCCACGTTCGCGCCACTGCGGCCACCCGCCCCCCTTCCCCAGACCCGATTTTCCGTCGTCACCGAGCCGGGGAAGGGGGGCAATCCATGGGCGCGGCAACCCTCTTTCCGACGAGAAAACGCCGCACAGCCAATGCGCGCCCCCATTCCCCGCAATGGGTTGACGACGTTGAGCGGGTGTGGGGAAGGGGGGCGAGTGGACGCCGTGGCGCGAACGTGGGGGGTCAGGTGTTCGCCCGCCTCGCCGACATGCGCGACGAATCCTGACGCACCCCATAACGCGGTGTGCGCGCCGCCAAGCGACAACGCGCACCCAGGTCCATCCAGCGAATCGGTTGTGCGCGGCTCAGTTGACCTTCACGCGCACGCTTCCGGTCTGCTGCGTTCCCGGCGGAGGCGGAAGACCCAGCGCTGCCGCAATGGCCGCCAGGACGCCCAGCAGACCACCGCTGGCGGCGGCACCACCAATGGCCACACTGCCGGCCAGCACCGCCACCACGCCGACGACACCAATCGCCAGCACCGCCAACACCAGCAGCACCACCACGCCCACAACACCACCACCGACGACGTACAGCAGCGGATTGCGCAGCAGCGAGTTCTGGTCCTCGTCGGCGGCGCCCACGGCACCGCGCTGCGTGGAGCTGGTGGCTTTGGGCTTCGGCTTGTCCGGCATGGCCTTCACTTCACGCGTCTTCCCCATGCCGCGCGGCCTGGTGGTGCCGGTGTCGTCGAGGGGCTCGTCGCCGGTATCCACCAGGCGACTATTCCCCTCATCCACGGGCTCATCCCCCACGGCGCGTCCACCGCTCTCCTCGCCCGGGAGCACCGTCTCCTCCGTCGGTTCCGGCTGGGCCTTCGGCGGCGGCTCTTCCGTGCGCTCGTCGGGCGGGGCCAGCAGCTCATCCTCGGGGCT
>JBFMGU010000013.1:0-72373 GCA_040752415.1 Myxococcota bacterium
TCCCGGATGTCATCCCCCAGGAAGCTGGTGTCGAGGATGAAGTCACATCCCGGGCAGATGAAGGCGTCGTCCGCAACTTCTCTTCCGCACTTGGGACACTTCATCGCAGACGCCGCCGGGGTGAGCCTGAAGCCAAGGGAGGGAAGGTTACGCGCCGGGGGGGCCCCGCTCAACCAGCCAACGCCGGAACTCCCGGAATCCCCAGGCTCTAGGCCAACTTGCCGTCGGAGGCGGGGACGCCCAGCACGCCGCGGGATCTCTCCTCCTCCTCCAGCTCCACCGGTGACACCCGACGGTACGCACGCGCCACCGGCTGCATCCAGCGACGGTGCGTGATGCGCGGCGGCGCCAGCAGGAAGTCGATCTTCTGCGGCGTGAAGGTGCCGCGCAGGCAGGTGCCCGCGTCGGTGAGCGTCAGCTTCATCTCGGCAAAGACGTCGCCGTGGAGCTTGTGCGCCAGCGGCTCGGGGAAGTTGTTGCGCATCAGCGCCGGCACGCCGAAGTCCCGTCGGGTGAGGCTGAGGGAACGACCGAACATGACCCCGCTGTACTCCTGCCAGCCGCCCGGGACCTCCCGCCGACCGCGCACGAACGGCCCCAGCTGGCCCAGCGTGAGCCGCTCGCCGGTGGGGGGGGCGTTCTCGTCCTCCGGGAGCCGCTCCCAGGTGCCGCTGACGTTGAACAGGAGACTGCTGAGGAATCCCAGCGCCAGCAGCCCCACGATCACCGCCGGAACGGCGACTCTCAGCAGTTCAGCATCCATCAGGAACAGGCAACCCCGGAAGGCGGAGCGACGCAAGTAGCACAGTAGCCGGACCGGTCAGAAGGCGGGTGGCCGGTTGATGGGGCCGCCCACCGGGCAGGCGGACGGTGGACGACGGCGAGCTCCCCGCCGGCCGGACCACCCCATCCGCCTCCCGGACGGAGCGCTTCAGAGCGCGCCGCAGTCGGCAATGGCCACGGGCGCGCTGGTGGCGCCGGACTTGGAGCCGGTGGCCTCCATCTTGCGCACCACGTCCATGCCCTCCACCACCTTGCCGAACACCACGTGCTTGCCGTCGAGCCAGGAGGTGTCCGCGGTGCAGATGAAGAACTGCGAGCCGTTGGTGTTGGGCCCGGCGTTGGCCATGGACAGCGTGCCCGCGCCGGCGTGCTTGAGCTTGAAGTTCTCGTCGGCAAACTTGCTGCCGTAGATGGACTCCCCGCCGGTGCCGTTGCCCGCGGTGAAGTCACCACCCTGGCACATGAACTGCGGGATGATGCGGTGGAACTTGGAGCCCTTGAAGTGCAGCGGCTTGCCCGACTTGCCCATGCCCTTCTCACCGGTGCACAGCGCGCGGAAGTTCTCCGCCGTCTTGGGAACCACGTCCGCAAACAGCTCGAACACGATGCGACCGGCGGGCTTGTCGCCAATGGTGATGTCAAAGAACACGCGAGGGTTGGCCATGTCTGACTCCGGGAGAAAAGGGTTGCGGCCTCCTACTTCAACCTTCGGCGGCACGGAAGCCGTCGCCCCGCGCGCAGGGCCGACGAACGGAGGACACGCCCGCGCCCGCCCCCGCCCTCAATTGCGTCCTCTCTGGCCATTGAATAAACAGGGCGCCCCCCGCGCGCTCCCCGACGGAAGCCGCCGGGGAACAGGTGTCCCGTGGCCTCCGATCCCGCTCCAGATTCCGCCGAGCCCGCTTCCACCCCTTCCGAGCCCGTCGCCGAGGGCGGCAAGGGCAAGAAGGACAAGAAACCGGGCGGCAAGCTGGCGCGCACGCGCAACGTGGGCATCTGCGCGCACATTGACGCGGGCAAGACCACGCTCACCGAGCGCATCCTCTTCTTCACCGGCGTCATCCACCGCATGGGTGAGGTCCACGACGGAGACACCGTCATGGACTGGATGGTCCAGGAGCGGGAGCGCGGCATCACCATCACCGCCGCCGTCACGGAGTGCCCCTGGCGCGGCCACGAGGTCCACCTCATCGACACGCCGGGCCACGTGGACTTCACCATCGAGGTGGAGCGCTCCCTGCGCGTGCTGGACGGCGCGGTGGTGGTGTTTGACGGCGTCAACGGCGTGGAGCCGCAGAGCGAGACAGTGTGGCGTCAGGCCGACCGCTACAAGGTCCCGCGCCTGGCGTTCATCAACAAGATGGACCGCGTGGGGGCGGACTTTGACATGTCCGTGGACTCCATCCGCAAGAAGCTGGGCGCCAACCCCGTGCCCATCTACCTGCCCATTGGCGCGGAGAGCGAGTTTGCCGGCGTGCTGGACCTGGTCACCCAGGAGGTGGTCACCTTCGAGGGAGAGCGCGGCACGGAAGTGGTCCGCAGCGCCCCCGACGACGAGCAGAAGGAGCTCATTGGCCTGCACCGCGAGGCGCTCATCGAGGCGTGCGCCGACGTGGACGACGCGGTGGCCGAGGCCTTCCTGGGCGGCGGCGAGGTCACCGAGGAGATGATCAAGAACGCGCTGCGCCAGGGCACCCGCACCAACAAGCTGGTCCCGGTGCTGTGCGGCAGCGCGCTCAAGGACAAGGGCGTGCAGTGCGTGCTCGACGCCATGATCGACTACCTGCCCAGCCCGCTGGACCTGCCGCCCATCAAGGGCTTTGACCCCAAGACGCTGGAGCCCATGGAGCGCGAGCAGAAGCCGGAGGCGCCGCTGGTGGCCCTGGCCTTCAAGGTGCAGCTCGAGGAGGGTCGCAAGCAGGTGTACATGCGCCTGTACAGCGGCACGCTCTCCGCCGGCGACGAGGTCCTCAACAGCACCGCGGGCAAGAAGGAGAAGGTGGCCCGCCTGTTCCTGGCCCACGCCGACAAGCGCACCCGCGTGGAGAAGGCCACCGCCGGTCAGCTGGTGGTGGCGGCGGGACTCAAGTTCGCGCGCACCGGCGACACCATCACCACGCCCAAGGCGCCCATGCTGCTGGACCGCATTGCCTTCCAGGAGCCGGTGATTGCCATTGCGGTGGAGGCCAAGCGCAACCAGGACCAGGAGAAGCTGGAGGAGGTGCTGGCCAAGCTGCAGGAGGAGGACCCCACGCTGCGCGTGCAGGTGGACCCCGACACCGGCCAGACGCTCTTGCGCGGCATGGGTGAGCTGCACCTGGAGATCATCGTGGACCGGCTGGACCGGGAGTTCGGGACGCCGGTGAACACCGGTCGCCCGCAGGTGGTGTTCCGCGAGGCGCTGGGTGCCCCCGCCGACGGCGACGACAGCTTCGAGAAGGTGCTGCCCACCGAGACGCCCGGCGCGGAGGCGCGCCTGTTTGCCGGCGCCAAGGTGAAGGTGCGTCCGCGCGAGCGGGGCGCGGGCAACCTCATCCTCGTCGACAAGGTGAAGGTGGAGCCGCCGGAGATGCAGCTGGACGACGAGCAGCTGGCCGCGGTGCGCTCCGGCGCCGAGGACGCGGTGAGCACGGGGCCGTTGCAGGGCTTCCCGCTCGTCGACGTGGAGCTCACCGTGGAAGTGGTGCGCGTGCGCCCGCGCGAGAGCAACGAGCTGGCCCTGCGCGCCGCCATTGGCAAGGCCACGCGGGAAGCCGCGCGCAAGGCAAGCCCGCGCCTGCTGCAGCCGATCATGCAGATGGAGATCGTGGCGCCCGCCGACCTCACCGGGCCGGTCATGGGCGACCTGCAGAGCCGTGGCGGTCGCATCGAGGGCATGGAGACCGACCGCGGCGCCACCACCATCAAGGCCACCGCGCCGCTGGTGAAGCTGTTCGGCTACTCCACCGACCTGCGCAGCCTCACCCAGGGTCGCGGCACGTTCACCATGCAGTTCGCACGCTTCGACGAGGCGTGAGCATCATCCTCCGATCGTTGGCATTCTTGCTTCGGTGACGACGAGCGGAACTGAGACAAATCCCAGCACAGCGTGCGACCGGATGCAGGGTATACCTCCGCGCCGAGGAGAACCCATGGCATCTCGTCGTCTCCACGTCGTGGTCGCGGTGGCGGGCCTTTCCCAATGGCACTGCCACGACTCCGCGCCCGTCGACGGCGCGCGCTCTTCCTTGCAGCAGCCCCTGACCGGCGGCTGGGTGACGACGAGCAACCAGGCCGCGCTCCGCCAGGCCCACACCATCACGCCCATGCTGGATGGTCGCCTCCTCATCGTCGGTGGCGCGGTTCCTCCTTCCGGGACGGCCACGGACCTGGTGGAGATCTACGACCCGGCAACGGACCGTTTCTCGACGGGGCCCTCGCTCCCCAGCCCGCGTTACGGGCACAGCGCGGTGTTGCTCCGCGACGGTCGCGTGCTGGTGGTGGGCGGTTACGCGCCCGGCAGCACCCTGGACACCACGGAGATCTATTCGCCGGCGACGGGCGCGTGGACGGCTGGCCCCACCCTCAACCGTGCCCGCTGGCTCAGCACCCTGACCCGCCTGGCGGACGGACGCGTGCTTGCCGCCGCGGGGGCCAACGGCGGGACTGGCCTGCTGGAGACCGACGTCCTCGACGCCGACGCCACCGCGTGGACCCTGCAGTCACCGCTGAACACGACCCGCACCGGGGCCTGCGCCACCCTGCTCACCGACGGGCGCGTCATGGTCGCCGGCGGACGGGGCTCCAACGGTCCCTGGCCGCGCAGCGTGGAGGTGTTCAACCCTGACGACGGAACCTGGACGGTCGGCCCCGACATGAGCGTCGTGCGCTGGCAGTGCAGCGCGACGTTGCTCCTCGACGGAAATGTGCTGATTGTGGGCGGCATCGCCTCGGAGTTCGACCAACCACACGCGAGCGCGGAGATCTTCCATCCCTCCGACGGGACCATCACCCCCGCGGCCGACATGACCACGGGCCGGCTGACTCCTGGCGTGGCGCTCCTCCCCGACGGCACGGTGCTGGTGGCGGGCAAGTGGACCACCCCGTTCGCCGAAATCTACGACCCCCTCCTCGACACCTGGACCGAGGACCCCGCGACCCCCGCGCCCGACCGCGCCGCCCTGGCCTTGACCGCCACGGGGTGGGCGGTGGCGGTTGGTGCATACTTCAACACGCCCGGCGCCATCCGACGGAACGTGTCCTCTCCGTCGTGGCGCAGCCTGCCCGCGGGTACCGCGCTGCAGGGCCACTCCGCCACGCTGCTGGCCGACGGCGCGGTGCTGCTCGCGGGTGGCGCGGACGGCACGGACGTTCCCTCCCCGGAGGTGAAGCGCGTGGATGCCGCGGGAACCGAGACCGCCGCGCCGCCGCTGGGCACCGCGCGCGCGGGCCACACCGCCACGTTGCTGCCCGACGGCCGGGTGCTCGTCGTGGGCGGCCAGGACCCGTCCGGCGCGCTGAGCTCGGTGGAGCTGCTGGATGCCGCGGGCACGTCGTGGAGCGCGGGAATGCCCACCGGAGAAGCGCACACCGGGCACACGGCAACCCTGCGCCGGGATGGCACGGTGCTGGTGACGGGCGGTGGCGTGTCGACGGAGATCTTTGTCCCGGGGACGGACGCGTGGGTTCCCGGGATGCCGCTGGATGGCGCACGGAGCGGCCTGACCGCAACGCCGCTGGCCAATGGTGAGCTGCTGATCGTGGGCGGTTCCACGTCGGACGTGGCGCTCCGGGGAGACGGTTCCAGCAACTGGGTTGCGGCTGGCAACGTGACGCCGCGCGCGCATCACTCCACCACGCTGCTCTCCGACGGGCGGGGCCTGGTGGTGGGCGGAGAGCAGGCCGGCACGTTCCTGGACTCCGTGGAGATCTCCGACGTCGACCTGACCACGTGGACCGCGAGCACGCCGCTGCCCGCGCCCCGCGCCTTCCACACCGCGAGCCTGCTCTCCGACGGACGCGTGCTCGTCGTGGGCGGTGAGAACGAGCTGGGACCGCTGGGCGACGCGCTCCTCTTCGACCCCACCGACGGCACATGGATGGTCCTGGCCGAACAGCCCCGCGCGCGCCCCCGCGCCACCACGCTTGCCGACGGGATGGTGCTGGTGACGGGCTCGGTGGCGACGTCGGGTCTGTTGGATGCAGTGGGCACCGTGCGGCGCCCGCGTCCCACGCTGGATGGCTCGCCCACCCTGATCCTGGGACGGACCGCCACGTTGACGGGGACGAACCTGGAGGGAGTCCACACAGGCAGCAACGGCACCGACGGCAACGCCCCCATGAATCACCCCGTGGTGACGTTGGAAACGCTGGAGGGTCTGCGGGTGCCCGTGATGACGATGGCGTTTTCCGACGGAAGTGTGTCCTTCCAGGTCCCGCTCGACGCGCCGATTGGCTACGCCGCGGTGCGCGTTTCCGTGGGCGCGACGTGGGGCGGGCAGGTGGTGCGCCTGCGCGGAAACAACGCGCCCACGGTGTCGAGCCTGGCGGTGGACGCGGTCTCCGGCATGCCGGTGCAGATCCACGTCGCGGCGTCGGACGCGGACGGGGACCCGTTGAGCTGGACACTCACGAGCAGTCCGCAGCACGGCGAGGTCAGCGGCACGCTGCCGGACCTCACGTATTCTCCCAGTGCCACCTACGCCGGCGTGGAATCGCTGACCGTGCAGGTTTCCGACGGGCTGACCAGCGTGGAAATCACCGTCACCATCAACATCGACCCGCCAGTGCCGGTCATCACCTCCCCCGCCCCCGGAGCCGTGGTGACGACGGGAACGCTCAGCGTTGAAGGCACCGCGGTGGTTGGCCTTCCGGTCAGCATCCGCGAAGACGCGACAGTGGTGGCCAGCGGCAACGCCGACACCGAGGGGCACTTTGCCGTGCAGGTGAACCTCCCGGACGGCCAGCACACGTTGGTGGTGGCCCAGCAGGTTGGCGACGTGGAAAGTGTCTCCGAGCCGCTCACCATCACCATGGACCAGACGGGACCCGTCTTCACCGGAGCGGCGTCAGGCACCGTGGCGGAAGCCGTGAGCCCCGACGGCGCCGTGGTGAACTACACACCCCCGACCGCCAACGACGACATCACCGGCGTCTCGGAAGTGACCTGCGCGCCGCCGCCGGGCGCACAGTTTCCCCTCGGCGAAACGACGGTGACCTGCAGCGCCAGCGACGACAACGGCAACGTGTCCACCACCGCGCTCACCGTGGAAGTGCAGGACAACACCGTGCCTTCCCTGACGTGTCCGGCGGACATCACCGTTGAAGCGGAGGATGCCAATGGCGCCACCGTGACCCTCACTGCGCCCGTCGCCACGGACGCGGCCGACGACGATGTCGCGGTCACCCTGGATCCGCCCTCCGGTCACTTCAACGTGGGAACCACCACCGTCACGGCGACCGCGCAGGATGACGCGGGGAACATGGCCACGTGTACCTTCCGCGTCGTGGTGACGCCGTTGCCCCCACCGGACGCGGGAACGCCGACCGTGGATGCGGGCGCGGATGCCGGCACGCCTTCGACAGACGCGAGCATGCCCGAGGTGGATGCGGGCACGGCGGAGCTGTCCGACGCGGGAAATGTTGGAGCGGCAGACGCCTCCTCACCGCCGCCGGAGGGTTCTGTGGAGCCGGACAACTGCGGCTGCAGCGCCACCGAGGAGGAGGCCACCGGCCCGGCGTGGTTGGCGTTCGCGCTCGCCCTGCTGGCGACTTCCCGTCGCAACCGGGGTGCGGTCACTCCGCTTCACAGATGAACGGGCGGCCCATGGTGCATTCCGCGTCGTTCCACGTGGCGTTGGGCAGGAAGTTGTTGATGGTGGCGCAGTCTTCATCCAGGTTGTTGTTGGGCTCGTTGGTGGCGGCGTTCCAGTTCACGTAGCTGCTGCTGCCCGAGACCCACGAGAACTGCCCCTCGTTGCCGCGGTCGTTGTAGCCGATCCACCACTGCCCCCCGGCGAGGGATTCCGCGGTGCTGCTGAGCCACGCGTTCTCCTGGGAGTCGCTGATGGTGACCAGGTGGTAGCCGTAGGCGGAGCAGCTGTCGCGTGCGCCAAACCAGTTGTCGTCGAACGCGCAGAACCCGTAGGCGTGCCCGTTGCGCGTGAACATGTCGCAGCCGCAGCCGCTCTCGTCGCGCAGGCCGTCGCAGTCGTCGTCGCGCGAGTTGCACGTCTCGGTGCCACCCGGGCGCACGTTGTTGCGCGTGTCGTCGCAGTCCACGGGGTTGGTGCCCTGGGCGCGGTAGGCCCCCGGCAACGCGGCGCCGCTGCACACCTGCTCGCCCGCGGTGGTCCAGTTGTCGCCGTCCCCGTCGAGATACCCGGTGAGGTACTGCCAGAGCGCGGAGTTGCCGTCGTCGCAGTCTTCTTCGGCGGAGGGGATGGTGGTGTAGCCCGCGGGCGGTTGTCCCACGCAGTCCGGCGTGCCCCCACCCACCGTGTACGAATCCCCGTCGCCGTCGACGTACAGCATGACCGCGCTCCAGGCAGAAGGGTCTCCGTCGTCACAGTCCAGCGGGGCCGAGGCGCTGGCCTGGTAGCCCGTGGGGAGGACACCGTTGGTGCAGAGCGTGACTGCTTCGCCCACGGTGTACGTGTCCCCATCCGCGTCGACGTAACCCGTCTGCGCGGCCCAGACCTGGTCATCGTCGTCGTCGCAGTCCGGGCCAATGAGCTCCGACTGGTAGCCGACCGTCGTCACATCCTCGGTGCACAGCTCGGTGGCGGTGGCCTGCGTGTAGCTGTCGCCGTCGGCGTCCAGGAATCCGGTGCGCAGCCGCCACGCGGTCCCGTCGGTGTCCTTGCAGTCATCGGTGGCGGAGCGCGTGGGTTGGTAGCCGGTGGGGAGGGTGTTGCCCGCGCACAGCGTGACCGCCTCTCCCACGGTGTACGTGTCGCCGTCCGCGTCGACGAACGCCTCGTAGGCCCGCCACGCCAGTGGTGCGTTCTCGTCGCAGTCGGGGCCGGCGAAGCAGCCCGGTCCGTGCAGGTCCCCGTCGAGGTCCACGCAGGTGGTCACCGCGCCGTCGACGACGCCCGCGTCCGATGCGCCGCCGCCGCTGGTGCTGGTGCTCGACGAACCACCGCCCGACGACGACGAGGATGCGGCCGCGTTGGACGACGAGACCGCGGCGCCCGAGGAGCTGGCGCCCGCTTCCCCGCTCGACGACGAGGACGAGGCCGCGAAGGAGGACGCCGCCCGGGATGACGACGTCTCCACCACACCGGAGGAACCGCCGTCCCCGGTCAGGAGCACGCAGGTTCCGTCCTGGCACACCGCGCCCGTTTCGCATCCGCCGGTGCAGGTCCGCAGGCACTCCCCCTGCTGGCAGGAATATCCGGTGGTGCAGTCCTCCGCGGACTCACAGCGGTACGTGGCGCCGACGAAGCAGCCCGTCCCCAGCAACGTCAGGCAGACCAGCAGGAACCTGGCGGTGGCGTGGCGCGGCGACATGAGTTGGGGAGCATAGCAGGAGCACACGCCCCGCACGGCCCATCAGCGGGCGACATCTCCCCACCTTGTCGTCGCCACGGTGGGATGAATCGCGGTCAGCGGTCGCGCTCGACGGAGAACATGGCCAGCGCGCGCAGCACGTTGCTCCGCGCGCCAAACGGCTTGAGCGCCGCCACCGCACGCTCGGCCTGCTCCCGCGCGCGCTTGCGGGCACCCTCCAGGCCATAGAGCTTCACGTACGTGGTCTTGTCCATGCGCTCGTCGCGACCCACGCCCTTGCCGCCCTTGCCTTCGGTGTCGGTCACATCCAGCACGTCGTCGGCGATCTGGAACGCGAAGCCCAGCGCGGCGCCGTACTCGCGCAATGCGGCCAACTGTTTCTCATTGGCATCCGCGCTGAGCCCGCCCATCACCGCGGCAGCCACGAACAGGCGCCCCGTCTTCCGACGGTGGATGGCCGGGAGGTCCACGGTCTTGGGGTCGGCGCCCTCCGCCATGACGTCGGCCATCTGGCCACCCACCATGCCAAAGCTGCCCGCGCCCATGGCCAGCTCCCGCACCTGCATCAGCGCACCGTGGCGCGCGCGGGAGACCACGTTGAACGCGTCGGTGAGCAGCGCGTCGCCGGCCAGGATGGCGGTGGCCTCGTCAAAGGCCTTGTGCACGGTGGGCTGGCCGCGCCGCATGTCGTCGTCATCCATGGCGGGGAGGTCGTCGTGGATGAGGCTGTAGGTGTGCACCATCTCCAGCGCGCACGCCCCGGGCATGGCCTGCGGCGCCGTCCCGCCCGCCGCCACGCACGCCTCAATGCAGATGATGGGCCGCAGCCGTTTCCCCCCGGCGAGCAGGCTGTGCGCCATGGCGGCCACGAGACGCTGCGGCGGCTTCACCGAGGCGTGCGCGGGCAGGTCCTTGAGGCTGGCCAGCGTGCGACCGAGCTCGCGGTCGACCTGCTTGGCGCGCCGGGCGATGAGTCCGTTGACGTCGACGGGCTTCTCGACGCGGGCGCGGGTGGGCTTGCTCTTGCGGGGTGCGGCTTTGGGACGCTTCTGCGTGGTGACCATGGTTGTGCTTCCGTGACGGGTGGGGCTTCAGGGCTCGTTCATGGGACGGGTGGAGCCGTCGCGCATGAGCTGCTCCACGCGGCGTTCCATCTGTTCCAGTCGGGATTGTCCGGCGCGGACCAGGCCCACGCCCTCCTCGAAGGCGGTGAGCGCGTCCTCGAGCGGGAGGTCTCCGCGCTCCAGCGTGGCGACGATCTGCTCCAGCCGCCCGACGAGCTGATCAAAGCGCTCCGGCCTCTCCGGCGTACCGCGCTCGACGGGGGGCGGCAGCTCGCTCTCCTGGAAAAGGCCAGTTCCCTGCTCCGGTCGGTTCCGCGCCACGGCTCACCTCTCCTTGCGGCCGGTTGAAGGCCCCTGAGAAATCACATCCACCTGCCCTTGCGCCAGCCTGACCTGCAGCCGCTCACCTTGCGGCGCGTCGGCGGGGGCGCGCACCACGGCGCCGTCCCGCTCCCGCGTCACCAGCGCGTAGCCGCGGGTCAGCACCGCCAGCGGCGAGAGCGCGTCCAGGCGCGCCGCGCCCTGCATCAAGCGCCCCTCCGCCCGACGCACGCTGGCCTCCACCGCGGCCTCCATGCGCGCCCGCGCGGAGAGCAACCGCGCCCGCCCCTGCTGCACCTGCGCCGCGGGCGAGAGCGCCATGAGCCTGCGCTCCAGTCCCTGCTGTCGTTGCTGCGCGCGCGCCAGCGTCTTCTTCAGCGCGCCCTGCAGTCCGTCGTGGGCGGCGGTCAGGCGTGCGCGCTGCTGGCGCACCCGCACGGCGGGATGGGCGGCGGAGAGGCGGGCCTGGGCCTGCTGGAGACGCTGCTCCTGCGCGCGCAACGCCTTCACCAACCCATGACGCGCGCGCTCCTCGGCGTCGTCGAGACGCTGCTGCTGCCGACGGAGCGCCGCGCGCAGGTCGGGCAGCCGCTTCTCCCACTTGAGCAGGCGGAGCCGCGCCCCGTCGACGCGACCCTGCACCGCGCGCTCCAGCCGGGTGGCGAGCTGGCGCATGCGCTCACGAGCTTGTTGCCGGTCGGGGGCCACCAGCTCGGCGGCGGCGCTGGGCGTGGGTGCGCGCACGTCGGCAACCCAGTCGGTGATGGTGGTGTCCGTCTCATGGCCCACCGCGCTCACCACCGGCGTGCGACACTGCGCCACCACGCGCGCCAGGTTCTCGTCGTTGAAGGACCAGAGATCCTCGAGCGAGCCGCCGCCGCGTCCCAGGATGATCACGTCGACACGACCGCTCTGGTCCAACCGGCGCAGCGCATCCGCGATCTCCCAGGCCGCGCCCTGTCCCTGCACGCGCGCGGGGCTCACCACCACGTCCAGGTCGGGAGCACGTCGACGGAGGACGGTGAGGATGTCCCGCAGAGCGGCGCCTTCCGGGCTGGTGACCACGCCCACCGCCCGCGGCCACGACGGGAGCGGCTTCTTGCGCGCGCGGTTGAACAGTCCCTCCGCCTCCAAGCGCGCCTTGAGCGCCTCGTACGCGGCGGCCAGCTCGCCCTCGCCCGTGAGCTGGAGGTGGCCCACCTGCATCTGGAACGCGCCGCGCTGCTCATAGAGCGTGACGCGACCGCTGACGGTGAGCTGCATGCCGTCGCGCACCTCGAAGCGCACGAAGCGGTTCTCGGTGGCGAACATGACGCAGTTGACGGAGGCGTAGGCGTCCTTGAGCTGGAAGTACCAGTGCCCGGAGCGCTGGGCCTTGAAGTCGCTGACCTCGCCCCTCACCTGCACGCGCGGGTAACGCCCCTCCAACAGCCCGCGCGCCTCACGACACAGCTCACTGACGCCGTAGATGCGCGGCGCGTTGGGCTGCGGGGCTCCCGTGACGACGGGCGGACCGCTGGGCTGGGGTTGGCTGGTGGGCGTTGAGGGCGCAGGGCTGGCCGGCAGGTCGAACAGACTGAGGATGGACCGCGGGCCGGGCACGAGGCGACATGTAGGAGCGCGGGCACGCCAAAGGCAACCGGCTCCTTCACCCGGGTGCGTGTCGACGTCGTCGGGTGGCCAGGAGCAGCAACGCCAGGCCCACCAGCGACGGATCCGCCTGGGTGCATCCCGCGCATCCCATCACCGGCGCATCTCCGCCGCTCCCCGGCGCGCCGCCGCTGCTGGTGCTCGCGCCGCCGGAGCTGGCCCCGCCGGTCGACGACGAGGAGCTGCCCGGATCCACGCAGAGGGCCTTGAACTCCAGGCTCACCAGCCGCTCCGCGATCCGCCCCTGCGAGTCCTCCGCCACCACCGCCAGGAAGTGGACACCCTCCTGCGCCTCCGTCCACGAGAAGTGCCGCTGCGTGCCCTCCTGCTCGACGACGCCGTCATTTCCGACGTCGTAGCGGATGGTGAGCGTGGTGGTGTCGTGATCGTCGGTGGCGCCGCTGGTGTCGACGTCGACGCTGCTCCCCGCCTGCCCACAGGATGGCACGTCCACGGTGAGCTCGGGTGGCTCGTTGTTGGCGTCCTCGCCGAAGAGGAGGCGGTGCACATCCAGCCGACCACCACCCCAGGCGTCATTGGGGACCGCGCCGGTGTCGTCATCACCCCGGGCGCTCTCCTTGACGCGGACACGCACCTCCGCCGGCGTGAGCCCGGGCTCCTTCTGCAGCAGCAGCGCCACGGCGCCCGCCACCTGCGGCAGCGCACCGCTGGTGCCATCAAAGACCTGGCAGTGCCCCGGGCCGTTCTGCCCGTCGGGGTAGGCGGCGTAGTGATCGGCGGGCGCGGAGACGGTGATGGTGCGCTGTCCGTCGATGCGCGGGCCCTTGCCGCTGTAGGAGCTGCGGATCCCCTCCGGCGCGCCGGGCGGCAGCGTGTTCACCTGGAATGCGCCCACCGCCAACGCGCTGTCCGCGGTGGAGGGCCACGCCATGCTGCCGGTGTCGTCGTGCGACGGCAGGTCCAGCGCGGTGAAGAACGCGTACATGGTGTCATCCGAGACGTAGATGAAGACGTCCCGCGTCTCTTGCGAGGTGTTCTGCAGCTCGACCTGGTAGAGGCCCACCGGCACGTTGTCATACGCATTCTGCGCGGCGTTCACGTAGCCGTAGACGAACCACACCATGCCGGTGTCCCGCGATGAGACGGCGCGCGAGCCGAACATGGCGTGCCGGCCGGTGCCGCCCTCCTGCGTGGCGTCGATGATGCTGCCATCCGGCGTCAGCAGCGAGACGTTGACGTCGGCACCGCCCTGCCAGCGCAGGCTCGCGTAGATGGCCTGCATGGTGTAGCCCACCGCGGCGTAGTCCAGCACATTCACGTCCAACGTCGTGGTCTGGCCGGGCGCGAGCTGGACCCGCGTGCGTCCCTGGTTGCCCGCGAAGTTGTGCGCGGCGGTGGCCTGCACGGCGCCCCGCGCGTCCAGCTCATCCAACATCTGCTCCCAGTCCCCGCTGCCGTCGGCGAACTCGCCCACCGGCGTCCCGTACTCGTGCACGAAGATGTCCGTGCCCTGCTCTTCCGCCCACGCAAACGCAGCGAGCAGGTTCTGCTCATATTCCTCGCCGGTGGCCTCTCCGGGCCCGGAGTCCTGCACCACCATGAGGAGATCCGCGTCGGTTGCCAGCCCCTGCACCGCGGTGCGGTTGAACACGCCGCCGACGAGGATGCTGGCCACTCCGCTGCCATGGCTGGCGTCGGTGATCACCGGCGTCTCGATGAGGTCGATGCCGCGCATGTACGGCACGCCCTCCGACGGACGGTACACGCCCTTGATCTTGCTGCTGCCCAGGCGGAGCAGTTGCTCACCCACATCCAGCTTTCCGTCGCCATCCACGTCGTCCACCACGAACAGCGGCTCACCGTAGGCGGGCGTGCTCTCGGTGAAACCCGCGCCAACGCCATGGTCGCGCTCACCGTTGCCGTTGGTGTCGGCGTAGAGGAAGTGGCGCGCGGCGTTGAAACCGGAGAGCGGCGTCAGCTCGCCATACGCGTCGACGAGGCCACCGCCCAGCCGCTCCAGCGTCTCCTCCGGGTCGGCCACGCCGTCGCCATCCAGGTCCACCGCGTCGGTCTGCAGGCTGAGCTGCCCGTCGTCATTCACGTCGAGCCACGGGTAGCGACCGGCGTCCGCGCGGAAGAAGAGCGGGTGGAACACATCCCCGGCCCCGTCGAGGTCACAGAGCGTGACGCCGGTTCCCTGGTAGCGGGCTCCCTCCGCGGTACGCTTCCACCACACCGGCGCAACCTGCGTCCAGTTGTGCACGTAGCCCAGCGGATTGTTCGACGGCAGCGGTCGCACCGTGCGCGGAATGCCGGAGATGCGCACCAGCTTGGGGTGCGAGAGGAGGTGCGGCAACGTCGTCACGTCCAGCCGCGCGCCGTAGAACGGGCCCACGTGCGCCACGCGACCTTCGAGCATGGCCCACGCCACCCCGGCACGCTGCAGCGCGCGCGTCTCTTCGTCGGTGAGCACCTCACGCATGCGCACCAGCACGGCGCGTGGCGGGAGATTCTCGTCGGACTTGGCGAGGTGCAGTGCGCGGTTCCACTCCACGCGCAACGTCTCCTGCAGGCGCGGGTGGGGTTTCACGCGGTGGTGTTGGGTTTCACCTCGAGCCGAGCCCGCAAGGAGGGCACAGGACAGGAGCAGGATGTGTGGCATGCGCATGGGGACCCCGGCGTTGGCGGAGCGGGAATCCTACACCCACCACGGTTGGAACGACGCATGCCACACCGCGTGCGGGCGGTCCGTGGTTGCGACGCGCAGCGGAATCACCGGGACACCACGCGGCTTATAGCCCTCACGGGATCACCGTCTGCGGAGAGCGCCATGCACGAGTCGGTTGGACGGTTCGTCGAGCTTGCGCGGATGTATTGCGCGTTCGTGGAGAAGGCCCACACCGCTGCACCCGCGGCCCTGCTGCGTGACACGGCACGACACCTGGCCAGCCTCTACGCCGCGGCACTGCAGCTCCCGGACCTGGGCAGCAGCGACGACGCGGACCCACCCGACGTGCCCACCCCGCGCTGGCCCGGCTTCGCGGAGCACGAGACGTACTGGGAGATCTTCGACCCGGCCAAGGAGGACAAGGCCGTGGTGGGCTCGCTCACTGACGACGTCATGGACGTATACTCCGACGTGAAGAGCGGCCTGCTGCTGTTGGAGGACCGCAAGCCCTCGGCGGTGGCCAACGCGGTATGGCACTGGCGGTTCACGCTGGCCACGCACTGGGGTGATCACGCGGTGGACGCGCTGCGCGCGCTGCAACGCGCCCTGCACCGCGCCAGTCGACAACGCGCCTGAAGCTACACCTCGTCCAGCGCCTGCGCGCGCGAGAGGCAGCTCTCAAAGCGCACGTTCACGTTCTTGGCGTACCACGACGTGGAGCGCTCCTTGCTCATCTTGGGGCTCTTGATCACCACCTCCGGCACCTGCGCGTAGGGCGCGGCCTTTCCCAGCGTCTTGCGGTACGCCTCCTTCACCACGCGCCACGTCTCGGTGGCCTCGAAGGACTCCTCCTTCTCGCGCTCCGCGTCCCGGCGCAGCTCCCGCGCGCTCAGCCCCGGCGCGTACTTCCGACGGAACGCATCCAGCGCCTGCATGGTCTTCGTCTCGGCGTCGGTGGGGGACTCATTGCGGTCATAGGCCAGCAGGTCCCCGTCGGTGACGAGCTTGATGCCGGTCAGCTCGGAGACCTGCTTCTGCAGCGCGGCATTTCGTGACGCATAGACCCCCGCGTTGTAGTCGGCGAAGCGGTAGATGGGCTTCTCATACTGCGCGGGATACCCCATGAGGCGCGCGGTGCCGTAGGAGACGCCGCCCTTCCGCGTGTACAGCGCGTCGCGGATCTCGTCGGGACCACGGCCCCGCTGGCGCCCCACGCGCACCGCGTAGCGCACGCTCACCTGCATGGAGCCCGCGGTGGTGATGGGGTTCAGGTCCTCGATGTGCGTGGCGGTGAAGATGCCGCCGAGCAGGTTGGCCACCGCGAATGTCGTCGGAAACTCGTTCTCGTAGTACGCCACGATCTCGCGGAACAGCACGTCCAGGTCCTGCTCCGTCTTCACGTGCTTGAGCCGCTCATGGAAGGGCTGCTTGTGTCCCTTGGCTTTTCCGTCGAGAAGCGCGCGCAGCGCGGGCTGTCCCAGGGGACCCAGCTTGCTGGCATACGCATCCAGCCGCGCCTGGACGATCTTCGCCAGCCCGGGCACCACCGGATTGGCCTGGTAGCCCGACTCCTGCTCGATGATCGCCAGCACCGAGCACACGTTGGTGGGCACCGGGGCCAGGCCGTTCTCCTCCAGCGCGTGCAGCACGTCCTGCGCCCAGCCGCGCCGGTCCTTCACCTTCGGCGGGGTGAGCCGCGCCACCTGCTCGACGGAGAGGCGCTGCACTCCCGGCGGCACCGCCTCCATGCGACGCGTGGCGCGCGAGCTACACGCCGCCAGCGCAGCCAGCAAGAGCAGCACAAGGGTCCGGCGCATGTCAGAGAGCGGTGTAGCGCTGCGCCGCCACGTCCCAGACGCGACGCTGCACGGTGAAGGTCTTCCGGTCCGGGTCGACGTCATAGACGTGGTAGCCGCAACGCAGGTGCAGGTCCGTGGCGCTGCCGGCGCACACCATGGTGGTCCGCTCCGCCTTCACCACGTAGTGCTTGTGCGTGTGGCCGTGCAGCACCAGGTCGGCGTGACGGTCGCGGGAATCCAGGATGTCCAGCGCCTCGCGGTAGTCCTCCAGTCCGTGGCTGGTGGCGTCGGGGCGGCCGTTCTCCCGCAGGATGCCGTAGTGCAGCGCCACGACGACGAAATCACTCTTCAGCGAGGGATCGGTGAGCATGGCCCGCAGCTCCGAACGCTGCCGTGCACCGAGCAGACCGGAGGAATCCAGCATGGACGTGGGGCGGTTGGGGTCCAGGCCAATCAGCGTGACGCCGGGCGCCAGCCGCTTGATGAACGGGAAGGTCCCCGTGCCCCCGGCCAGCGACGAGAAATGCGCCTCGAAGTACTTCTCCGAAGCCGCGCGCGGCGTGTAGCGGTCATGGTTTCCGGGCACCACGGTGTAGCGCTCCGGCTGTTGCATGCGCGCGCCAAAGATGGCCGCACAACGTGCAAACTCCGCCACCGTGCTCATGGCGGTGATGTCGCCGGTGCACACGGCGTGGTCCACGCCCTGCGCGTCGACGTCCTCGAGCAGCGTGGCAATACGCGCCTCCACGCCCTTGAAATGCCGCGAGCGCCCACCGACGTAGTAGTTGATGGTGCCGGCCATGCGCTTGCCCATCAGCTCGCTGGCCGCCTCGCTCAGCGGGCTCAACGTCACGTGGATGTCCGAGAAATGCGCCAGCCTCATGCCGCTTCCGCTCTCCGCCGCGCCGCCCCGCAAGTGAGGCGTGACGTCGGAGAAACACCATAACCCGAAAGGACTGGGCCGCAACCATCGCTGGCGCCCGCGTCAACGCTCTTGCCGAGGCTCCAGCATGGGCGCCACGACGTGGCGGGGTGACTCGAGGATGGCGTGACGATGTCCTCGCCGGTGGGCGCGTTCTGGCCGCGGCATCCTCCCGTCGGCGGATCGGTCATCCAGCCTCCTCCCTCCGACGGGGGTCGGGTGACTGATGAGCGCCACGGGAGGGTCTCTCGATACACCATGTATGAACCGGCCACTCCGAAACCTCGGCGCGCAGTTGATGGTGTTGGGCGTCACGGCGGCATGCAGTGAGACCGTGGAGCCCCAGGTGGCGCAGGGTGTGGCCCGCCTGACCATCCGGAACATTGGCGCCATCACCCAGCTCATCAATGACGACGGCATCTGCGGCTTCCGCTCCCCGGACGCGGTGGGGAGCCTGGTGGTGGAGGGCGCGCCTGGCGCGCAGGGGACCGCCACCTGGTCGGTGGAGAACTGCCGCCTGGAGCTCGGGTCGATGGCGAGGGCCAAGGAGGACTGCCTGGGCACCCGGACGCGCGCGCTGGGCACCGTGACGGTGAGCGCCACCCGGACCCTCACCGGCATCGTCACCGGGGATCCCACGCGCCCCGTGCTGCCCACCGACGCCAACGCGGTCACCCTTCACGTCACCGCCATCCTGGAGGACTTCGCGGCCACCCACAGCAACGACGAGAACGTCCTCACCGGCCTCTCCGGGAAGGTGTCCTTTGATGCCACGCCCCGGCTGGCCCGCAGCGCCACGCACGGCCTGTGCTCGGTGCCCACGCCCAACGTGATCTTCTCCAACGTGGTCTACGAGGACGCGCAGCTCCACCTCCACGCCGACGGCGCCGGGCCGCTGGCCACGCCGCTGGCACTGGACGTCACGGTGGGCTCCTCCAACCTCTACGCCGTGGCCGGCCGCCATGGCGACGAGGAGAACCTGCTGCGCGGCACCCTGGAGCTGAGCGGCAAGCAGGTGCACATCCCCGTTCCCGACGAGAGCGCGCTGGATCCCAGCTACAACGCGGACCAGTACGTGGAGTCCTACGCGTGCACGCCGGATCTCACGTCGGTGGACGCGGAATGCGACAATCCCCAGGTGGCACTGGGCGAAGGCGCCGCGCGACTGAACGTGCGCAGCCTGGGCGCCGTCCTCGCCGCCATCCAGGATGACGTCGGGTGTGGATTCTCCAGCGCCGCTGCCGCGGGCACCACGCAGCTGAGCGGCCCGGCGGGCTCCACCGGCACCGCCACCACCACGGTGCGTGACTGCGAAATCAACCTCGTCGAGAGCGTGGTGAGCACGGACTGCGCGGGAGTGGCCACGCGGGCCTCGGGGAGGATCCGTGTGAACGGCACGCGCTCCATCCGCGGCCTGCTCACCGGCGACGGGGCGCAGCCGGTGGTGCCGGATTCACCGGACGCCGTGGCGTTCAACCTGCAGGTCACCATGACCGACTTCACGGTGCGCGCGGACAACAACCCCGCCGTGCTCACCGTCAAGTCGGGCAGCGTGGCGTTTGAGGCGCAGCCGCTCCTGGCCACCAGCGCGTCCACGGGCGTGTGCTCCGTCCCGGTGCCGGTGGTGCGCTTCCCCGCCATCCGCCTCGGCCCCTCGCAGTTCCACGTCGTGGCGGAGCAGGGCGCGTTCGACCTTTCCGTCGAGAGCTCCAACTACCAGGCGCAGGTGGGGCGGGGCCTGGGCGCGGAGAACGCGCTGGCGGGCACCATCCGCGTGGCCGGTCACGACGTCGATCTCAGCGGCCTGGTGCTGGACCCCGCCTACAACGCCGCCGCGTATGAGGGCACTTGGGCGTGCACCAACGACCTGGCCCAGCCCATCCGTCACGAGTGCGGCAACGTCACCAACCAGCTGGGCAACGGCGTGGCGCGCCTGACCATGCGCACCCTGGGCGCGGTGGCCAAGCTCGTCGAGGACGACGCGGCGTGCGGATTCGCCAGCAGCGCCGTCTCCGTGCAGGTGAGCGGCCAGCCTGGTGGTGAGGGCTCCGCGGTGTTCACCGTCGCCGACTGCGCGCTGAACCTCGACGACACCGTGGTGGAGACCGACTGCAACGGCGTGCGGACGGTGGCCAACGGGCAGGTCGTGGTGAGCGCCACGCGCACGGTTCGCGGCATGCTCGCCGGGCAGGGCTCCCAGCCGGTCATTCCCAACGCCTCCGACGTCGTCGACGTCGACCTGGACATCCGCTTCGTCGACTTCTCGGTGACGGTGGACGGCAGCCCGCACGTGCTCACGCTCCACGGCGGCAACCTCTCCGCACACCTGCAACCCACGTTGGCGGTGAGCGCGGTGGAAGGTGTCTGCGCGGTTCCCCTGCCGCTGGTGAAGTTCTCCGCGGTCCGTTACGCCAACGCCCGCGCCACCGTGGTCACGCCCGACGCCACCGTGACGCTGGACCTCCCCGCGTCGGAGCTCGCGGCGGTGGCGGGTCGCTACGGCAACGAGGAGAACGCGCTGTCCGGCACCATCCGCATCTTCGGGCAGGACGTGGTGGCCGGCTCCGACGGGGACGGGCTGGATCCCAGCTACAACGCGAGCAGCTACGGCGCGTCGTACGCGTGCAATCCCAAGCTGACCAACCCCATCCGCACCGACTGCCCGGACCTCCGCCCCGTGCTGGCGCAGGGTGCGGCGCGGCTGGGCGTCAAGACCTACGCCACGGTGCTCAAGCTCCTGGACAAGGACACGCGCTGCGGCTTTGCCAGCGCCAGCGTGAAGCAGGGCGCCAGCGTGACGGGCGTGCTGGGAGAGGCGGGCGCCACCGCGGTGTCGACGTTGGGCAACTGCGTGCTGGAGTTCCCCGTGGAGCAGGCGGTGGAGACGGATTGCGCGGGCGTCAGCACCTTCGTGCAGGGGAAGGTCACGGTCAGCGGCACCCGCACGCTGCGCGGCATCCGCACCGGCAGCGTCGACACGCCGATTGTGCCCACGAGCTGGGAGCCGGTGGATTTCAATCTGGACATGGTGATGGACCACTTCACGGTCCGTTCCTCCGACGTGGACAAGGCGCTCACGGTCAACGCCGGCCGCATCTCCGGGGCGTTCAAGCCGCGCACCGCGCTGGACTCCGCCACCGGTGCCTGCTCCATCCCCACCGCCAATGTGCAGTTCGGCAACGTGCAGTTCCACGACGCGGATCTGACCATCCATGCCGGCGCGCACGCGCTGAGCATCACGGTGCCCACGGCCACGCTGCAGGGGCAGGCGGGAGTGCGTGACGACGTCGAGAACACGCTCACCGGCACGCTGAAGATGGGCGAGGAGCTGTTCACCATCCCGGTGGACCCGGCGGATGCGGGCCTGGTGCCAGGGTACGACGCGGAGGCGTTCGCACAGAGCTACCTGTGCACGCCCAACCTGGTGATGCCCGTCGACAATGCACAGTGCTCCTTCATGGACAAGCTGGGCCAGGGTGCGGCGCGCCTCCTTGTCCGCGCGCTGGGTGAAACCACGGAGCTGGTGAACGAGGACGACGACTGCGGCTTCATGGCCATGGACGTGCTGATGGACCCCGACCACGTCACCGGCGACCCGGGCGACCTGGGCTCCATGACGTTCAGCTTCAACAACTGCAGCCGCGGCGTCTCACCTTCCCATCCCAACGGCGACGCGCTGAATCGCCCGGTGGACTGCGTGGGCCGTCGCCGCGACGTGAGCGGCCGGGTGATCACCACCGCGCAGCGCACCGTGACCGGTCTGCGCGACACCCAGCTGTTCTTCTTTGACTCCATCATCCCGCGCTCCCGTGACGCGGTGACCGTCAACATGCAGGAGGTGACGTTCGACGAGTACCGCAACGGTGGCATCACCCCCGACGGCACGCCGGAGCCCTACGCCATCCGCATCCACAGCGGCAGCATCTCCGCCACCGCCAAGCCCGTCCTGGGTGAGAACCGCAACAACCCGGGCACCTTTGACGTGAAGACGCCGGTGGCGCGCGTGGAGAACCTCCGCACCACCACGGGCCTGGAGGCCACGCTGGAGGCGCAGGGCATGGTGTTCCGGCTGCACATCACCGCGCTGGAGGTGGACGCGTTCAACGGCAGCTACCAGGGCTCCACCAACGAGATCAGCGGCACCATCGTGGTCAACGGCGTGACGGTGAACCTGACCGGCCCGCTCGTCGAGAACTATGACCAGGACGCGTTTGACGACGCTTATGTGTGCACGCCCAACCTGCGCGCCGTGGTGCCGTCCCACTGAGCGCCGCGGCGGTGGATCCACGCTCCTGGTTCACCACAATGAGATTGGGTGCGGCTCATTTTGAAACGACGCGTGCCCGCAGGCGGGAGCACATCCGCAGGTGGCCGGCAATGGTCAGCCCCGGGGCGGCGCTGTCACGACGACGGAAAGCGGCAGGCGATACGACCGGACCGACCGATTCAGCCCGCTGGAGAACCGGCCTGCAATGTAGGGGCTGCCCGTTGCCGGCAACGCGTGAACGGTGAAGGTGGCCGGCAATGGTCAGCCCCGGGCGGCGCTGCCATGACGACAGGAATTGGTCTGCAACGTCGGTCCAGCGGTTCATGACGACGGAGAACCGGCCTGCAATGTAGGGGCTGCCCGTTGCCGGCAACGCGTGAACGGTGAAGGTGGCCGGCAATGGTCAGCCCCGGGCGGCGCTGTCACGACGACGGAAAACCGGTCCACGACGACCGAGCCGGCCCCCACGCGTCCGGAGCTCACGGTTCACCCAGAACGCGCTCCGGCAGCCCGAACGATCCGGGCCTGTTCTCCGCTGACGAGAGCTAACTGCACCAGCGAATTGCGGGCCATTTTCCGTCGTCATGAACCGCTGGGCCCGGGGCTGACCATTGCCGGCCACCTTCACCGTTCACGCGTTACCGGCACGGGCGGCCCCTACATTGCAGGCCGGTTCTCCAGCGCGCTGAATCGGTCGGTCAGGTCGCGTGGCGTGTCGTTTTGCGTCGTCACCAGGGCGGCGAGGGCCCGCCGCACCCCAGGCCGTGGCCCGCTCACGACGTCTGCAAGCCCGAGTGGCAACCTCTTCGGACGCCCCCCCTTGCATCCTGTTCGTCTCATGGCGGCGCGACGCGCTTGC
Organism: Myxococcota bacterium; assembly: GCA_040752415.1. Classification (GTDB taxonomy): domain Bacteria; phylum Myxococcota; class JACRCW01; order JACRCW01; family JACRCW01; genus JBFMGU01. The sequence goes on from JBFMGU010000013.1 coordinate 22,788, forward strand.
CCGCACGGTTGGGCTTCGCTCCAGCCGAAACCCGCGCAGCATCTGCGGCCTCCCGCCGCCATCGCGCAAAGAGGTTGCGTTTGCCGGGCCGCTCCCGGGGTGTGCCGTGGATCGGCGTTTGCAGAATCGCCGGCAACCCTTGCGTGGGCACCAGAATGCAGACGCGCTCCAACGAATGGCCCCGTCATCCGGAAGGCCAGGTGCCCACTGGCACGCCACCGGCGCCCATCCTGGACTCGTGGCAGCGCAGCCGCGCGGCGGGCGTGGAGCGGCGTGGCGACGTCCCCGGCGTGAGCACCGGGGAGCTCGATGAACGGCTGACGCTGAACGGCGCGCTGTGCACCGCCGCACTCCCGCACCTGGACGGACTGGCCCGCGTGCTGCCCGGTGCCGCGGTCGCGGTGGCGGACCGGGAGGGCGTGGTGCTGCTGTCGCTCGCCGCCGACGGGGAGATGGTGGCACGCACCGGCCTCCGCCCCGGCATGCAGCGGGCGGAAAGCGCGGTGGGCACCACGGCCCTGGGCATCTGCCTGGCCACGGGAAGGCCCGCGTGGGTGGGTGCAGGTCACCATCACCGCGCCGACTGGCACCCCTACTCCGCGTGCGCCGCTCCCGTGCTGGACGAGGAGCAGACCGTGCTGGGCGTCGTCGAGCTGGTCTTCCGCGCCGACGGGGCGGAGGCGGAACGGTTGGCATTGGCCTCCCAGGCGGCCTTTGCCGTCGGACGCGAGCTCCAGCAGTCGCAGCGCGGCCAGCGCCTGGCCCGTCCGGGTCCGGGCGCGTTGACCCCGGCTGGCAGCGAGGCATGCCGGGATGACGCGGGCATGCGCATCCTCGTGGTCGACGATGACCCCGCCAGTCGCGAGCTGCTCACCGTGCTGCTCTCCCCGCGCTACCGGGTGCTCACCGCCGCCGACGGAGCGGGCGCGCTGGAGGTCCTCCAACGTGAGCCGGTGGACCTGGTGCTCAGCGACGTCATGATGCCGGGCATGAGCGGCTACGAGGTGTGTGAGCGCGTCAAGCAGCACGCCGGGAGCAGCTACCTGCCCGTCATCCTGCTCACCGCGCTGGGCGAACAGGACGACCGCAACCGCGGCCTGGGCGCCGGTGCCGACGAGTTCCTCACCAAGCCGGTGGACCGCGTGGAGCTCCTGCTGCGCGTGCGCTCGCTGCTGGCGGTACGCGCCCAGGACCACACCATCCGGCGCCAGCTCAGCGACCTGCAGAAGCTCAACGCCGTCAAGGATGACCTGGTCTCCCTGGTGGTCCATGACCTGCGCAACCCGCTCAACTCCCTGCAGTTCAACCTGGAGCTTGCCCGACGCCAGGCGGAGAGCACCGGCCGCGCCCCGCTGGTGGGCGCGCTGCAGAACATCCGCATGGCCAGCGCGCGCCTCAACGAGCTGCTCGACGACGTGTTGCAGGTGCGCCTGCTGGAGGAGGGCAAGCTGCCCATCCAGCGACAACCGCTGGCCATGCGCGGCCTGATGACCGCGGCGCTGGCCACGCTGGACGGGGTGGCGCGCCAGCTCAACGTCAGCGTGGTGCTGGAGTGTCCCGATCACGTGGTGGCGGTGGTGGACCGGCGCCTGGCGCGGCGCACCGTGGAGAACGTGCTGGTCAACGCGCTGACCCATTCCCCCGAGGGCAGCACCGTGGAGGTGGTGGTGGGCCAGCGCGGGACGGAGCTGCTGGTGGTGGACATCTGTGACCGCGGCCCCGGCGTGCCCGACGAGCTCAAGGCGCGCATCTTCGAGAAGTTCGGCACCGTGGAGGCGCGCCGCAGCGAGACCCGGCGCAGCCACGGCCTGGGCCTGTTCTTCGTCAACCTCGCCGTGAGCGCCCACGGCGGCAGCGTGGCGGTGCTGGACCGCGACGGCGGAGGCTCCGTCTTCCGTCTCACCTTCCCCCTGACCGGGAACCCGAGGTGACGGTGGCACGCGGCACGCCGGATGACGAGGTCCGGGAGCTTCCCCCCGAGACCCAGGAGGTGCTGCGCCACCTGGCGGAGGAGCACGGCGTGGACCTGCGCGAGTACCGGCCGGCCACCATCCAGCGACGCATGGAGCTGCGTTACGCCGCCACCGGTGCGCGCCACGCCGGGGAATACCTCCGCCGCCTGCGCGCCGACGCCGCCGAGACCGCGCGGCTGTTGAGCTGCCTGCTCATCCCGGTGACGTCGTTCTTCCGCGACCCGGCGGTGTTCCAGGCGCTGCGCGCCACCGTGCTCCCGGAGCTGGTGGCCCGCGCCGGGCCGCGCCGGCTGGTGCGCGCGTGGGTGGTGGGCTGCGCCACGGGTGAGGAGGCGTGGTCGCTGGCCATGCTCCTGACCGAGGCGTGCGCGCACGCCCGCGCCCCGGGCTTCCACGTGCTGGCCACCGACCTGGACGCCAACGTGCTGGCCACGGCGCGCGCCGGCCGTTACCCCGCGCTCTCCGGCCTCCCCGACGAGGAGCGCGCGCGCCACTTCCGGCCCCTTCCCGGTGGCTTCGAGGTGGCCGAGGCGCTGCGCTCCCGCGTGCAGTTCGCACAACATGACGTGCTGGGGCACGCGCTGGCGCCGCAGCAGGCCATCATTGCCAGCTTTGACCTGGTGATGTGCCGCAACGTGCTCATCTACTTCGCGCCCCGTCTGCAGCAGAAGGCGCTGGAGCGCATGGCGGCGGTGATGGAGCCGCGCGGCGCGCTGGTGCTGGGCCTGGCGGAGTCGGTGAAGCGGGGGACGGAGCGCCTGGTGCGTCCCCATCCCGCCGTGGATCCCGGGCTCAAGATCTTCCAACGCGTTGCGGAGGCGGGATGACCGGCTGGGAATTCGGGAACTGGCCGCTGCGTCGCAAGCTGCTCACCCTGGTGCTGGTGGCCGCGGCGCTGCCGCTGGTGGCCGCGTTGGCGGTGGAGTTCCACCTGGCGCGGTCCGTCGTGGACGGCGACGCGGAGGCCCTGCTGCGCGCCCGCGCCGAGCAGGTGGCCGGGGACCTGGACCAGTTCAACCAGGGCTACCTGCGCACGGTGACCCACCTCTCCAAGCTGCCCACCGTGCGCCACCACCTCTCCGTCGACGAGACGCAGCGTGCCGCGCGGCGCGCCGAGCTGGACCAGGTGCTCACCGCCTACGTGGCCGGCGACCACACCATCCACCGCCTGGTCATCCTGGACCAGCACGGCCAGCAGGTGGCCAGCACCGGCGGCGGTGGGCTGAGCGGCCTGGAGCGCTCCCAGACCTTCCTCCAGGAAGCCCTCGGCGGTCGCGCCAGCATCTCCGGGATCTTCCTCTCCGCGCCGGAGCAGGGCTCGGCGGCGCTGCTGGCGTACGCCTCCCAGGTCCTGGGGCTGGACGGCCAGCCACGCGGCGTGGTGCTGCTGCTCAGCAACGCGCAGGCGTTCTGGGACGCGGTGCGCGCGGGCAACGGGGTGGCCGGGCCGGGCAGCTTCTCCATCCTCATTGACGAGCACGGCGTGCGCATTGCCCACAGCTTCCTGCGCGAGCTGGTGTTCAAGCCCGTGGGCGCCCTGGACCGGCCCACGCTGGAGCGCCTGGTGGCCGAGCGCCGCTACGGCGACCACACGCGGGAGCTGCTGGAGAAGCCGGTGCCGCTGGAGGGGAACGTGGACCTGGTGCAGCTGCGCACCGTGGCCAGCCAGGCCTACCGCATCTTCGCCCCCGGCAACGGGCGCATGAACCTGGCGGTGGTGCAGCCGCTGACCACCGCGCCCTGGCGCCTGCTCTACCTGGCGCCGGAGGACATGCTCTACGCGCCGGCGCAGAAGCTCATCACCACCACGCTGGCGGCCAGCTCCCTGCTCATCCTGCTGGCGTTGCTCTTGGGGCTGCTCTTGTCCGCGCGCATCACCCGTCCCATCCAGGAGCTGCTGGAGGCGGCGCGCAACTACGGTCAGGGGCGCTACCACGCGCGGGTCCTGGCGCCCTTCCACGACGAGGTGGGCACGCTGGGCCGCACCTTCAACGAGATGGCCGAGGCCCTGGCGGTCAAACACGACGAGCTGGAGGCCCGCGTCCGGGAACGCACCGAGGCGCTGACCCGCGCCAACGAGGAGCTGGGCAGTCGCAACCGTGCGCTGGCGGAGAGTCGCGCGGAGGTGGAGCGGCACGTGACGCACGCGGTGACCTTCGGGCGCACCGTGGCCTCCTTTGCCGCGCAGGGAACGCTCCCGGAGGTGCTGGAGGCGGGCCTGCGCCACCTGGCTCCCCGCGTGGGGGCCGTGACCCTGGTGTGCTACCGCGTGAGCCGCAACCAGGAGCTGCTCCCGGTGGCCTCCTGGGGCGCCGGCGGCACGGCGCGGCCGGTGCGCCTGGGCGGGCTGGCGCAGGAGGCGTGGAGCTCCGGGCAGAGCCTCGTCGTGGATGACCTCCCTTCCGACGTGGAGCTGCACTTCGAGGCGGCCTTTGTCTCCACGCGGCCGCGCCACCTCGCGCTCACGCCGCTGGCGGTGGCCAGCCAACGCGTGGGCCTGCTGGCGGTGGGGAGCCTGGCGCCCTTCTCCCCGGAGGCCCGCAAGCTCCTGGACGAGGTGGCCGTCCCCCTGGCCCTCACCATCCACCGCCACGAGCTGGCCGAGCAGGGCGAGCGCTATGCCGAGGAGCTGGCCCGCCAGAACGAGGAGCTGCAGGCGCAGGCCGAGGAGCTGCACGCGCAGAGCGAGGAGCTGCGCAACCAGAGCGAGGAGCTGCTGGCCCACCAGGAGGAGCTGGAGAGCAAGAACCGGCAGGTGGCCCAGGCGGACCGCATGAAGAGCGAGTTCATCGCCAACATGTCCCATGAGCTGCGCACGCCGCTGAACACGGTGATCGGCTTCACGGACCTGCTGCTCGACGAGGCGCGCGAGGCACTGGTGGCGCGCCACATCAAGTACCTGGGAGACATCCGCGCCAGCGGCCGGCACCTGCTCAGCCTCATCAATGACATCCTGGATCTCTCCCGCATCGAGGCGGGGCACTCCATCCTCTCGCTGGGCACGGTGGACCCGCGCACGGTGGTGCAGGAGGCGCTGGCGGTGGTGAAGGTCCCCGCCGGGCGCAAGGACATCACGCTGCGCGAGGACCTGCGCGGCAGCCAGCCCATCCACGCCGACGCCAACAAGATCCGCCAGGTGCTCATCAACCTCCTGTCCAACGCGGTGAAGTTCAGCCCGCCGGGGGCCACCGTGCTGGTGCGCACCCACCACGACGGCGCCACGCTGCGCTTTGACGTGCAGGACAACGGGCCGGGCATTGACCCCGCGCTCCAGGTGCGCCTCTTCGAGCCGTTCGTGCAGGGTGAGCACCCGTTGGTGAAGAAGCACGAAGGCACCGGGCTGGGCCTGGCCATCAGCAAGCGCCTCGTCGAGCAGCACGGCGGGCAGCTCACGGTGGAGAGTGAGGTGGGTCACGGCGCCACCTTCTCCTTCGCGCTTCCCGTCGCGGAGCGGCGCGCGGGGAACGGGGAGCTGGAGCGTTCACCCGCGCGGGAGCCCACCGGTCCTGCGGCCCCGCCCGCCTCCGACGGCGCCGCCGTGCTGGTGGTGGCCAACGGGCAGGACACCGGCGGAATCCGACAGACGCTGCAGGGCGCCGGCTACCGCGTGCTGGAGGCGCAGGAGGCGCGGCGGGCGGTGGAGCTGGCGGTGGACCGCGACGTGGCCGCCGTGATCATCGGCCCCGGCTGGGACGACGGCGCGGGGCTGGCGGTGGTGGAGGCGCTGAAGGCGGACCCGCGCACGCGCCACCTGCCGGTGCTCTTCGAGTCCATGCTGGGCAGCGGGGCGCCGGGGAAGCTGCTGGGCGCCGCCGACTACGTGACCAAGCCCATCGACCACGCCGAGCTGCTCTCCCGCGTCTCCGAGCTGACGCCCACGACGCGCCCGGGACGCACCCCGCTCATCCTCACCATCGACGACGATCCCGCGGTGGGACCGCTGCTGGCCGCGGCGCTGGAGCCCGCGGGCTACACGGTGATCACGGCACAGAGCGCGCGGGAGGGCCTGGAGCTGGCGTTCCGCGAGGAGCCGGACGTGGTCATCGTGGACCTGGTGTTGCCGGACCTCTCCGGCTTCGAGCTGGTGGAGCAGCTTGCCAACGACGAGCGCACCCACCACATCCCGGTCCTGGTGCTGACCGCCCGCACGCTCACCGACGGGGACCGCAGCCGGCTCCGCCCGCACGTGGTGGCCCTGGCGGAGAAGGGCGACTTCACCCGGGTGGCGTTGCTGGCGGCGTTGGAGCGCGCGGTGCGGGGCAGGCCGGGCGTGGCCGGGGGGGCGCGAACCATCCTGGTCGTCGACGATCACGACCTCAACCGCGAGCTGGTGCGCAGCCTGCTGGAGCGGCGGGGCTGCCGGGTGGTGGAGGCGGAGGACGGAGAGTCGGGCATTGCCGCGGCGCGCCAGGTGCGTCCCGACCTGATCCTGATGGACCTGGCCATGCCGGGCATGGATGGTTTTGCCGCCACCCGTGAGCTGAAGGCCCATCCCGCCACCGCGCACATCCCGGTGGTGGCCCTCACCGCGCGCGCCATGAAGAGCGACGAGGAGCGCGCCCAGCGCGAGGGATTCTCCGGCTACGTCACCAAGCCGGTGGACGTGCACCTGCTCGAGCAGGCCATCACCCGCGCGCTGCGCGCCCCGTGACGCGCCCGTCGTCATGGCCCAAGGGGCGGTGACCTGGGCCTCACAACACGCCCAGCGACTCCACCTGGAAGCGCAGCGCCTCCGCGTCGTCCTCGGGGAGCGTGTCGGAGGCCTGCATCATTCCGTCGTCAATCAGGGCGCTGAGCGCGGTCTCCATGGCGGACAGTCCGCCGGAGATGAAGCGGGCGTGCGCCAGCACCGCGTCGGGCTCCAGCGGGTCGTCCAGGCTGATGCCGCTGAGCGCCTCCTCGTAGAACGGCGGGGGATTGGCCAGGAACTCACGCAGTGCGTCGCCCGCGCCAAAGCCCGCACCGTCCAGCGCCGTCATGATGGCGTTGATGCCGCGACACTGCTTGCGGATGCGCGCGGGCAGCTGCTCCTCCTCGGACTCCTTCACCGCCACGCGGAGGATTCCCTCGTCCAGCAGGCGACGCAGCGCGCGCATCCCGTGCAACCGTCCCAGCCCGGACCGCTGGATGAGCGCGCGCCCTCCCAGCCCCTCCCTCGACGACGCGGCCAGCTGCAGCAGCGCCTGCTCGCTCTCCCCGAGGTGAACGGCGGGGGAAGGCTGCAGCACCGCGCACGGCGTCTCCAGGTCCACCAGCTTGCCCTCCAGCGCGCGCACCTCCGTCACCTGCGCCACCGCGCGCTGCAGGATGGCCGCGGTGTCCATGCCAAAGTGCATGGGCTGGGGATGCTTCCGCTCGTCGTGGAAGACCATGTGACCGGAGAGCTGCGTGCACGCCGCGGAGAAGATCTCCATGGCCTGGTCCACCAGCGCGCCGCGCACGTCGGTGGGAGAGATGTACCCCAGCTCCACGAGACAGCGGCCGAACTTGCGTCCCTCCCGCGCCATCTCCCCGGCAATCAGCACCTGGTCCAGGCTGAGCTTGCCCAGTCGCCACAACACCTCACCCAGCCGATCGGACAGGTGCGTGCTGGTGGCGCCGGTGTACTGGCCGGACTCCAGGTACAGCTCGCGCGTGCCCTGCCCGTCGGTGACCTGCAGGCAGCCGCTGCGCCGCGCGCGAACCAGCATCTCCACCACGTCGGAAACCGCCAGGGTCTCCAGGGAGCACGCCAACCAGCGCGCGCCACGACGTCCCTGCAACGTCAGCTCCGCGGTTTCAACCAGGGTCTCGAGCGGTTCGGTGGTGTTGGCCATGAATCCCATGCCGTGCAGCCCAACGGGCACCGGGCGGTGGGATGGTGGACCAGGCACCGGGCCCCCCACAAGCGCCGGTTTTGCAGGCGTCGTCGTCGTGGCGGCTTGAAGGGATGTGGTCATCTGCCTACAAGCCACGCGCATGGCGACGAAAAGGAAGAAGAAGACGGCGGGCGCTTCCGTGGGGCTCGGCGCGCGGGAGCTGGCGCAGGGACAACCCACCAAGGACGTGCAGGCGCTGGCCGAGCAGGTGCAGGCGGATGGCGGCGTGGTGTTGACGTCGTACCGCGAGCCGTACGGCGGGCACTGGGTGATGTTGGTGCTGCTGCCCATAGACATGGTGCAGCCCACGCCCTACCAGCGCGAGCTCTCCAAGACGCACGCGGACCGGTTGACGTCGGTGATTCCCAAGGTGGGGCGCTTCCTGGACCCGGTGGTGGCCATCCGCCACGACGACATCTACTGGACGCCCAACGGCATGCACCGCCTGGCCGCGCTCAACGCGCTGGGGGCGAAAGCGGTGGTGGCACTGCTCATGCCCGAGAAGGAGCTGGCCTACCGCATCCTGGCGCTCAACACCGAGAAGGCGCACAACCTCAAGGACAAGGCACTGGAGGTGGTGCGCATGGCGCGCGGGCTGGCGGCGTCACCGGAGAGCGCCAAGCGTCCGGAGAGCGACTGGGCCTTCGAGTTCGAGGAGCCGGCCTACCTCACGCTGGGTCTCTGCTACGAGCTGCAGAAGCGCTTCGCCGGCGCGGTGTACCTCCCGGTGGTGAAGCGGTGCGAGGAGTTCTCCAGCCAGCCGCTCATCAAGTCGGTGGTGGCGCGCGCGGAGCGGGCCAAGCTCTTGCTGGAGCTGGATGACGTCGTCAATGACGTGGTGAAGCAGCTCAAGGACAAGGGCTTCAAGAGCGCGTACCTCAAGCCCTACGTGGTGGCGCGCATCAACCCGCTGCGCTTCGTCCGCGCGGCCAAGCCCGGTCAGAAGGCGCCGCGCGCGGACTTCGACGCCACGCTGGAGAAGATGCTGAGCAGCGCGAAGAAGTTCGACGTGGGCAAGGTGAAGCAGCAGGACATTGCCATGGTGGGCGCCTACGCACCGGCGGAGGAGTGAGGGCTGCCCCGGGGGCGCCGAAGCGTCGGTTGTCGTCGGGCGAACGGGGGAGGGCGAGGGGTTCTGCCGAGCCGGAGCCTTCCGGATCCTCCAGCAGCCGCGCCGCGCTCAACGATCAACGAACCCCGAAATACACCTCCCAGTGTGGCGCTCCCGGCCCTCCAAGCACCGCGAACTCCCCGTCGGCGTACAGCGCGGTGACGACGAGATCCAGGAGCCCGTCGCCGTTGAGGTCCACGGTGGTCCAATCCTCGTCTCCCGGGTCGCTGGTCATGCCTGACAGGCGCACAAAGCCCTGCCCATTCCAGCCCCCGGCGGGGACGGGCCACGTGGTGGCAGTGGTGGCGAAGCCCGACTCAGTCCCCAGATGGACCTTCCAGTGCGGAGCGCTTCCGTGGCCCAGAACAGCGAATGCACCGTCCTGGTAGACCGCCGTGACAACGAGGTCCAAGACGCCGTCGCGGTTGAGGTCCACCGTCGTCCAATCCTCGTCTCCCGGGTCGTAGGCCTGGCCCGCGAGCCGGACGAATCCCTCCTGGCTCCAGCCTCCTGCGGGAACGGGCCAGGTGGTGGCGCCGGCGGCGAAGCCCGTGCCGGTCCCCAGGTACACCTTCCAGTGCGGTGAGATTCCCTGTCCCAGCACTGCGAACTCTCCGTCGGCGAACCGCGCGGTGACGACGAGATCCAGGAGCCCGTCGCCGTTGAGGTCCACGGTGGTCCAATCCTCGTCTCCCGGGTCGCTGGTCATGCCTGACGGGCGCACAAAGCCCTGCCCATTCCAGCCCCCGGCGGGGACGGGCCACGTGGTGGCAGTGGTGGTGAAGCCCGACTCAGTCCCCAGATAGACCTTCCAGTGCGGAGCGCTTCCGTGGCCCAGAACAGCGAATGCACCGTCCTGGTAGACCGCCGTGACAACGAGGTCCAAGACGCCGTCGCCGTTGAGGTCCACCGTCGTCCAATCCTCGTCTCCCGGGTCGTAGGCCTGGCCCGCGAGCCGGACGAATCCCTCCTGGCTCCAGCCTCCTGCGGGAACGGGCCAGGTGGTGGCGCCGGTGGCGAAGCCCGTGCCGGTCCCCAGGTACACCTTCCAGTGCGGTGAGATTCCCTGTCCCAGCACTGCGAACTCTCCGTCGGCGTACCGCGCGGTGACGACGAGATCCAGGAGCCCGTCGCCGTTGAGGTCCACGGTGGTCCAATCCTCGTCTCCCGGGTCGCTGGTCATGCCTGACAGGCGCACAAAGCCCTGCCCATTCCAGCCGCCCGCGGGGACGGGCCACGTGGTGGCATTGGTGGTGAAGCCCGACTCAGTCCCCAGATGGACCTTCCAGTGCGGAGCGCTTCCGTGGCCCAGAACAGCGAATGCACCGTCCTGGTAGACCGCCGTGACAACGAGATCCAGGACACCGTCGCCACTGAGGTCCACCGTCGTCCAATCCTCGTCTCCCGGGTCGTAGGCCTGGCCCGAGAGCCGGACGAATCCCTCCTGGCTCCAGCCCCCCATGGGCACGCCCCAGGACTCCGCGACCGCTGCGAATCCGGTTGCGCCACCCGAGGTGGAGGATTGACCCGAGCTGGAAACCGCAGCCGAGCTTGACGACGTGGCAGTTGTCGTGGAGGACGCGCTGCTCGCCGTGGAACTGGATGCCGCGCTGGACGTGCCGCTGGCTGACCCTCCCGTGGAAGTGGAAGCTCCGCTGGATGACGACGACGTTGCCGACGTGGAGCTGGACTGCCCCTGGGATGCCTCTGAAGCTCCGCCGCCGGACGTACATCCCGCCGCCACGAGAAGCGCCAACGTCGCGCGTGGGAAGTGTTGAGTCATCATGTCGTTGTCACTCCAGTGCCGCAGGTTCCCATGACGATGACGCCTTCGCGGAACGGCCGATGACCAAGCGCCGACGATACCGCGATGACCGCGATAAGAGCACGCACCGCGGGCCAACGTGACCATGCCGCTGGGCGACCAGTTCTGGGCTGCTTTGGCATGCTCGCCGACCGCCACGGCATCCCGTGGATGCTGAACCACCACGCGTCGAGGAAGTAGGCTTGTTTAGGAGCGGTGTCGGAGCAGCCCACGGGGAACGGTGTCGAGGGTTGAGGAGGAGCCGGCGTTGTCGTTGTGGTCACGGCGGCGAAGAGCCCTCCGTGCCCGTGCCCGTGCCCGTGCCCGGCTTGCAGGAGGCCGCTGCACAAAGGTTTGTCGTCGAGGAACCCCTTCGGTCGATGGTGCCCTCAAACCGGGCACGGGCAGGGGCAGGACGGGGCTCACGTGCGTCGCCACGCCAGGCGCGGCCCCACGTCCTTGATCACCGCGTCCAGACACCGGCGCAGCCCCGGCATCACCTCCCGCTCCTGCTGGATGGCGCGCACACTGAGGAACGCCGCCCCCAACCGCGCCGACGACGAGAGCAGGAACAGCACGTGGATGTTGAAGACGTGCACGCCCTGCACGGTGAAGGAGGTGGGCAACGCCTCGGCAATGACGCCGCCCAAGGCGGAGGCCAGCCCGTAGGCAATCCCGCCCGCCGTCGAGAAGCTGGCAAGGTAGAACGCCCGCCCCTCGCGCGGCGCCACCTCCAGCGGCAATTGGAACGCCGCCAGGCCGTGCCCGCTCCACAACGTCCCGACGAGCAGCGCGTCCAGCACCACCGGCCAGAGCATCTCCTCCGTCGGAAAGAGCCACATGAGCGGCACCAGGCAGATGCCAAAGGAGCAGAACACCAGCACGGTGCGCGGCCCCACCTGGTCCAACACGCGCCCCCAGACCCTCGTCGAGAGCACCCGCACCGCCGCCACCGCGGTGGCGTGCGCGGACATCATGGCAAAGCCCATCTTCAGGTTCATGAGCATGTGCATGGCCGCAAAGCTCCCGCACAGTCCCACCGCGCCGTTCCACGCCACCTGGTAGGTGAGGAATGCCCGCGCGCGTGAATCCGAAAGCGGACGAAGCGCCATGCGCCAGTGCACGCTCTCCCGCGCGCCGCCGGGGGCGGGCTCATGCTGTCGCGCCATCAGCGCAATGCTGCACAACCCCGCCAGCTGTCCCACCACGCCCAGCCCCAACAGCGCGTGCGTGGCCACGCCGTGAGCCTTGGCGGTGTCCATCAGCAGTCCCGCCAGCAGCCCCGCCGACGTGCCCGCCACCGTGCACCACGCCGCGCGCTGCGCGAAGTAGCGCCCGCGCATCCGACGGGGAACCAGGTCCCCCATCCACGCCACCCAGGAATTGTTCCCCGTCACCCCCAGCACCGACGAGATGGCCACGCTGAAGAGCAGCACGGTCTGCTTCACGCTCATGGGCGCGGAGAGGAACGGCAGGAACAACACCGGCAGGAGCACCAGGCGCTGCAGGCACACCGCGGTGAGCGCCACACGTCGTCGTCCCAGGGTGGTGGAGACCCACGCCGCGGGCAGCTGGATGAACTGCGAAAGATACGGAATGGCGCCCAGGATGCCGAACAGGAAGGCGTTGCACTCCATCTCCAACGCCCACCCCGTCATGGCCGCGCCGTTGCAGCACGCAGTCACCACCTCCGCCGCCATCCCCTCCACGCTGGAGGTGGAGAGGGAGCGACGCAGCACGCCACGCACGTCACGCGAGGAGGGCTGGGTCTCGTCGACGGGACCGCTGAGGAAGGGCGCCGCCGCGCCGGGCACCGCGTTGCCGGGCCGCGCGGTGGGCAGGGCCCAGTGCGCCGAGGTGAGCTCCGCTTCGGGAGCGGGAGGTGGGGGATCCGGTTTTCGGGGTGGCGGAGGAATCAGCTTGATGAAGGCGACCATGCGACCTGCGCTGCAACGTTGGTGCGCGCGCGAGAATACTGGAGTTGGATCCACACGCGAGGAAAATCACCCGCGGTGACGACGTCACCACGCTCACGTCCGCGGCCACGGCGACCAATTTCAGGAGATGCTCGCGCCGCTGGACTACACTCATCCGCCACCCGCCCGTGAGCGGATGTGGGGGGATGGAAGTGGACGGACATGACGCAGCAAACCATTCCCGTGGTGAACCTGGAGGACTTCAAGAACGGCAACAACGCGCAGCGGCAGGGTTTTGCGCGCGCGGTGGGTGAAGCGCTGGAGGATACCGGCTTCTTCGCGGTGACCCACCACGGCGTGGACCCCGAGCTCATCCGACGCGCGTACCAGCAGGCGGAGGCGTTCTTCGCCCTCCCCGACGAGAAGAAGCTCCACTACGAGGACGTGAAGCTCAAGGGACAGCGCGGCTACACCAGCTTTGGTCGGGAGCACGCCAAGGACCATCCCGCGCCGGACCTCAAGGAGTTCTGGCACGTGGGCCAGGAGCTCCCGCCCGGGCACCGCCTGCTTCCCGTCTACGGTCCCAACCTCTGGCCCGCCGAGCTTCCGGAGTTCCAACCCGTCATGCTCAAGCTCTTCGCGCAGCTGGAGGCAAGCGCCAAGCAGCTGTTGCGCGCGTGCGCCCTGCACCTGGGGGAGTCGGAGCAGTCCTTCAGCGAGATGGTCGACGACGGGGACACCATCCTGCGCGTGATCCACTACCCGCCCATCCCCCCGGGCGTTCACCCCGCCGCGGTGCGCGCCGCCGCACATGAGGACATCAACCTCATCACGCTGCTCTGCGAGTCCACCGCGGAAGGCCTGGAGTTGCTCCAGCGCGACGGGCGGTGGCGCCCCATCCACGCGTTGCAGGGGCAGATCGTCGTCGACGCGGGCGACATGATGCAGCACCTCACCAACGGCGTGTTCAAGAGCACCACCCACCGCGTCACCAATCCCAGCAACGACCGGGAGCGCCGCTTCTCCATGCCCTTCTTCGTCCATCCGCGCGCGGAGGTGGACATCACGCCGCGGCCCGGCTGCGTGGCGCGTACCGGCGGCACGGCGAAATATCCGCGAAGGACCGCGCGGCAGTACCTCGAGGAGCGCCTGCGGGAGATCGGCCTGGCTTGAGGGGAAAGGCGCGGCGCGTTAAGCCTTGACGCATGCGCAGGTTGCTCCCGGTGGTGCCATTGATGCTCGGTGGGATGCTGGCCCACGCCGCCGTCACGGGGTTTGAGCAGGTGGTCCACGCCTCCACGCTGATTGCGCGGGGCCACGTGGAGCGCGTGGGCGCCGGTGAAGGCGGGTGGGGCCAGAAGGGCGTGGTCACCATCAAGGAGGTCATCCACGGCCCGCAGGTGCAACAGCTGGACGCGCTGGCCCAGGACAACAGCTTCTCCGGCGTGGAGGTGGACCTGCTGCCCGGCAATGACCAGCTCCTGTTCCTGCGCCAGGAGAAGCTGGGCAACCGCGACGTGTGGGTGGTGCTGGAGGCGTTTGTCGTCGACGCCGGCGGCACGGTGCGCCTGGGCAGCGGGTCGACGACGTGGTGGGTGATGAAGCCCAAGAGCTACGCCGACGCGGTGGCGGGCATCCGCGCGGAACTGGCCCGGCCCGTGCCCGCGCCCCCGCCCCGGGATGCCACCAAGCGCGCGCCCCCGCCGTGACGCGCGACGCCATCCGTCAATCCAAGCATTGATTTCCCCCGGGATTCTCCCTATTGCCGCGACGTTCCCACCGTGAGGGTCGTCGTGAAGAAGCTGTCCCGCGTCGTCGTTGTTGTCTCCGCCGTCCTGACCGCCGCGTGCGGCAATCCCTCCACCCGCGTGGCCGCTGGCACCCCCGGCACCCACCAGCAGGCCATCATCAACGGCGAGCCGTGCGGGCGGGATGACTTCCCCAGCGCGGTGGCCCTGCTCACCGACGCCACCGTCGACCTGGGCGGCTTTGGCACGCAGCGCATCAAGACCGTGATGTGCACCGGCACGCTGATTGCCCCCGACGTGGTGTTGACCGCGGCGCACTGCCTGGATGCCTCGCTGCTGACGCTGGGCTTTGGCACGGTGCAGGAGCAGAAGATGTACGTGAGCGCGGAGCCCGACCTCACCGCGCTGGCGCAGCAGAGCACCGAGGAGTTCCCCGACGACGCCGTGGAAGCGCACAGCTGGGCGCACCACCCGGAGTTCGACCCCGACGCGTTCAACAGCGTCAACGGCCCGGGCAACTTCCACGACGTGGGCCTGCTGTTCCTGAGCCGTCCCTTCCCGCGCACGCCCGCGTACGTCATCACCGCCACGGAGTCGGCGGAGCTGGCGGAGGGGAAGGACCTGGACATCGTGGGTTGGGGACAGCAGACGGTGACCAACGGCCCGCTGGACCCGCCGCCGCCGGGCACGGTGGGACGGAAGGTGTGCGCGCAGAGCTTCCTCAATGAGCTGGGCACGCACGAGATGCAGGTGGGCGGTGACAACACCACGCAGCGCAAGTGCCACGGCGACAGCGGCGGCCCCAGCTACCTGCGCGTCACCGCCGACGGGGACAACCTGCGCCTGGTGGGCATCACCTCGCACGCGTATGACCAGGAGGACTGCAACAAGGGGGGCGTGGACACGCGCGCGGACGTGTGGCGCGACTGGATCGAGCAGGAGATGATGGGACGGTGCGGCGCCGCCGACGGGGGTCGCGTCTGGTGTGACGTCACCGGCATCCCCGAGCCGGGCTACGTGTTCCCGGTCTACGACGGTGGCTACGGTCCCGACGAGGAGGACGCGGGCACCACCCCGGAGAACGACGCGGGCACCAGCCCCGGGGCGGACGCGGGCAGCACCGGCGAGGTCGACGCGGGCACCACCGCGCCCCCCGGGAACAACGACGACACCGGCTCGGCGGGAGACAGCGCGCAGCCGTTTGCGATGCAGTGCGCGCACCACGGTCCTTCGGGCGGGGGGCCCGGCGTGGCGGGCGCGCTGGCGCTGTTGGCGTGGGTGGCGCGTCTCCGACGGAGGAAGTGATGGGAATGTTCTCCCCGACGCTGGAACGCGCGCTCGCGGTGGCGGCGCGGGCCCATGACGGACAGAAGCGGTCGGGGACGGAGGTGCCCTACTTCGCCCACCCGGTGCACGTGGCCATGCTGCTCATCAAGAGCGGAGCGCCGGAGCCGCTGGTGCTGGCGGGGGTGCTCCACGACGTGGTGGAGGACACCGAGGTCACGTTGCAGGAGCTCCGCGCGCAGTTTGGCGACGAGGTGGCGGACCTGGTGGCCGAGGTGACGCAGCCCGCGCCGGGCGTGGCCACGGGCAGCTGGCGGGAGGTGCGGCAGAACGCGATTGCCCACCTGGAGCGCGCGCCCCAGCGCGTGGCGTGGCTCAAGAGTGCGGACACGCTGCACAACGTCAGCGCGCTGCTCATGGACGTGGAGACGCGGGGCCACGACGCGCTGACACGTTTCAAGCGCGCTCCGTCGGAACAGCTCTGGTACTACGGGGAGGTGGCGCGCGTGTGCCGGGAGCGGCTGGGCGCCGAGCACTCGCTGGCGGCGGAGTTGTGGGACACCATGGCGCGCCTGCGTGAACGGGTGGGCGCGCTGGGCCCCTGACCGGGCATGGTGTGTTGGGTTGCACTTCCCATCGAGAATCAGAACGGACCGCAGCGCGGGTCCAGTGTCTGCGTCAGCTTGAGCTGCTCACCGGTCACCGGCAGCGGGTCACAGCCGTGCCCGTCGCGACAGTTGAAGTCGAAGCGGCGCGCGCCCGCGTGGCACTCCAGGCAGGAGCCAAGGTCGTTCTTCACCTCGGCCTTGCCACGGGAGGTGATGGTCGCGCCTGACGGCGAGAGCCGCAGGTTGAAGTACTCCCAGTTGTTGTTGGTGGGATCAAAGTCCTTGCCGCGTTTCACCATGGCCTCGGTGGCGTTGAGCGAGATCATGGTGCCCAGCGGGTACTGCGCGTCCTCCTGGGGATTGCGCGCCAGGTCCACCGCAACGTCCTCCTGACCGCAGCGGTTGGTGATGCGGAGGTTCCCCACCTGGACCCAGTCACGGGAGCAGGTGAAGTCCGCCTCGGTGGCAACAAAGTCCCCGTTGCACGGCCCGTCCTGGGGCGCGTCCGGAGTGCAGGCGAGAGACAGGCTCAACAGCAGGGAGGATGCAGGCAGGCGCATGGGCGCAGGTTGGCTGACCCTCCGCGCCCTTGTCCATCACAACACGCCGCGACGTTCCTGGTCGCGCTCGATGGAGCGGAACAGCGCCGAGAAGTTCCCCTCCCCGAAGGAGCGATGGTTCTTCCGTTGGATGAGCTCGATGAAGATGGGGCCCATCAAGTTGCGCGTGAAGATCTGCAGCAGGTAGCCGTCCTCGTCGCCGTCCACCAGCACCTGGTGCTTGTGGATGCGCGCGTGGTCCTCGCTCACGTTGGGCACGCGGTTGAACACGGTGGCGTAGTACTCGTCGTCAATGTCCAGCATGGGAATCTTGCCGTCCATGCGGTCCAGGCTGCTCAGCAGGTCCTGGGTCAGGAACGCCAGGTGCTGCACGCCGGGGCCGTGGTAGTCGCGCAAGTACTCCTCGATCTGCGACTTGGACTCCGTGCCCTCGTTGATGGGGATGCAGAACGTCTTGCACGGTGACTGCAACGCGAACGAGTACAGACCGGTGCGCTGACCGCGGATGTCGAACGTGCGCAACTCCGTGAAGCCGAAGATGCGCTTGTAGTAGTCCGCCCAGGTCTGCAGCGTGCCCTTGTGCACGTTGTTGGTCAGGTGGTCGATGCACAGGAAGCCCTTGTCCGCCACGCGCTCGGGCGCGGGATGGGCCACGAACTCCCTCTCCGGCCACCCCTCGTCGACGAAGTACATCAGCGCGTCGCCAATGCCGTACACCGCGGGCAGGTCCAACGCGCCGCGCGCCCCCTCCCGCGCCACGAACGGCCTGGCCCCACGACGCACCGCCTCCTCGTACGCCGCGCGCGCGTTGTCCACGCGGATGCCCAGGCCGCAGATGCAGGGGCCGTGCAGCGCCTGGAAGTGGTCGGCGAAGGTACCGGCGGCGCGGTTCACCAGCAGCTGGATGTCATGCTGCTCGTAGAGGTCCACCGCCAGGTTGCGGTGACGACGGGTCTTCGAGAAGCCGAAGGCCTTCCACAACGTGTCCAGCTCGTCGGGGTTGGGACCCGCGGTCTCCACGAACGCCAAGCCGCGCATGCCCAGGGGATTGTCCGGTGTCATCATCTTGCGACCTCTTCCTCAGCGACGCATCCAGCTGCGCCAGTAGTTGGGGTCCTGAGCGGCGGCGCCGGCCTCGGTCAGGTCCAGGGGATTGCGCGTGTCCACCATGACCGCCACCTCGTCGGTGCGCTCCCGCGTGTGGCTCTTCTCCACCGCCTGCGGCTGCGGCCCGTGGTGGATGCCCTGCGGATGGAACGTCACCATCCCGGCACGGATGCCGCTGCGGGAGAAGAAGTCTCCGTCGTGGTAGAAGAGCACTTCGTCGAAGTCGATGTTGGAGTGGTAGAACGGCACGCGCAGCGCACGCGGGTCTCCCGTCTCCAGCGGACGCGGCAGGAACGTGCACACCACCACGTTGCGCATCAGGAACGTCACGTGCGCCGTGGGCGGCAGGTGGTAACGCTCACTGGCCACGGGGCGGATGTCCTTCACGTTGAGCTGCCACACCGTGAGGTCACCCTTCCAGCCCACCGTGTTCAGCGGGTGGAACGGGTAGGTGATGGTGGAGATGCGGTTGCGTCGCTGCACCTTCACCTGCCACGCGGTGCGGCCCGGTTCCTCGACGGGAGCTTCCGGGGTGGGCACGTTGATGACGTCGGGATCGAAGAGCGCGTGACGGCCCAGGATGCCGCGGTCGGGCAGCTCCACCTCGTCCTTCGACTCGATCACCAGGAAGGTGGACGCATCCGTGGGAGCCACGCGGTAGACGGTGCCGCGCGGGATGACCAGGTAGTCGCCGCGTTGATAGCGCAGCGGGCCGAAGTCGGTTTCCAGTCGGCCGGTGCCGCCGTGGACGAAGAGGATCTCGTCGCCATCCGCGTTGCGGAAGAAGTACGGCATGGCCTCGCGCAGGCGCGCCATGTGCAGCGTGACGTCGGCGTTGCGCAGGAAGGGCACGCGCCCGGAGAGCCAGTCACCGCCGAGACCAGGTAGCTCGACGGCGTTGAGGCTGACCGGCTTGAGGTCGCCCTCCAGGTTGGTCCAGTTCACCGGCGGCGCGGTGCGGTACATGTGGCTCACGCGGCCGAAGAACCCTCGCCGGGCGAACTCCTCCTCAACCGTGCCTTCCGGGATGTCCACGTGCGCCTGCCGCGTCACGCGCCCCTTCACGTAGTGCATCTCTCCGCCTCCTCACGCTGTCACGCGCGCGGCGGCCTGCACAACTTGCGCCAAAGCGCAGTCACGAGGAGAGCGCGCAATTCCGCGCAGGAGAAACGCGCAGGTTGTGCGGACGGCGCGAGAATGATGTGCGCGGAGCGAAAGGGGTGCGCGGACGCAGGCGGGAGCCGGGTGGGCCTTGGGGCTTGAGGGAAAGCGGTACTTCATACCGCAGTCCGAAAGTGCGGCGCGCTGGGACGCGCAGCGAGTTGGCCGCACAGGCTCTCTCGTGCCGGCCACGGTTCACCAAGCCGAACGGCCGGCACTTTCGGACTGCGGTATGAAGTACCGCTTTGACTCGGGATGCTCAGCTTCCGAGAGGCAGCTGCGCTTCCACGTCGGCCTCCGGTCCCTCGCGCACGTCGTGGACCCGTAGCATCACGCCGCGCGTCACCTTCTGCTCACCGGAGGTCACCACCGCGGCCTCGTCGCCACCGTCGCGCGTGACCACGAACTGCACGCTCTTGATGACGCCGGAATGCAGGCACT
The DNA here is from genome assembly GCA_040752415.1 of Myxococcota bacterium. Taxonomy (GTDB): domain Bacteria; phylum Myxococcota; class JACRCW01; order JACRCW01; family JACRCW01; genus JBFMGU01. Next base: position 42,359 of record JBFMGU010000013.1, read on the forward strand.
TCGCGCCCTTGGGACACGGCTGGTTCAGGTACGTCACCTGCTTCACCAGCACCTGCGCGCCCTTCAGCGAGAACACCTCCCCGCCCTTCACCGTCACCTTCCCCGTCGCGCGCGCTTCTTCCGTCGGCGCGGGTGCAGGCGTGGCGGCGGGCGGGGACGCGTCCGGCATCTCCGTCGACGTCACCGGCACGCCAGCATCCATCACCGCCACTTGCGCGTCAGGCGCCGGCGTCTTCCGCTGCTCCTCCTTGGACGAAGAGCACGCCAGCGCCACCACCGCCACCACTCCCATCACCACGCGCTTCATGCCCGCCTCCGCACCCTTGCCACGAACAACCCGAACAACAGCAAAGAGACCAACGTGTTCCCACCTTGCGGCACCGCGCACGTGCAGGTGATCTCCTCCGCGGAAGCACAGCCGCCATCCGCGTCCGGCGTGCACTCTCCGCCGTCCACGCTTCCCGACGAGCTTCCCGTCTCCACGCAGCCATCCCCGTCGGGGTTGGGCTCGTAGCCCGCGTTGCAGTAGCAGGTGTCATCCTGCAGCGTGGAATTCTGCGGGCACGGGTAGCAGAACTCGTAGGTGTAGCCCTGGTACTCGAAGGTCCCGCAGCCGTAGTCCCCGCATTCCACCTCGCGGATGACACCCTCCTCGCAGTACTGCCCGGTGTTCCCGTTGCACTGCCCCGACGCCGGCACCGAGCCACAATTGTTCTGCGGCTCCACGCAGTTGTAGCCAATCTCTCCGTCGATGGCGCAGACGGTCCGCGTCTCCTGCTGGCTGCAATCCGCGTACTGCAGCACGGGGTTCTGCGGGTCGGTCTGGTCGTCGCAGTAGATGAGCAGGCTGCCCTCACAACGTCCCGCCCAGGTCTCGTTCCCGCAGTCGCCCACGACGAGACCACGGCACAGCGGCGTGCCCGGGTTGGTGCCGCCGCAGTCCGCGGAATCAAAGCCGCACTCGCTGGCGCAGTCGCAGGTGCCGTTGTTGGCAAAGCCGCACGGGTCGGATTCCTGGCAGCAGTAGACGCCGTAGTAGTCATACCCGCCCACGTTGACGACGTAATCCAGCGACGCCTCACCACACACCTCGGTCACGCCGGGAATGCACTGGCATCCGCCGTTCTGTCCGCTCTCCAGGGGATCGGTGCAGACGCTGCAGCCGGGGATGGGGTCGCAGCCCAGGCCGTTGCCTTCCGGGTTGCCCTGGTAGCACTCGTCGCAGACGCACACGCCGCCTTCCCGGTGGCTGTTGGAGGGGCACTCACCCTGCGTCTCCACCACGCACGCGCTCCCGTCGTCACTGGGCACGTAGCCGGTGTCGCAATAGCACTGGCCGTCAATGGGCTGGCTGTGCGCGGGGCATTGCACGGTCTCCACCGACTCACACCCGGTGCCCTCGCTGTTGGGACGGAACCCGTCATTGCAGAAGCACTGCCCGTCCTGCTCCGACGAGTTGGGCGGACATCCCCCGCCGCCCGCCGCCGCGGCGAGCCCCACGCTCTGCCACGCGGTGGCAATCTGCGCGCAGTCGCCCGCGCCGAGGGTCAGCTCACTGCACGAGGTGGCGGTGCCCTGCACCATGTCCGCGAAGGAGCTGTTGGCACCCAGGTGATGACGCACCGTCTGGAACCACACACGGCCCAGCTTCTGCGCCCCGATGGCGTCACGCGCCAGGCACGCGGCCTTGTTGGGAATGCCGCTGTTGGTGTGCACGCCGCCCCAGTCACCCTCCTCGGTGTTGGGCAGGTCCTGGTAGTCGTTCATGTGTGCGGGCTGGGGCTGCGGGACGTTGCCGGGGTTGCACATGTCGCGCAGCGCGGGTTGCAGCTGGGGGCCCACGCAATCCTCACCAATGAGGTCATCCTCCTGGTCCATGAGCCAGCCGTACACGTCGGCCATGTGCTCATTCAGCGCGCCGGACTGGAACTGGTACACCAGCCCCGCCGTCCCCTCGACGACACCGTGCCCCAGCTCGTGACCGGTCACATCCAGGCAGCGCGCCAGGGGCACGAAGTACTGCCCGTCTCCGTCGCCAAAAGCCATGATGCCGGATGTGTAGCCATTGGAGGAGAGCGTGGTGAAGAACGCGTTGTTGAGCTGGTTGCCCTCGTGCACGCGCCCCGCGAGCAGACCACCGACACCGGCGGGCGACTGCGCGAAGTCCCAGTTCTGCCAGGAATGCGACGTGGCGTAGTAGTCCAGCGCCGCGCGCACCTTGTCGGCCACGGTCACCGCGGTGCGGTCGTCGAACGGGGAGCTGGTGCTGTCGGTCTCGTACTGGGAGCCCTCGCGCGCCATGTCCACGGTGTAGATCTCTCCGCCGTTGGGCAGCGTGACGATGTCTTTGAGCAGGATGCCCTGCGGGAACGAGGTGATGTTCAACGTGACGTTGTTGCCGCCCAGGTCGGTGGAGCCCATGGTCCCGGGCGTTCCCTCGGTGTAGATGCGCGGCACGTTCAGCAGGCGCACCCCGGTGGCGGCGTCGACGTAGACATCCTGCACCACCGGCAGCGCGCCCTTGCGCTCATAGGCCACGCGCACGCGCCAGGCCATGCGCACCCCGCGGATGCCGATGCTCTCCCCGACGATGACCGGCACCGTCTCCGCGGGCACCAGCAGCGGTCCGCGGTAGCCGTCGCGGGCGATGTCCTCGGCGCGCCAGGGGCTGATGCGCGGTCCCTGGTGTGTGTAGCGCCGCAGCGCGCTGAGGTCCGCTTCCAACGTGCGCACCTGTCCGTCGGGACGGGCGTGCACGCGGAGCTCGTCGAACTCCACCGGCATTCCCGCCAGGTGACGACGCACACGGACGTGACGGTTGCCCACCCCGTCGCGCACGTCCTCCACCACCACCAGCCGCTCGTCGCTGCGCAGGCCCAGGCCGGCGGAGCGCTCACGCAGGAAGGCCTCCACGTCGTTGGCGGAGGGGCCCAGGTATCCCAGCGCGCCTTCCGCGTGACGGATGAGTCCGTGCGCATTCCACTGCACCCGCGCGAATGCGTCCCCCAACTGGCTTGCCGTGGCCGGCACCGGAGCCACCGCCGGGCTCGACGGGGCGGTCATCCCCAGGGCAACCAACACCGAAGCGTGCGCTGCCAAGAACATGTGTTCCTCCGCGTGTGGAAGTCGCGGAGAAGCTAGGAACCGCCGGAAGGCAGCGTCAAGATCGTCGACGTGTAGGTTGTGCTGCGCAGCAGTTTCGCCGTGTGCGTGCGGTCACGTGAAGCTGCCGTGACGACCCGCTCCCGCGGCGAAACGCTGGGCCCCGGCCACGCTCTCGGTCTGCAGCACGGTGACGCCGCGCTGGAACTCCTGGCGCAGCGCATCCTCGAGGGAGAGGTCATGCTGCACGTACGCGCTCATGCGGTCCGCCTTCATGCACTCCTGCGGGAACGCGGCGATCTCGCGCGCCAGGTCCTCCGCTGCGCTGCGCGCCGTGCCCTTGGGCACCACGCGATTCACGAGCCCCATGGCCAGCGCCTCCTGCGCCGACACGGGCCGCCCGGTGAGGATGAGGTCCAGCGCGCGGGACAGGCCCACCAGGCGCGGCAGGCGCACCGTGCCCCCGTCAATGAGCGGCACGCCCCAGCGACGGCAGAACACGCCCAGCACCGCGTCCTCCTCGACGACACGCAGGTCACACCACAACGCCAGCTCCAGTCCTCCCGCCACGGCATGACCGCTGATGGCCGCCACCACCGGCTTGCGCAGCAGCATGCGGGAGGGACCCATGGGCCCATCTCCGTCGGGCTCCAGCCGGTTCATGCGGCCGCTGGCCACCGCCTTGAGGTCCGCACCGGCGCAGAACGTTCCGCCCTCACCGTGGAGCACGCCCACCCTGGCCTCGGTGTCGTCGTCAAACGCGCGGAACGCGTCGGCCAGCGCCTGCGCGGTGGGGCGGTCCACGGCGTTGCGCACGTCGGGGCGGTGCAGGATGACGGTGGTGACCGGGCCGTTCTTCTCGGTGGTGACGCTCATGGCGGAGCGTTGTACCACGACGCTACTCCGACGCCGTCGACATCACGAAGGTGCTGGCGACCATGGCCACGCCCACCGCGCCCACCACCAGCGCCACCAGCCCGCTGGCCAGCCCCACGACGAGCCCCAGGGTCCCGCCGGTGCCCATGAGCCGGTAACGTTCGATCTCCGCCGCGGAGTGCCGTGTCGCCGACGGGGGATCCAGCACCGCGGGAATCTGGAAGTTGATGACGTACACCAGCAACACGGTGCCCGCGCCGGTGATGACACCCAGCGAGGCCAGCGCCCCCACGACGGCAGCGAACACCCCGAAGCTGCCCGCGAGCCTCAGCGTGGTGGTGAAGGTCCGTCCCAGCACGCCCCCGCCGCCTTCCGCTTCCGCGGGGTCCCGGTTGGCGCCCACGCGCGCCGTCGCCGACGACGCACGGGAGATGCGGAAGCTCCTCAGCTCCTTGGCCTGGGGAAACAGCTCGGCCAGCGCGTCGGGGATGAGCGCGGAGATGGCTTCCTCGTCGGTGGCGTCAAACTGGCGCGCCACGCTGCCAATGGCCTTGGCCTCCGCGGCCGCAATGCGCGTGATGGTGATGACGTAGCTGTCCCCCAGCCGGCCCAGCGTGGCGCGGAGGACCTCGGAGGCGTTGAGCGCGCCGGCAATCTCCGTGGCACAGCTCTCACTGGTGCAGCCCGCCACCATCTTGCGTTGCTCCTGCGTTAGCAGCTCCTCCACCTCGGCAAACGTCATCACCGTGAGGCTGGGAGCCTTGCGCAGCGTGGTGGCGATCATCTCGGCGGTGACGTCGGCCAGGTGGGGCTGCACCTCACCCTGGGTGCGCACCGGGAGCACCAGCACGCTGCCCTTTTTCGCAGTTCCCTTGGCGCCCCCCAACGCTGTCACCGCCTGCTCAGGTGACTGGGCCAACACCACCGACAACACCAGCGAAGCAACCAGGGACATGGCGAGGCAACAAACCAAGTCCACGCGTCAGGTGTCAATGGATTTTGCTGGCGCGCAACCGCCGCGGGCTCCGACGAGAGCGGCGCTCAACCGGGAATCAGGTGGTTCATGCGGTCGCGCTTGGCGGCAACGTATGCGTGGCTGAGCGGATTGAGCGCCACCAGCACCGGCACGCGGCCGCGCACCTCCACGCCCAGCTCCCGCAGCGCGTCCACCTTGCTGGGATTGTTGGTCATGAGCCGGATGCTGCGCACGCCCAGCTCACGGAGCACCGCTGCGGCCGCGTCGTAGCGACGGGCGTCGTCGGGGAGGCCCAGCACGCGGTTGGCATCCACGGTGTCCACGCCGCGCGCCTGCAGCGCGTACGCCCGCACCTTGTTGGCCAGCCCGATGCCCCGCCCCTCCTGGCGCAGGTAGATCACCGCGCCCCGCCCCTCCTGCGCCACCTGCTGCAACGCGCGCTCCAGCTGGTCGGCGCAGTCGCATTTCAAGGAGCCAAAGACCTCGCTGGTCATGCACTCGGAGTGCACGCGCACCAGCACGTCGTCACCGCGGAGGTCCCCCAGGGCCATCACCACCTGCTCCAGGTGCGGCTCCAGCACGTGGCGGAAGACGATCATGCGGAAGTTGCCGTGGCGCGTGGGCAGCGGGGCCTCGGCGGCAATCTCCACGTCGGAGGCCTCCGGCGTGACGTCGGGGACAATGCGGGGAACAGCGGTCATGGCAGGCATCCTTGATGCGGACGAGGTCACTGCGGCCGGCACGTCATGACGCATGCGGGGGACCCCACTCCGGTGAATCCGGACCACGCGACCATGGCCCGTGCGGCGTAAGGATGCCCGGCGCGGCAAAAGGGTTCGTGATCCGCACGCTCAAGCACCCGCTGCCGGTCAGGGCTGGCACTGGGAGCGCTGGAAGTCGCAGGTCAGGCCCTGGCAGCAGTCCCCGGTGCGGTCGCAGAAGCCGCCCTGCGTCACGCAGGTGGTCCCTTCCTGGCACTGCTGGGTGGTGGCGTTGCAGTTGCTGGAGCAGCAATCCAGCGGGTCCATGCAGAACGCGCCCTCCTCGCCGCACGTCGTGGGAGCGCAGGTGCCGTTCTGCTGGCAGTTTCCCGAGCAGCACTCGGTGTTGATGGTGCAGGAGCCCTGGTCGGCCACGCAGCCCGCGGGTGCGCACCGCTGGGACACGCAGTTCCCCGAGCAGCACGTCGCGGGTTGAGTGCACACGCTCCCCTGCGGTGCGCACGTGGGTGCCTCACAGTAATTGCCCAGGCATTCTCCGTCGCAACACTGCGCATCCTGCGTGCACGGCGCGCCCTCCTGGCGACACTGGGCCTGCGCCGCGTCGGAGCCGGTGCCGGCGTCGGTGCGAGCGCCTCCGTCGTCACTGCAGCCCAGCATGGCCAACGCAAGGAGGACGGGGATGGGCTTCATGGGCTCCCTCTCGACGGAACGGGAGATTTCCCCAGCCGCCGTGTTCCCACAAGCCCGCTGACGCACAGGCCCGCGCTGGGTCCACCTTTGCCGCCGCGCCGGGTTGTGGCACGAGTCCGCCATGGCCATCAGCGTGTTCGACCTGTTCAAGATTGGCATTGGCCCCAGCAGCTCACACACCGTGGGCCCCATGCGCGCGGCGCGTTCGTTCGTCGTGGAGCTGGAGGGCGCGGGCCTGTTGCCGCGGACCACCGCGGTGGAGGCGGAGCTGTTCGGCTCGCTGGGCGCCACCGGGCGCGGGCACGGGACGGACAAGGCCGTGGTGCTGGGCCTCATGGGTGAGACGCCCGACGGTGTCGACGTGGAATCCATTGAAGGCACCATGACCGCGCTGCGCCGCGACGCGCGTCTCAGGCTGCTGGGCCGTCACGAGGTGGCGTTCCATCCCGCCGAGCAGCTCTCCTTCCTGCGCAAGAGCCTGCCCTACCACCCCAACGGCATGCGCTTCACCGCGCGCTCCCACGACGGAACGGAGCCGCGCTCCCGGGTGTACTACTCGGTGGGCGGCGGCTTCGTTGTCGACGAGAACGCGGCCAGCGGTCAGTCCCCCATCATGCCCGACGCCACGCCCCTGCCCCACCCGTTCCGCTCCGCGGCGGAGTTGCTGGCGCTGTGCGCGCGGCATCGCCTGAGCATCAGCCAGGTGATGTTGGAGAACGAGCGGGCCTTCCGTCCCGAGGAGGAGACGCGCGCCGGGCTGCTGCGCACCTGGAACACCATGCGGGAGTGCATCCAGCGCGGCTATCGCACCGAGGGCGTGTTGCCCGGCGGGCTCAAGGTTCCACGACGTGCGCCAGCGCTGTACCGCAAGCTCATCGAGAACCCGGAGGCCGGCCTGCGTGACCCGCTCACGGCCATGGACTGGGTGAGCCTGTACGCGCTTGCCGTGAACGAGGAGAACGCGGCGGGCGGTCGCGTGGTGACGGCGCCCACCAACGGCGCGGCGGGAATCGTCCCCGCGGTGCTGCACTACTACCGGAAGTTCGTGTCCTCCGCGTCCGACGACGGCGTGGTCCGCTTCCTGCTCACCGCGGGCGCCATTGGCGTGCTCTACAAGGAGAACGCGTCCATCAGCGGCGCGGAGGTGGGCTGCCAGGGTGAGGTGGGCTCGGCGTGCTCCATGGCGGCGGGCGGATTGGCGGAGGTGCTGGGGGGAACGCCGGCGCAGGTGGAGAACGCGGCGGAGATTGCCATGGAGCACAACCTGGGACTCACCTGCGACCCCATTGGCGGGCTGGTGCAGGTCCCGTGCATCGAGCGCAACGCCATGGCCGCGGTGAAGGCCATCAACGCCGCGCGCATGGCCCTGCATGGCGACGGACAGCACTTCGTCAGCCTGGACAAGGTCATCAAGACCATGCGCGACACCGGCGCGGACATGAAGGCCAAGTACAAGGAGACCGCGCGCGGTGGCCTGGCGCTGCACGTGCTGGAGGCGCCGCCGGATTTCAGCGTGAACCTGCCGGAGTGCTGAGGACCGGGCGGCCGCATCGTCAGCCGCCCGATCCCTCCCTCACCGACGTCGTCGCCGCGTTCCCGCGAGCAGCACCGCCCCCAACAACGCGAGCAGCGGCGTCGGCCCGTTGCCCGCCTCCGCACAACGACACAATCCCGGCGTGCTTCCCGTGCCCGGTTCCTCGGGCGGAGTGCTCACCCCCGCGTCGGGTGACGTCTTGCCAGCATCGACGGTGACAGGCTCCCCCGCGTCGGGAGCGCCAGCGTCGGGCGTGACCGCGGCATCTGGTGTCACCGCGGCATCCGGTGTCACCGCGCCGTCCGGTGTCACCGCGGCATCCGGGGTCCCGGCATCCGCACCCGCATCCAGGATCTCACCCGCATCCTCCGGGCCAGCATCGAGCGCCACCGCCGCGTCCGTCGTCACGCCGGCGTCCTCCGCCACACCCGCGTCGGCGTCGGGCGCGTCGCACGCGTCACCCACGCCGTCGTCATCCGTGTCCGCCTGGTCGGCATTGGAGACGGTGCGACAGTTGTCGGCGCCATCGTCGTGGCCATCCGCATCGGAGTCGCGCTGGCGGAAGTCCGGCGTGCCGTTGTCATCGGTGTCCGCGGCGGGGGTGCCCAGGTCCGCGTCGCCGGCCTCATCCGCGTCGGACACACCGTCGCCGTCGGAGTCATCGTCCAGCGCGTCGATGGTGCTGTCGTTGTCCACGTTGCTGGGTGCCTGCGCGTCCACCAGCTCCACGAGGTCGTCCAGGCCGTCTCCGTCGGAGTCCGGGCTGCCGGCGTTGAGGGCCAGCTCGCCTTCGCGCGTGTCCGCCACGCCGTCGCGGTCCAGGTCGCGGAACGTCACCACCGCGGTGAGGACGCGGTGCGTCTCCTCGGTCCCGTCGGTGGCGTAGATGTCCAGCGTCACGGTGCCCGCCTGCGCGTAGGTGGGCCGCCACGAGAACAGGCCGATGTTGGGATCCACGACCGCACCCGCCGGGAGGTTCGTGCCGCCGTAGGTCACCGCGGTCCCGTCGGGATCCGTGGCCGCCACCAGGAATGAGAGCAGGTTTCCTTCGGACGCCGTCAACGTCACGTCGTCGGCGGGGGTGGGCTGAACCAGCACGGGCGGGTCATTGACGGGCGTGATGGTGACCTCCACCGTGGCCAGTCCGGAGTCCAGCTGACCGTCCCGCGCACGGAAAGTGAACACGTCCCGCCCGTTGAAGTTCGGCGCCGGGGTGTAGACCAGGTTCGGCCCCGTACCCGAGAGCGTGCCGTTCACCGGCGTCGTCACCACCTGGAAGGTGAGTGTGCTGCCCTCCGGGTCGGTGGCCAGCAGCGTGATGTTCAGCGACGTGTCCTCCGGCGTGCTGAATGACGCGTCAAACGCCACCGGCGCCGCATTCCCCTGCGCCACGGTCAGCTGCACCCGCGCGGCGGCGGACACCGCCACGCCGTCGCTGACGGTGAAGGTGAACTCGTCGGGGCCCAGGTAGCCCTGGTCCGGCGTGTACGCCAGGTTGGGAGGCGTGCCGCTGAGCTGTCCGTGGGTGGGAACCGTCAGCACCGCGTACTGCAGCGCATCCCCGTCCACGTCGCTGCCGGTCAGCGTGATACCCACGGTGGCATCCAACTGCGTGGTCACGGACCGACCGTCCGCCACCGGAGCGTCGTTCACCGACTGCACATCCAGCGTGATCGTTCCCGGGGCCGAGGTCGAGACACCGTCGTCGACCGTGAACGTGAAGGTCTCCGTGCCGTGGAAGTCCGCCTCCGGCGTGTAGACCAGGTTGGGCGGGTCACCCGACAACGTTCCGCGCTCGGGAGGGTCCAGCACCGTGAACGTCAGCGGGTCGCCCTCGGCGTCAAAGCCCGTGAGCGTCACCGGAACGGCAGAATCCTCGTCCAGGGTGATGGTCTGCTCCTCCGCCACCGGCGCATCCAGGCTCCCCACCACGTTGATGCTCACAGTGACCACGGCGGAATCGGCGCTGCCGTCGTTGGCCCGGAACGTGAAGCTGTCCACGCCGTTGTAGTTGACGTCGGGCGTGTAGGTCAGGTCGGGTGCCGTGCCGGAGAGCGTCCCGTTCGTGGGGGCACCCACCACCGCGTAGCTGAGCGGGTCGCCGTCCACGTCGGTGGCCGAGAGCGTGATGCTCCGCGGCGTGTCCTCCACCACCGTCACGCTCTGGCCGTTGGCCACCGGGGCGTCGTTCACCGACGTCACGGTGATGCTCACGTTGGCCACCGCGGACGAGGCCGCGCCATCCGTGACGTGGAAGGTGAACGAGTCGGACCCGTTGAAGTTGCTTCCTGGCGAGTAGGTCAGGTTGGGCGCGGCGCCCGTCAGCGTCCCGTTGGCCGGCGGGCTGTCCAGCACGAAGGTCACCGTGTCCCCGTCGACGTCGCTCCCTGCCAGCACGACGTTGACCGGCTGGTCCTCGGGGGTGGCGGCACTGGCGTCACTTGCCAGCGGCGCGTCGTTGACCCCGGTCACGGTGACCGAGACCAAGGCGGTGGCCGTGCCCCCAGCCCCGTCGGCAACCACGTAGGTGAAGGAGTCCGAGCCCTGGAAGTCCAGGTCCGGCACGTAGGTCACCGTGCCATCCGCGTTCACCAGCACCACGCCGTTGCTGGCACCCGTGGCGTCCACGACCTGGAGCGGGTCCCCGTCGGCATCACCGTCGTTGTCCAGCACGCTCACGTCGGTGGAGGAGTCCTCGGCCAGGGTCGCGGAGTCGCTGAGCGCCACCGGCGCGTCGTTCCGCGCGGTCACCGTCACCGAGACGGACCCGGTGGCCGTGCCTCCCTGCCCGTCGGAGACGGTGTAGCTGAAGGTGTCCGTGCCGTTGAAGTTGCTGGCGGGGGCGTAGTGGATGGTGCCGTTGGCGTTGACGGACGCCGTGCCGTTGCCGGGCGTTCCCAGCCCGGACACCGTCAGCGTGTCGGCGTCGGCGTCGGTGTCATTGTCCGTCGCCGGGATGTCCACTGCAACGTCCTCGTTGGTGGTCGCCACGTCGGCGTTGGCCACCGGGATGTCGTTCACGGGCGTGATGGTGACGTTGACCGTGGCGGTGGCGGTTCCGCCGTTGCCGTCGGAGATGGTGTAGGTGAAGGAATCGGAGCCGTTGGCGTTGGCATTTGGCGCGTAACGCACCGTGTTGTCCGCGTTGATCGACGCGATGCCCCGGGCGCCATTGGTCACCGCCGTGACCGTCAAGGTGTCGCCATCAACATCGGAGTCGTTGGCCTTCACGTTGAGGCTGGCCGCCGCGTCCTCACTGGTGGTCACCGAGTCACCGTTGGCCACCGGGTTGTCATTGACCGCGGTGATGGTGACGCCCACCGTGGCGGTGGCGGTCCCTCCGTTTCCATCGGAGATGGTGTACGTGAAGCTGTCGGTGCCGTTCTGGTTGGAATCCGGCGTATAGCGCACGGTGTTGTCGGCATTGATGGACACCGCACCCCTGGTCCCGTTGGTCACCGCCGTCACCGTCAACGCGTCCCCATCCACGTCGCTGTCATTGGCCTTGACGTTGAGGTCGGCGAACGCGTCCTCGTTGGTCGTCAGCGAATCGTCCAGGGCCACGGGAGCGTCGTTGACCGCGCTGACCGTGACGGACACGGTACCGGTCGCGGTGCCACCGTTGCCGTCCGAGATGGAGTAGGTGAAGGAATCCGTGCCGTTGAAGTGCAGTGCCGGCTGGTAGCGTATGGTCTGGTCGGCATTGAGCGTCAGCGCGCCATTCCCCGCGGCGCCAACCGCCGTCACGGTCAACACGTCGCCTTCCACGTCGCTGTCGTTGGCCCGCACATCCACGTTGACGGCGGCGTCCTCGTTGGTCGTGGCGCTGTCCGCCGTCGCCACCGGGGCGTCGTTGACCGCGGTGATGGTCACCGTCACGGACGCGGAGCTCGTCGCGTTGAAGATGTCGCGGATGGTGTAGGTGAATGAGTCGGTTCCGGAGAAGTTGGGGTTGGGCGTGTAACGCACGGTGTTGCCTGCGTTGATGGACACCGTGCCGTTGCCGGCGGCCCCCACGGCAATCACCGTCAACGCATCGTTCTCCGGGTCGGTATCGTTGGCCTTCACATCCACGTCGACGGCCACGTCCTCACTGGTCATCGCGGTGTCGTTGGCGGCCACCGGGGGGTCATTGCCCAAAGCAACCACCACGTTGACGACGCCCGTGGCCGCACCGCCGTTGCCGTCGGAGACCGTGTAGGTGAATGAGTCGGTCCCGTTGAAGTCCAGCGCCGGCGCGTAGCGCACCGTCTGGTCCGCATTCAGCGTCACCGTACCATTGGACGCCGTGCCCACGGCGGTCACCGTCAACGCGTCGCCATCAACATCCAGGTCGTTGGCCTTGACGTCCACGGTGACCGGGGTGTCCTCCGAGGTCCCCACCGAGTCCGTGCCGGCCACCGGGTCGTCATTGACGGGGGTGATGGTGACGTTGACCGTGGCGGTTGCGGTCCCGCCGCTCCCGTCGGAGATCGTGTAAGTGAAAGTGTCGGCACCATTGGCGTTCGCATCCGGCGTGTACCGCACCGTGTTGTCCGCGTTGATCGCCACCGTGCCCCTGGCGCCGTTGCTCACCGCGGTCACCGTCAGCGGGTTGCCCTCCACGTCAGTGTCGTTGGCCTTCACGTCGATGTTGCCGGCCGCGTCCTCACTGGTGGTCAAGGCGTCGGCGTTGGCCACCGGGCTGTCGTTGATCGCGGTGATGGTCACGTTCACCGTGGCGGTGGCCGTACCCCCGTTCCCGTCGGAGATGGTGTACGTGAAGCTGTCCGTGCCGCTCTCGTTGGGATTCGGCAGGTAGCGCACCGTGTTGTCGGCGTTGATGGATGCCGTGCCCTTGGCGCCGTTGGTCACCGTGGTGACGGTCAGCGCGCCGCCGTCCCCATCCGTGTCGTTGGCCTTCACGTCGATGTTCGCGGCGGTATCCTCGCTGGTCGTCAGCGTGTCGTTGCTCGCCGTGGGATTGTCATTGATCGGGTTGACGGTGACATTCACGGTGCCTGTGGCAGTGCCGCCGTTCCCGTCGGAGATGGTGTAGGTGAACGAGTCGGTGCCGCCGAAATTGGCCGCCGGCGTGAAGCTCACCGTGTTGCCGCCGTTGATGGAGACCGTACCGTTTGCTCCCTGGGTGACTGCGGTCACGGTGAGGGTGTCCCCGTCCGGGTCACTGTCGTTGGCCTTCACCGCAATGGTGATGCTGGTGTCCTCGTCGAGGCTGGCGGTGTCGTCGTTGGCCACGGGGGAGTCGTTGACCGGCGTGATGTTCACGTTCACCACACCCGTGGCCGTCCCGCCGTTACCGTCCGAGACGGTGTAGAAGAAGGAGTCCGAACCGTTGGCATTGGGGTTGGGCGCATAGCGGATGGTGTGGTCCGCGTTGACGGTGGTTGTGCCAAGCGTGCCGTCGGTCGCGGCAATCACGGAGAGCGAGTCGCCATCGACGTCGGTGTCATTGGCCCGCACGTCAATGACGAGGTCCGCATCCTCCGCGGTGGTGAGGTCATCCGGCGTTGCCACCGGCGTGTCGTTCACGGCGCTGATGGTCACTGTCACCGTGCCAAACGAAGTTCCACCGTTCCCATCCGACACCGCGTAACTGAAGGTGTCCGTGCCATTCGCGTTGGCGTTGGGCGTGTAACGTACCGTGTTGTCCGCATTGATGCTGGTGGTGCCCTTGGCGCCATCGGTGCTCACGGTGACCGTCAGCGTGTCGCCATCCGCGTCGGTGTCGTTCGCCCGGACGTCCACGTCGACCGTGGTGTCCTCGCTGGTTGCTGGATTGTCGGCATTCGCAACCGGGTTGTCGTTGATCGCGGTGATGCTGACGTTGACGGAACCGGTGGCGGTACCGCCGTTCCCGTCGGAGATGGTGTACGTGAAGCTGTCCGTGCCGTTGGCATTCGCACTGGGCGTGTACCGCACGGTGTTGTCTCCGTTGATCGACGCCGTGCCCCTGGCGCCATTGGTCACCGCGATGACCGTCAGCGCATCCCCGTCGGCGTCCGTGTCATTGGCCTTCACAACGACGTTGGCGGCCGTGTCCTCATCCGTTGTCAACGCGTCGACGTTTGCCACCGGGATGTCGTTGACGGCAGTGATGGTGACGTTCACCGTGCCGGTGGCGGTTCCGCCGTTTCCGTCGGAGATGGTGTAGGTGAATGAGTCCGCGCCGTTCTGGTTGAGGTTTGGCGTGTAGCGCACCGTGTTGTCGGCGTTGATCGATGCCGTACCCCTGGCGCCGTTGGTCACCGCAAGGACGGTCAGCGTGTCGCCATCGACGTCGGAATCGTTGGTCTTGACCTCGACGTTGGCCGGCGTGTCTTCGCTGGTTGTCAGGCTGTCGGGATTGGCTACTGGATTGTCGTTGACGGCGTTGATGGTGACGGTCGCCGTGCCGGTGGCGGTGCCGCCGTTTCCGTCGGAGATGGTGTAGGTGAATGAGTCGGCGCCGTTCTGGTTGAGGTTTGGCGTGTAGCGCACCGTGTTGTCGGCGTTGATGGACGCCGTGCCCCTGGCGCCATTGGTCACCGCGACGACGGTCAGCGTGTCGCCATCGACGTCGGAATCATTGGTCTTGACATTGATGTCGGCTGGCGTGTCCTCGCTGGTGGTCAGCGGGTCGGTGATGGCCACCGGGTTGTCGTTGACGGCGGTGATGGTGACATTCACCGTGCCGGTGGCGGTGCCGCCATTCCCGTCGGAGATGGTGTAGGTGAATGAGTCGGCGCCGTTCTGGTTGAGGTTCGGCGTGTAGCGCACCGTGTTGTCGGCGTTGATGGACGCCGTGCCCTTGGCGCCGTTGGTCACCGCGACGACGGTCAGCGTGTCGCCATCGACATCGGAATCGTTGGTCTTGACCTCGACGTTGGCCGGCGTGTCCTCGCTGGTTGTCAGGGTGTCGGGATTGGCTACCGGATTGTCGTTGACGGCGTTGATGGTGATGTTCACCGTACCGGTGGCGGTGCCGCCGTTCCCGTCGGAGATGGTGTAGGTGAATGAGTCGGCGCCGTTCTGGTTGAGGTTCGGCGTGTAGCGCACCGTGTTGTCGGCATTGATGGACGTGGTGCCCTTGGCGCCGTTGGTCACCGCGGTCACCGTCAGGGTGTCCCCGTCCGGGTCGGAGTCATTGGCCTTCACCGCAACGTTCACCGCGACGTCCTCACTGGTCGTGGCGGCGTCGGGGTTGGCCACCGGCGCTCCCTGCAGCGTCACGACCGCCGATCCCGGCAGCGCGTTGCTCTGGACCCACAGCAGGTACTTGCCCACGGGCCAGCTCGGCAGCGTCACCTGCGCCTGGGTGGCGGAGAACTGCGTCGCGGTGAGGAATGCCAGCCGTTGCCCGCCCAGATCCTCGATGGCGGCAATCGGGACGTTGGAGGGTGAATCCGCCGTGTTGCTGGAGCTGGCGCTGGAGACACCCCGGAATCCCGACCCCGTCACGGTGATGCTTGCCCCAGCCGTTGCCACCGAGGGACCCGTCACCACCGGCCGCCAGGCGTCCTGCGCACCCACGACGCTGAGCAACTCCGCCGTCGCCGTGTACCCACCGAACCCGTTGGCTCCTCCCGCCGTCAGCACCTTGCCCGACGGAAGGAGTGTGGTGGTGGGGCCTTCGTGCTGGCTGCCGAGTGTTGCGCTGGTGGAGAAGGTGGCGGTGCCGGGGTCGTAGATCTCGGACTCCGTGGGGCTGATGCCGCGGCCCCCCGTCACCAACACCAGCCCCGACGGGAGCCGCGTCAGCGTGTGCGCGCGCCGCGCGTATACCAACGAGCCCGTGGTGCTCCAGGTGTTGGTGGCGGGGTCATACAGCTCCGCCGACGACAGGTAGCTGCCGTTGTCGCCTCCCGCCACCAGGACCTTGCCCGACGTCAGGAGCGTCGCGGCAAAGTACTGGCGCAACGTCGACATGAACGCTGTCGTGCTCCAGGTTTCCGTTGCGGGGTCGTACACGTACCCCACGAGCGACCCGACGACGAGCACGCGGTCGGTCAGCAACAGGACCGCAACGCCGCCCCACACCGCACCGGGCATGGCACTGGTGGAGGTCCACGTCTCGGTCGACGGGTCGTAGAGCTCCGCGGAAGCGAGGGAGCTGCCATTGTACCCCCCCGCCACCAACACCTTGCCCGACGGGAGCAACGTCGCGGTGTGGTCGGAGCGGGCGGTGGCCAGTGAAGCGGTGAAGCTCCAGTTGCCCGTCGCGGGATCATAGATCTCCGCCGACGAGAGGTAGGCCGACCCGTTGTAGCCGCCCACCACCAGGACCTTGCCCGAGCGCAGCAACGTGGCGGTATGGCTGCGACGCGCGTTGCCCAGGGAGTTGGCGACACTCCACGCGCCGGTGGCGGGATCATAGAGCTCCGCGGACGCCAGGTAGCTGGAGTTGTAACCCCCCGCCACCAGGACCTTCCCCGACGGCAGCAGCGTGGCGGTGTGCATGCCGCGCGCGCTGGTCAGGGAAGCGGTGGCGTTCCAGGTCCGGCCCCCCGGGTCGTACATGGTCGTCGTGGCGACGAAGCTCGTCCCGTCGTAGCCCCCCGTGATGAACGTCTTGCCGTTGGGGAGCAGCGTGGCGGTGTGACCCTCGCGCGCGCTGGCCATGGGCGTGACACCGCTCCAGGTGCCCGTGGTTGGGTCGTAGGACTCCACGGAGGCCAGGGTCGTCCCGCCCAGCCCGCCCACGACGAGCACGCTGCCGGAGGGCTGCAGCGTGGCGCGGTGTCGTCGCCGGGCTGTGGCCATGGAGCCGGTGGAGCTCCATCCGCCCGTACCGGGGTCGTACAATTCCGCGAAGGCAAGGGCGCTCCCGTTGAAGCCTCCCGCCACCAGCACCTTGCCCGACGGCAGCAGCGTGGCGGTGTGCAACTCCCGGTCCCGGGACATCGCGCCCGTCGAGCTCCAGCTCCCCGACGACGGGTCATACAGCTCGGCCGAGTACAGGTAGCTGCCGTTGTATCCGCCGACGACCAACACCTTGCTGTTGCCGAGCAACGTGGCGGTGTGGTTGATGCGCGAGGTGGCCATGGCTCCCGTCCCGCTCCAGGTGCCGGTGGTCGGGTCGTACAGCTCCGCCGAGCTCTGCGGGAAACCGTTGCTGTTGCCGCCCGCCACCAGCACGCTGCCCGTCGCGAGGAGCGTGGCGGTGTGTTGGCTCCGCGGAATGAAGGGGGAGCCCGCGGGGCTCCACGTTCCCGTGCTGGGATCAAAGACCTCCGCGGTGGCAACGGTGGCGCTCCCGTTGTAGCCCCCCACCACCAGCACCTTTCCCGACGGGAGCAGGGTGGCGGTGTGGTCGTTCCGTGCGGCGGCCAGGGAGCCGGTGGCGCTCCACGTTCCCGTGAGCGGGTCGTACAGCTCGGCCGACGCGAGATAGCCCGGGTTGTAACCGCCCGCGACCAGGATCCTCCCGGAAGCGAGCAGCGTGGCGGTGTGGCGGGAACGCGCCGTGGCCATGGCGCTGGTGGCGCTCCACCCGGGGTCCACCACCACCGGCCCGTGCAAGCCCGTGAGATCAACCCGCATGGCCAACGTCACCTGCCGCCCGAGCGGCCGGTACCTGCCAGCGCCCAACCCCTCCACCCCGTCCAACTGCAGCACGCCCGGCCGCGTCTCCCCGCGCTCGTCGCGCGCCACCATTCCGTGCGCGCGGAGCACGGGCATCTTCTCGTCGTTCCAGAACTCGAGGTACTCGCCGGCGTCCTTCAGGAGCCAACGCCCCGCGGGAAGCTCCACGACGTAGCGTTCCTCCATCATGCCCTCGCCACGGGGAAGGACCGCGTATTCCTCGACGCGTTGGGTCACCCAGTCCCCGTCGGACGAGCTCCCCTCGGTGGGCACCCAGAAGCTTCGTGGACCGAAGAAGACGGCTCCGTTCCCCTGCGTCGTTTCCTGGCCATCAACCGCGGTCACCTTCCGGACCCGGAACGCATGCCCACGCGCCAGCAACTCCATCTCGCCGTCGGAGCGGCCGGGAATGCGCACGCGGAGCGCCGACTCAGGGTTGATGGGAGCGGCTGACGACGCGCCGTCACCCAACGGCCTGGCGAATTCCGGGAAGTACGCGCGCGCCAGGCCGAGCAGCGTTGCCTGGTTCTCCTCCCGACGGAACGCCTCCGCCGCGCTTGAACGCTGCTCCGCCCACGCGCGTTCGCGTTGATCCTCGCGCTCTCGCGTGCCCGACGGGACCGCACAGGACAGCCCGCCCGCCATCACCGCAAGCACCGCAATTCCCTTGATGCCCACCGGCGCGCGCACGGTGGAGACACCACCCAGCACCCTGAGCGCGCCGCTCGCCCAACGCTTCATGTCACCGACTCCCCGGACGTGGCGAGATACGCTGACGTCCCCAAGAAGACCGCGCGCAGGAGACCACGTTGGAACAATCCGAGTCCAGACCCGCCGTGGCGCGACCATGTGTGCGCGCCTCGCACTTGACGCCCTGCCCCGCAGAAGGTGCGCGGCGTCACAGGTGGCGCCCTATGTTATGGACGTCGCGCCGCGGGCAACGACGCGCTCCAGGTGAACCATGACCGAGGAACTCTCGCAGCTCTCCACCCGCATCGCGTCGGCGTTGACGCGTCACACCGGCGGCGCGGTCACGGTGCGCAACCTCAAACCGCTGCACGGCGGTGCGTGCCAGGACAACTACCGCGTGGACCTCACGTTCTCGTCGGGACCGCTCCGCGGGGAGCGACGCCTGGCCCTGCGCAGCGACGCGAAACAGAGCCTCCCCGGCTCCATCAACCGACAGCGCGAGTTCGACGTGATTGCCGCCGCGGTGCAGGCCGGCGTGCGCACTCCGGCCGCGCATTTCTTCGAGCTGGGACTGGTGCGGGAAGGCGCGGGCGCCTACTTCCTGGACTGGATCGACGGGGAGGCCATTGGTCGACGCGTGGTGCGGAACCCGGAGCTGGCGCAAGCGCGCACGTCACTGCCCGACGAGCTGGGAGCGCAACTGGCCCGCATCCACTCCGTCACGCCGCAGAACACGCCGCGCCCGCTCTTTGGTGACGACGTGGCGTGGCGGCAGGGTGCGGCGCAGGCCTCGCTCGCCGCGCTGCGACGCATGACCGACGCGCTCCCGGAGGTCCATCCCGCCGTGGAGGTGGCGCTGCGCTGGCTGGAGGACCACGTGCCCGCGCGCAACGAGATCACGCTGGTGCACGGCGACTACCGCACCGGGAACTTCATGGTGACACCGCAGGGCCTCTCCGGCGTGCTGGACTGGGAGTTCGCCCACTGGGGCGACCCCATGGAGGACCTCGCGTGGATCAGCGTGCGCGACTGGCGCTTTGGTGTGCTGGATCAGCCGGTGGGCGGGTTTTCCCGTCGGGAACCGTTCTACGCGGCGTATGAGAAGGCCAGCGGTCGCACGGTGGACACGCGCGCGGTGCGCTACTGGGAAGTCATGGGGAACGTGCGCTGGGCGGTGGGCAGCGTCTACCAGGGCGAGCGCTACCTGGGCGGACAGGAATCCGACCTGGAGCTCATCGCCATTGCCCGTCGCGCCGTCGAGATGGAGCACGAAGCGCTGCGCCTCATCCGCAAGGGAGCCTGACATGCAACAGAGACCCGACCCGAGCACGCTCCTCGACGCCGTGTGCAGCTTCCTCCTGACCGAGGTGGCGCCGAAGATCGACGACAAGGCGCTCAGCTTCCGCGTCATGATCGCCGCCAACCTGGCCAACATCGTCAGCCAGGAGCTGCGCACCGACGAGAAGCGTCTCTCCGACGAGCTCCAGCGCCTCCAGGCCATCCTCCCCGACGTCACCGGGGACGCCTCCCAGCTGCGCACCCGCGCGGAGCGCCTGGCCGCGCTGGACACGTTGAACCGCGCGCTGGCCAGGGGACTGCGGGAACGCCACTTCTCCGGCGCGCAGATGGACACCATCCTGGAGCACGTGCGGGTGACCACGCTGGAGACGCTGGCGGTCACCAACCCGCGCTTTGACGCTTCCGACGAGATCGAGTGAGGCCCCCGTGGATTTCGAGCTGAGCCCCGAGCTCAAGGTCATGCGCGGCAAGGTGCGCGCTTTTGTCGACGAGCACATCATTCCCGCGGAGCAACGCATCCTGGCGGAGGACCGGGCCGGGTCGCGGGAGACGTTGAAGGGTCTGCAGGCACGCGCCCGCGCGGAAGGCCTGTGGACGCCGCACCTGCCCGGGGAGTTTGGCGGTCTGGGTCTCGGGCCCATGGGCATGTGCACGTTGTTCCGGGAGATGGGCCGCTCCTTCGTCGGTGCCAAGGTCTTCAACTGCGACGCGCCCGACCAGGGCAACATGGACCTGCTGCTGCAGTCCGCCAGCCCCGCCATCCGTGAACGCTGGCTCCGTCCGCTCTGCAACGGCGAGATCACCAGCGCGTTCTCCATGACCGAGCCCGCCCCCGGCGCCGGCGCCGACCCGGGCAACCTGCGCACCAGCGCCGTCAAGCGCGGTGACCGCTGGGTCATCAACGGACACAAGTGGTTCTCCACCGGTGGCGGAAAGGCGGCGTTCCTCATCGTCATGGCGCGCACCAGCGACGATCCCAAGCACGGCGCCACCATGTTCGTCGTTGACCGCAAGCAGGCCGGCGTGGAGCACGTGCGGGATGTGCCCACCATGGGACCGCCGCTGCTGGATCACCTGGAAGCGGAGCTCAAGTTCCACGACGTGGAGGTGGGCGAGGAGGCCCTCCTGGGCGGCGTGGGCCAGGGTTTCCGCTTGGCCCAGGCGCGCCTGGTGCCCGCGCGACTCACCCACTGCATGCGGTGGCTGGGGCTGGCGGAGCGCACGTTGCAGATGTGCAAGGCGTACATCACCACGCGTGAGAGCTTTGGAAAGGTGCTGGCGAGACACCAGGCCATCCAGGAGATGCTCGCGGTGTCGGCGACGGAGATCCACGCCGGGAACCTCATGACCTTCCACTGCGCGTGGATGCTGGAGCAGGGACTGGCGGTGCAGGCCAAGCCCTATTCCTCCATGGCCAAGAACCACGTGGCGCGCCTGCTCTGCGACGTGCTGGACCGCGCCATCCAGATGCACGGCGCGCTGGGCATCAGCGAGGACCTTCCGTTCTCCACCTGGTACCGCTCCGCGCGCGCCGCTCGCATTGCCGACGGGCCCGAGGAGGTCCACCGCGCCGCCATTGCGCGCGACTTCCTGCTCGGCCGCTTCGAGCTGTTGGTGTGAGGCCTCCCCCGCGCTGAACACGAAAACGCCGCGGCGACTCCGCCGTCATCCCTGGATGGTGTAGAAGCGGCATCCGCATGTCCCGCTTGACCGGCGTGGCCATGGACGGGAGCCTGGTCCCCATGCCCAAGAAGTCGACGCCCAAGGCCACCAGCACGCGCGCCGCCCGCAGTCAGGAGCGCAAGCAGCGCATGCTGGAGCACACCCGAAGGGAAATCCTCGAGGCCGCGGTGCGGGCGCTGGCCAAGCACGGCCCCACGAGCACCACGGTGCATCACATCGCGTCGGAAGCGGGCTTCACCGCCGCCTCGCTCTACACCTACTTCCCCAGCCGCGACGCCATCATCGAGGCCCTGGCCGAGTCCATGATCCAGCAGGCCATGGCGATCTACGAGCTCGCGCCGCCAGAAGGGCTTTCCTTCGAGCGTCGCCTGGAGTGGTTCATCCGGCAGCACCTGTCACTGGTGGACAGTCACCGTGAAGCTTTTGGCGTGTTCACGGCGCTGCTGATGTCCGGCGCCATTCCCGAGGGTATGCGACGTCGCTACCACGAGGAGCAGGACGTGGGATTCCTCATGCACGCCCGCATGACCAGGGAATGGCTCTCCCGCCATGCCAGCGCCCGTGACCTCGGAGGACGCGCGCCGGAGGACGTGGCGTTCATCCTCGTCGGAATCGGGGTTGCGTTCTTCGTGCGCTGGCGCGCGGGTCCGCCGGACGCGTCGCTGGTCGACAGGGCACCGGAGATTGTCCAGGTGGTGCTCCACGGCATCAAGGCGCGTTGAGCCCCGCGGTTCACACGAACACCGCCGCCAGGCCGCCCAGGAACACGGTCGCCCCGACGATCAGGAACACCGCACACGCCCCCGCGGTGATCGCCGAGAGACTGCGCCGCGGATACTCGTCGGCCGCGGGCTTCTCGGGCCAGTTGGAGTACTCGATCGCCGCGGTTGCCACGCCAGCCCCCACGCCCAGCGCGGACATCAATCCACCGACCACCGAGAGCGAAATACCGACGAGGCGACGCGTGGAGAGCACCGGTTCCTCCTCGCGCAACGGCACCGACGACGCGCGGCGCGCGGGCCGGTCCGTTGTTGCATGACGAACCTCCACGGCGCCCTCGCCCGCGGTGGCGTCTGCCGAGGGCGCGGGAGTGGCGGGCGCCGCGTTGGTCCCGGTGGCGTCGGAAGACTCGGACGGTGTTGCCGCGGGTTCGGGCTGCGCCGGTGCAACGGGTTCGGCGGGAGCGGTGGTGGCCGGTGACTCGGTCTGGGCCGTGGCGACGAGGAACAAGGACAAGAGGACGCTGTGCATGGGCTTCACTCCACCGGGACGAGCGCGCTGAGGAGCACACCCGCGCCAACCGCCAGCAACACCAACGAAAACGCCGCCGCGCCGAACGCGCCAATCACCACCAACGTGCTCACGCGGTAGGCCTCGGTCCACAAGAAGCGGTCCCGGTCGTCGTCGTATTTGACGGTGGTGTCGTAGGCGAGCACGCCGTCGTCGTCCGCATGATCGACGACAATGGCCGCCATCACGACCCCGAACAGCGCGCCGGTGACCACCGAGGCCAACGTCCCGAGACCACCCGCGGCCAGCGTGGCAATCCCCACCACGAGCTTGCCGGCGCGTCCGGTCAAGGGATCGTCGTCACCCGCGGCCGTGGAGGAGGGTGCGGGTTGGGGGTCCGCGCCGGCGGTGGGCGCGGAGAACGCAAGGAGAAGGGCAAGGGCAGCGGCGTTCATCGGTCACCTCCGGAGCCGGCCGCGACGTCGTGACGGACCAGGTCCATGGCGGATGGTTGGAGCGGCAGGCTGGCGTTCCGCACCGCGGCGCGACCCGGCGGCGCCAACGCCGGAACCCCGGAACCATCCCGCGCGGGCGACGACGCCATCACTGGACTCTCGTCGCCGCCGCGCTCGATGGCCGGATCGAACGAACCCACGAGGTGCGCCAGCCCCAGCCGCGCCACCTGGATGTCCAGCTCCGCCTGCGCCAGGTCCAGCTCCGCGGAAAGCTCCAGCGTGGTGGCATCCAGCACCTCCAGCTGCGTGGCCGTCCCCACCTGGAAGAACAGCTCAGCCTGCTTGCGCGTCTTCTGCGCCATCTCCAGCGACTCCCGGTAGGTCTGCAGGTTTTCCTTGCGGGTGTTGATCTCCCGCAGGTTGCCGACGATGGCGGAGTCCAGCCGGTCCCGCAGCGTGTCGTAGCTGATGCGCGCTTCACGCGCCTTGCTCTTCGCCTCGTCCCACGCAATGTAGCGCTCGCCACCGTCGTACAGCGGGATGGAGCCATTGAGCGTGACCGCGTAGGTCAGCGGCTCGCTCTGGAAGCCCGACGTGTTGGTGGTGGCGCGGCCCTGGGCATTGAGCGAGACCGTGGGCAACCAGCGCGCCAGCGCATCAAGCTTGTCGCGGTCCGCCATGGTGATCGCGGAGCGCGCAGCCTGCACGTCGGGACGGTGCATGGCCATGTCCAGGAGCTGCTCCTCGCTGTACAGCTCATCGATGGCAGGCACCCTGGGCAGCTCACCAACGTCAAACGCCACCTTGCGGCCAATGGACATGCCCAGCGCGGCAATCGACGCCTCGTAGGCGTTGCGGCTGGTGCGCACGTTGGCGCGGGCGCGCAGCAGGTCGGCG
The DNA here is from genome assembly GCA_040752415.1 of Myxococcota bacterium. Classification (GTDB taxonomy): domain Bacteria; phylum Myxococcota; class JACRCW01; order JACRCW01; family JACRCW01; genus JBFMGU01. The sequence continues at coordinate 66,077 of JBFMGU010000013.1, forward strand.
CGTGCACGCTGCTCCGTCAACGACGTGGCCGTGCCCAGCTTCACGCGCAACGCCACGGTCTTGAGGTGCTCCTCCATGCGGGCCACCTGCTGCTGCGCAATCTTCTCGAGACGACGGGCGGCGTGCGCGTTGAAGTACGAGACCGCGGCCATGTAGAGCACCTGCATGCGCGAGCGGCTCATGTTGTTGCGCGTGGCCGCCACACCCTCGTACGCATTGAGGAGCAGCGGGATGGCGCGCCCGTTGAAGAGCACGAACTGGAAGTTGAGGCTTCCGTTTCCCTGGTGCATCGGGTTGATCACGATCGGGTCCCCGGCCTTGCGCGCCTCCACGGCGCCACTCTGTCGACGGAGCTGCGCAGCGATCCCGCGGTTGAGCTGCTCCTCGGCAAGGTTGCCGTCAACGCGGTTGGCCTCGGCTTCTGCCTCGTAGGCGTCGGCCTGCGCATTGAGCTGGGCGCGCTGCGCGTCCGCCTGTGCGTCGTACTGCTCCTGCGTGACCAGCTCCAGCTTCGCTTCCGGCCAGCTGAACGTGTACCCGACGCCCGCGTTGAGACGAGGGAGGAAGTTCGCCCACGCCTTGCGGGTGAGCAGCTCGGCCTGGAAGAGACGCTCCTGGGCCACACGCAGGTCCGGGTTGTGCTTCAGCGCGGCCCCCATGGCCTCCTCGAACGCAATCACCTCGCGCGCGGTCTTCGGTGGTCGCAGGCCCAACGTGCTCTCGGGTCCGCCCATGGACGTCGACGTGCGCGCGCCGCTGGCCGCGGGAGCTGACGACGTGGGTGCGGCGCCCTGCTCGCCCTGCACCTGGGCCTCCGCCCCGACGGCGGAAAGGGTGAGCGCAACCGGGATGACAACACGCAAGATGGGTGGTGGAAGCTTGTGGTGCATGGTCATTCCTGCCCCGCAAGGAGCAAACATGGTCTGGCAGAGGATGGAGTCAGGCCGCGGTGGCGTCGGAGACAACCTCGGACTCACGACGCGGAGGCTTCCCGTTGTGATGCGCCCGGTGCTTCTCCCGACGGTGGCGCAGGGTCAGCTTGTCGAACCAGATGTACACCACCGGTACCACCACCAGCGTCAACAACGTCGACGTCACCACGCCGCCGATCACTGCCACGGACATGGGCTGGCGGAACTCACTGCCCTCCGAGTGGGACAACGCGGTGGGTAGCATGCCCAGCACCATGGCGGCCGACGTCATGAGGATGGGACGGAGCCGCGTGGGACCGGCAATGCGCAGCGCCTCGATGATGCCGTGACCCTGGTCGCGGAGCTGGTTGGCGTAGTCGACGAGGAGGATTCCGTTCTTGGTCACCAGGCCCATCAGCAGGATGATGCCGATCATCGCGGGCATGCCGAGGGGGATGTCCAGGAGGAACAGGAACGCGAACGCCCCGACGATGGCCAGCGGCAACGAGAGCATGATGGTGAAGGGGTGGATGAATGACTCGAACTGCGAAGCGAGCACGAAGTAGATGAAGAGGACGGCCAGCAGCAGCGCAATGCCCAGGTTGCTGAAGGTCTCCTGCATCCGCTCCGCCTCGCCGCCGAACTTGAACGAGTAGCCGGAGGGCTTCTGGAGCCTGGCCAGGCCCTGGTTGATCTCCGCCACCACGTCGCCGAGGGAGCGGTTGGCCACGTTGGCGGTGACGGTGATGAGACGCTCGCGGTTGATGCGCTCGATGGTGGCGGGCGTGGCGGAGGGATGCAGCGTGGTCACCTCGCGCAGCGTGACCGGCGTTCCCCGACGGGTGGGCACGCCAATGGCCAGGATGTCGTCCACCGCGTCGCGATCCGCTTCCCGCAATTGCACGCGCACGTCGATGTTGCGGTCCCCGGCGCGGAACTTGGCCACCGGGTCGCCCTCCACCGCGGTGCGCAACGTGGACGCCGCCGCCGCAAAGCTCACGCCCAGGTCCGCCACCTTGGCGCGGTCGACGACGAGCTGCTGCTCGGGCGGGCCGGGCCGGTAGCTCATGGCGATGTCGCGGGTGCCGCGCGTGTTCTTCACGATCTGGTGGACCTCGTCGGCAATCCGGCGCAGCTCCACGTAATCACTGCCACGCACCTGCAGGGAGATGGGCGCGTTCATGGCGGATTCCTCGGCCTCACCGCCCAGGCCCGCTTCACGCAGGTAGTAGGTCAGTCCCGGGACGTCGCCGAGCTGGCCGCGCAGCTCATCCATGATCATGGTCAAGGAGCGGGTGCGCTGGTCTTTGGGCGTGGTCTTCACGCGGACGGTGGCCTTGCTGACCTCCTCGTTGGGACCCACCGTGGTGTTGATGTCAATGACCTCGGGGATCTTGCGGACCAGCGCTTCCACTTGGCGCGTGACGCGGTCGGTCTGCGTGAGCGAGGTGCCCGGCGCCAACTCGATCTGCACGGAGAACTGACCCTGGTCACCGCGACCAAAGCCCTCCGTGCCCATCAGTGAAGTCAGGCTGAGGCTCCCCACGAACGCGCCCCCCGCCAGGAGCACGACGAGGATGCGATGCCGCAGCGCGAAGTCCAGGATGCCCCGGTAGACGTTGTCCATCCCATCCAGCACCCAGAGGATGGGACCGTAGATGGGGTGCTTCTTCTGCTTCTCGTGGTGATGCGGGTCGATCTTCTGCGTGAGCCGCGCGCTCATCATGGGGTCCAGCGTGAACGACACGACGAGCGAGACCAGCACCGCCGCCGCCACGGTGAGGCCGAACTGGCGAAACATGCGGCCGATGATGCCGCCGGTGAACGCCACCGGGACGAACACCGCCACGACGGTGAAGGTGGTGGCCATGACCGCCAGCGCAATCTCGGTGGTGCCCCGGCGCGCCGCGGTGAGCGGGTCGGCGCCGCGTTCCATGTGCCGGAAGATGTTCTCGCGGACCACCACGCTGTCGTCGATGAGGAGGCCGATGGCGAGCGAGAGTCCAAGCATGGACATGATGTTGAGGGTGAAGCCCAGCTGCCAGATGACGAAGAACGTCGCCACGACGGAGGTGGGCAGCGCCAGCGCGGAGATGAAGGTGGACCGCCAATCCAGCATGAACAGGAAGATGACCAGGATGGCGAAGATGGCGCCTTCAATGAGCGCGTCCCAGAGCTGCTTGACGTTGCTGCGGATGAACCGCGAGGAGTCTCCCACCTTGGTGATCGTGATGTCCGGCGGCAGGGTCTTCTGCAGCCTGGCCATGGCGGCCTCCACGCCGTCGGCGGTGGCCACGGTGTTGGTGCCGGACTGCTTCTGGATCTGGAAGGTCACCGAGGGATTCCCGTTCACGCGGGTGAGCGTGCGCGCCTCCTTGACCCCGTCAATGACCGTCCCCACGTCACGCACCCGCACCTGGGTGCCGTTGGGCATGGCAATCAGCACCACGTCCTCCACCTCGCGCGGACTCTGGAAGCGCGCCACCGCCTTGAGGCTCAGCTCCCGCGTGCCCACGCTGACGCGGCCGCCGGGAATGTCCATGGACTCCGCGCCAATGGCCTGCGCCACCTGGGCCACGGTCAGCCGGTGTGCATCCAGCCGGTCCTGGTGGAGCTCGACGCGGATCTCCCGCACGTCGCCACCCAGGAGCGTCACGCTGCCCACGCCATCCACGCGCTCCAGCACGGGACGCACGGTGTCGTCGATGAGCTCACGCGTCTGCATGGAGGGGCGCGTGGTGCTGGAGGCGGCGTAGATCAGCACCGGGACCGCGCCCGGGTCGATGCGGGAGATGACCGGGTCCAGCGCGTCACGCGGCAGCTTCCCGCGCGCCATGGCCACCCGGTCGCGCACGTCGCTGACCGCCTGCTTGACGTCGGTCTCCATCTTGAAGGTGACAATCACCGTGCTCACCGAGTCACGGGAGATGCTGCGCACCTCGTCAATGCCGTTGATGCCGGAGACCGCCTCCTCCACCACGCGACTGACCTGCTGCTCCACCTCCTCCGGTCCCGCGCCGGGATAGGTGATGACCACGGAGGCCAGCGGAAAGGTGATGTCCGGGAAGAGGTCGATGCCCAGGCGTCCCAGCGCCAGGAAGCCCATGACGCTGATGGCCAACGTCACCATGGTGGTGAAGACCGGGCGATCGATCGAGACGTCGGTGATCTTCATCTGGTCACTCCGCCCGGTCCGCGATCTTGACGGGCGCGCCCGGGGAGAGCCCGGTCTGCCCGGTGACCACGACCATGTCCCTGTCGGTGAGCCCGCTGCGCACGGCCACGTAGGGACCCTCGGTGGGCTCCACCTGCGCGCGCACCGCCTCCGCCTTGCCGTCGCGCACCACGTAGACCACGGCACCCTGCGCGTCGGTGATCACGGCGTCCTGCGCCACGGACAACACGCCCTCGCGCCGGCCGATCTCGATGCTGCCGCGCGCGAACATGTTGGGCAGCAATCGGCCGTGCGGATTGGCGACGAGGATCTCCACCGCGGCGCGGCGCGTCTGCGCATCCAGGGACGGCGCGCGCACGGAGACCTTCCCCTCGAACACCTGGTCCGGCAGCTCGTCCACGACGATGCGCGCCTGCTGCCCCACGCTGAGCAGGTGGTACTCGGCGGCGGTGACGGAGCCCTCCAGCTTCATCTCCGCCACCTCCTGCACCTTGAAGAGCGGCGCGCCGGGAACGGCCATGCTGCCCAGCTGCACGTTGCGCGCGACGACGATGCCGTCGATGGGGCTGGTGATGCGGCTGTTGTCCAACGCAACCTGCGTCAATCCCGCCGCGGCGCGTGCCAGCTCGGCCTGCGCCTCCGCGGTCCGGACGCCGGCCTGCGCCGCCTTCAGTCCCATTTCCACGCGCTCAAGCTCGGCGGCGGGCAGCGCCCCCTCGACGGCGAGGCTCTTCATGCGGTCCAACTGGCGCTGCGCGGTCTCCGCGTTCACGCGCGCCTGCTCAACGGCGGCCTCCGCCACCTGGACCTGCGCGGCGGTTTGTCGGACCTGCCATTCCACCTCGCGGTGCTCCACCACGGCGAGGACCTGGCCCGTCCGGACACGGTCCCCGACCTTGACCTTCACGCTCTCCAGACGGCCGCCCATGCGCGCGGTGACATCCACCTCGCTGGTGGACCGCATGGTGCCGGTGATGCTCACCCGGTCGACGATCTCGCGACGCTCCGGCGGGGCCACGGCCACGGTGGGAATGGGCGCCGCCTGTGGGATGGACTGCTCCGCGCGAACCTTCTTGGCCTTGTCGATGCGGACGGCAAACACCGCTCCGAGCGCGCCGACGAGAACCAGCGCAATGAGGATGCCCTTGCCGCTGCTGCTGGCGGGCGGAGGCGGGAGGTCCGTCATGAGGTGCTCCTGGGAAGCGAAGGGATGGGCTCCGTCGTGGGCGGGCCGGAAAGACCGTGGAGGAGGAGCTGCACAATGGTGCGTGCGCTGGCGGCCAGCGGCGCGGAGGACTGCTCGATTGCCCAGCGGATGAACGACATGTGCAGCGCGCTGAGGATGAACAGCGCGGCGGTCTCCACCGGGCAGCCGCGCAGGTCGCCCGGAGCGGCGTTGGCCTTCACCCACGACGTCATGCGCGCCGCGAAGCTCAGGAAGCCCGCCCGCGCGCGCTCGTGTCGGGTGCGCGAAACCGCCATGGTCTGCGAAGCCACCAGGAAGACCGCCAGCTCCCCACGCCGCCGGTCAGCGAGGGAAAGCTGGGTCCGCACCAGGTGCTCCAGGCGTTGTCGGAATGCGGTTCCCGACGGGGCCGGCACTTCAAAGGTGGCCAGCATCTCGTGCGCGAGGTGCTCGAGCAGGCCGTCCACGATCTCCTGCTTGCCCGTGAAATAGGAATAGAGCGTGGCCGCGCCATAACCAGCCTCGGCGGCAATGTCCTGCACGGTGGTGGCGTCGAGCCCCTTGCTGGCAAACGCCCGCGCCGCCGCCTCGAGGATCTCGATCCGGTGACGGGCCTGCTTGCGCGCTCGACGGTCAGGATTCATCCGCAGAACACCTGTTCTCCATTCCTAACGAGTGGTGACTTTGCCGAATGCATATTCGGAAGTCAAGGACGGTGGTTCACGGATCCGGATCAGGGTCCAGAACAAGATGCCCAGCGGGATTGCGGACGTGTGAGCGGGCCACGACCTGGAGTGCGGCGGGCCCTCGCCGCTTTGGACAAGTGCTCCAAAAACCGTCCTGGCTGTCGGCCGAGGCGGGTCCCGGGTCCCTTGTCGTCGTTGGCCTGGCTTGGGCAACACCCTGGCCTGGGTCGTTGTTGTTGGGAGGCCGCGGCGGCGTCACATTGGGCACCTTGAACACGACCGTGACTCCTTCCGAGTCGACTTCGACCCGCGACACCAGGGTCTGGATCACAAGGCGTT
>JBFMGU010000130.1:0-29637 GCA_040752415.1 Myxococcota bacterium
GCCGGAGCGCCCCGGCTCCCTGCCCGGCTTCTCGCTCCCGCCCATGAGCAGCCCGGTGGGCCAGAGCCCCTACGCCGCGGAGTCCTCTCCCCGCCTCACCGCCGCGCCCACCGTCGTGAAGGACCGGCCCGCCACCCCGCCACCATTGCCCGCGGGCGCCGTGCCTCCGCCGCTGCCGCAGACCGCGACGACGTCGGGGGAGGGAGACCGGTTTGGCAACTACACGCTCTTGCGTCGCATCAAGGCGGGCGGGATGGCGGAGGTGTACCTGGCCAAGACCAGCGGCGTGGAGGGCTTTGAGAAGAAGGTGGCCATCAAGCGGATCCTGCCGCACCTGACGGAGAGCAGTGAGTTCGTCGAGATGTTCATTGACGAGGCCAAGCTCACCGTGCAGCTCAACCACGCCAACATCGCCAACATCTACGAGCTGGGGAAGGTGGGCGGCAGCTACTTCATTGCCATGGAGTTCATCCACGGCCGCGACGTCAACGCGCTGTTCAAGGACGCGTACCGTCGGAAGCAGCCGCTGCCGGTGGCGTTGTGCGCGTACATTGTGCAGCAGCTGTGTGAGGGCCTGGAGTACGCACACCGCAAGAAGGACCAGGACGGCCGTGACCTCGGCATCGTCCACCGCGACATCAGCCCCGCGAACATCCTGGTCAGCTACGAGGGCGCGGTGAAGATCATCGACTTCGGCATTGCCAAGGCGGTGAGCAAGCTCTCCATGACGCGCCCGGGGCTCATCAAGGGCAAGATCAGCTACATGAGCCCGGAGCAGATGCGCGGGCAGGCCATTGATCGTCGCAGCGACGTGTTTGCCGCGGGCATCATCCTCTACGAGCTGCTGGCCGGCCGCCGCCTCTTTGCCGCCAAGACCGACGTGGAGACCATCCGCAACGTCATCAAGGGCACCATCCCGCCGCTCACGCAGCACCGTGCCGACGTGCCGCCGGACCTGGTGCAGATTGTGATGAAGGCGTTGGAGCGCGACTTCAACCAGCGTTACAGCTGGGCGGCGGAGCTGTCCGCGGACCTGCAGGCATTCATGATCCGCAACGGCCTGACCAACGCGCGCGGCGATCTCATCGCCCACATGGCCAAGCACCTCCCCGACACGGAGTGACGACGCTCCTCCTCGCCGCGCCTTGTCCGGGGCGTGGCTTGGAATCAACATGCGCTTCGTCGTGCCCGTCACCCGGAGCCTGGTGCCATGACCGAGGGAACGCCCACCCCGTTGGCCGAGCCCCCCGCGCCCCCGCTGCTGGAGTCCAAGGGCGTCAAGCGAGCCATCCTCGCCGGAGTCATCGTGATCTGCGGCGTGGCGACGTCGGTGATTGACCTGACACCGGACCTGTCGCACCTGCGCGTCACCGTGCTCTCCGGCTCCGTGGACGGGCACTACCACGAGATCGTGGGCCAGCTCGCCGCGCACGCGGCGCTGCGGGAGGGACGGGTCACCAACGCCAGCAGCGCCGGTTCCGTCGAGAACGTGCGGCGGTTGGTGGCGGCCAGGGAGAGTTGCACCGAGCAGTTCGCGCTGGTCCAGGCGGGCACGGGTTGGCCCGCCGACGCACCGCTGTACCTGCTGGGACGGTTGGCCAAGGCGGAGTCGATGTTCTTCCTGGGCCGCGACGCGGACCGCATCAAGGACTTCACCCAGCTCCACGGCATGCGCCTGGGCGTGGGCCCCGAGGGGAGCGGTACCGCCAGGCTGGCCGGGCAGATCCTGGCCTCGCGCGATTTCTCGTCGCTGCAGGTCAAGACGTCCCACCACGGCTTCCGCGAGCAGCTGGACCTGCTGCAGGCCGGAGAGCTGGACCTGGGCGTGGTGGTGGTCGACGAGGACGCGGACCTCATGGACGAGGCGGTGCGCGTGCGCGGCCTGCAGATTGCGGGGTTCGGGAACCTGGACGTGGTGGCGCGTCGACTGAAGTTTGCACGCACCGGGAGGATTGGCGCCGGCCAGTACGACCCGGTGCGGATGCTGCCGCACCAGGACAAGCGCGTGTTGCGGCTGGAGACGCTGGTGGTGAGCAACGGGTGCGCGTCGCATTCCCAGACCGTGGGCATGCTGACGTTGCTGGCGGAGACCTTTCCCGACTTCATCCGTCACAACAAGGAAACGCCCAACAACACCAACCTGCCCTGGGCGCCGGCGGCCAAGAGCTTCATGGCGCACGAGGGACCGGAGCTGCTCGACGAACACGTGCCCTGGCTGGTGGACATCATGCCCACGAGCAACTGGGTGCACCTGCTGATGGTGGTCAGCATCCTGTTCAACGCCATGACCTTCTGGAACAAGTTCCGCCTGTGGCGGCTGGACGCCGACCGCGCCAAGGCCACCCAGTACCTGACGACGATCTTCGGGCACGCGGTCACGGTGCGTGAGCTGGAGGCGTTGGTGCCGCAGGACGCCCACCGTACGCCGGAGAAGCGGGCCATGCTGGACGCGCTCATTGGTCTGCACGAGCGGATGCGCCAGCGCTGCGCCGACGAGGCCACCTCCATGCTGGTACCCATGGGCGAGGAGATGACCTACCGCTTCCAGCAGGAGCTCATCGAGGCCACGCTGAGCGCGCTGAAGCGTTTCCGGCAGCAGCTGATGGCGGGATCTCCTGGCACGGGACGGCCCACCGGCCGCCATGCTGAAGCCCACGCTGTCACCGCCCCGACCGACGGATGACACGTGCGCGGGCATGGGCTACGTGCCTCCCCCGTTTGCCGCGGGTCCCCAACCACGCCCCGCCCATGACTGGAGTTGTCCATGAAGAAGCGTGTCCTCCTGAGCCTCCTCTCGCTTGGCCTGGTGTCCGGTGCGTGCACCGGCGAGAGCTCGTCCACCTCGTCGTCGTCCAGCAGCGGCGGCATTGATCGCAGCAGCAGCCAGCAGGGCAGCAGCACCAGCGGCAGCTCCGGTTCCTCGGGGTCGGGTTCGGGCTCGGGCTCGGGGTCGACGTCCTCCAGCGGCACCAACGGGTCCAGCAGCAGCGGCACCAACGGCAGCAGCTCCGGGACCAACGGCAGCACCTCGTCGGGCGGGAACAACGGGTCCAGCAGCAGCTCCGGCAGCGGCGGCGCGCACGTCCACACCATTGCCGAGCTGAAGGCGCTCATTGCCGCCGACCCGAACTGTCGCGGCAGCACCGGCACCAACTGCCAGTACAACCTCTCCCCCTACTACGACGTCATCCTGGAGAACGTGGTGGTCATGTCCGTCGAGCACACGGACTTTGACAACAAGGCCACCAATGACGACGGCGGCCAGCAGGCCCAGCGCGCCATCTACGTGGCCCAGAACCTCCAGGCCAACGCCAACGAGGGCATCGAGCTGGTGGCCCCGCTGTACTACGACCTGCCCGCGGTCAACCCCGGCGACGTCGTCACCATCGAGGGCAGCCTGCGCAGCCGCTTCGGCAACACGTACATCCGCGTGATCGACGTGGCCATCCAGCAGAGCGCCACCGGCACGCCCTCCCCAGCCACCGCCGCGGTGGGCGACGTGGCCAACGTGGACCAGGGTGCGGAGGCGTCCAGCGGTGGTTGCAGCACCAGCAACGTGGAGGCCAGCACCGCGGGTGAGCCGCTGGAGGGCTCCCTGGTGGACGTGACCCTGCCGCAGGGCGGCGTCAACGTGGCCTACGTCCCCACGCCGGGCGGCAGCGGGATCGTGCACCGCTTCTCCCTGGAGCAGGGCCTCATGGTGGGCGACAACTTTGGCGTGCTGGAGAGCTTCCAGGGCGACGCCGGCCCGGGCATTGCCAGCGGCCACAAGGTCACGCGCCTGCGTGGGTTCAGCTACTACAGCTTCGGCTGTCGCAAGATCCACCCGCGCAGCACCGACGACCTCGTCATCGAGGCACCGGGCGGCAGCTCCTCCAGCAGCAGCTCGTCGTCGTCCAGCAGCTCCTCGTCGTCGTCCTCCAGCAGCAGCGGTGGCACCACCACGACCACCACCAGCGCGGGCAGCAGCTCCAGCGGGACCGCCAGCAGCAGCACCAGCAGCTCCGGCGGCTGACCCCGGTGTTCCCCAGGGCGCGGTCGCCCTCCCCTCGTGACCGCGCCCTTCCGTTTTGCATCGCCCGACAAACCTCGCCTACCGTTCTCCCACCCCCTGGGAGTCCCGGTGCCCACGCAGGTCAACGACATCATCGACGGTCGCTTCCGCGTGCTGGGCGTGTTGGGCCAGGGCGGGGCGGGTCGCGTGTACCGCGTGGAGGACCAGGCCAAGGGCGGCGAGATCGTGGCGCTCAAGGTGCTGGAGCGCACCGACGAGAAATGGGCCGCGGCGTTCCGTCGGGAGTTCGAGACGCTGGCGGCCATGAGCCACCCCAACGTGGTGCGCGTCATGGACTTTGGTCCCGGCCCGGAGCCGGGCACCGCGTACTTCACCGCCGAGATGGTGGTGGGTGAGGACATCTTCCGCGCCACGGAGATCCTGGGCGTGGAGGAGCGGCTCAGCCTCATCACCGAGCTGGTGCGCGCGCTCTCCTTCGTCCACAACCGCGGCATCCTCCACCGCGACCTCAAGCCGGCCAACATCCTCGTCGACAACCGCTCCCCGCTGGGTGAGCGCGTCAAGCTGGTGGACTTTGGCCTGGCGCGCGGCGCGCACCGCACCGGGAAGGTCACGCTGTTCGCGGGCACGCCGCCGTACATGGCGCCCGAGCTGCTGGACGGTCATCTGCCGACGGTGGCCACCGACCTCTACGCGCTGGGCGTCACGATGTACCGCATCTTCAAGCGCGAGATGCCCTACCAAGCCAAGACCGCCGCGGCGCTGCAGATTGCGCGCGCGCAGTCCCCGCCTCCGCCGCTGCCGCCCGAGGTCAGCGCCGACGTGGCCGCCCTCATCCATGACCTGATGGACCCCGAGCCCGGGCGTCGTGCGCCGTCCGCCGCCGCGGTGAGCGCGCGCCTGGAGCGCTCCAACGTCCTCACCACGCAGCGTCCGCCCGTGGTGCTGGGCGAGGCGCCGCTGATTGGCCGCGTGGTCCCGCTCTCCATGCTGAAGGTGGCCTACGAGGCCGCGGCGCGCTCCCGCCAGGGCGGCGTGGTGCTCCTCACCGGCGCCGCGGGCATTGGCAAGACGCGCCTGCTCAGCGCGTTCAGCGACACCGTGCAGCTCATCGGTGGTCGCGTGGCGGAAGCGCATTGTGAGCCGGGCGCGCCGGCCACCGCGCCGCTGGTGGAGCTGAGCCGCGCGGTGCTCTCATTTGCCGGACGCACGGCACCGCAAGCCAGCCTCAAGCTCCTCTCCGACGCATCCCGCGGCGTCATCCCCGCCGACCCGCGCGAGCTGGGCGCCCTGGCCGCGGCGTTGGATGCGGGGAGCGACCCGCGCGTGCTGCTGGTCGACGACACGCACCTGGCGGAGGAGCCGCTCATGGTGGTGCTGAGCTTCCTGGCCGCGCAGGCGGTGGCTCCGCGTCTCCTGGTCATCAGCGCGCGTGACGACGGCAGCGCGCGGTGGCCGGAAGCGCTGCGACTGCTGATGAACGCGCCCGGTGTTCAGCGCGTGAGCCTGACGCCGTTGTCTCCGGCGGACAGTCGCGCGCTGGCGGCAAGCCTGCTGGGCCGCTCCGCGTTGCCCATGGGGCTGCTCAAGAACGTGGACCGCGCGGGCGGGAACCCGCGGCTCGTCGAGGATGCGGTCAAGCGGCTCATCCCCATGGGCGCGCTCAAGCAGGGCAACTCCGGTCTGACCTTTGTCTCCGAGGGCACCTCCAACGCGCGCAACGAGGTCACCGGCGGTGCGCTGGACCCGCTCGCGGAGATCAGCGCGGAGGATCGCCTGCTGCTGTGCGCCATGAGCCTCTCCGGCGGGCCGCAGACCGGTGCGGTGCTGGCCAACGCGCTGGAGCGCACGCCGTTGTCCGTGAACATCTCCATGGCGGCGTTGGAGCAGCAGGGTCTCGTCGAGCGGATGGAATCCAGCCTGGGCGAGACGCGTTTTGCGCTGGCCGGATTCGTCACGCCGCCCTCACGTCCGCCCACCAAGCCCGGTGAGGCGGGCCTGGACCGCACCGTGGCCGCCACCGCCGCCGACGGGACGCTGCACCTGGCCCAGCGCGCGGCCGCGCGGGTTCTCGTCGAGACCAGGGGACCGGTGGAGCGCGCGGCGGAGCTGCTGATGACCAGCGGCCTTGCCGACGACGCGGCCCGTGCGTTGCTGGTGGCGGCGGAGGAACGTCCCGAGGCGCGCGACACCGCGGCATTGGCGCGGGCAGCGCTGGAAGTGGACGCCAACGGCGGCGGAAGGCTCACTTCCGACGAGAAGGCGCGCGCGCGGAAGCTCGCTGGCTGACAACCCGCTGGGTAGCGGAACGCTTGCGGGCCTTCTTGCGTGTGGCCGCCCTGGCCGGCGCCCTGTGCCCCTTGGCGGCCCGACGGACAGCACGCGTCGGACCCACGTCCAGCTCGATGCCAAACACGTCGCCGAGGGAGGAGGTGTCCAGGAGCTTGGCGCCCTTTGCCTTGGTCGAGACGGTGGTGCCGCGCGCCACCAGGTCCGTGGGGTCCACCTTGCGCAGCGTGAAGAGCAGGTCCGGGCTCTCATCCAAGCGCGCGCCCACGCCGTACAACGTTGCCGCAACGTGCTTGCACATCTCCGCCCAGTCCGGGCACGAGCACGAGAACGACATCTCCGCTGGACGCGGAAACAGACCCTCCTTGGGGTTGGCGAGAATGCTGAGCACCCCGTCGGCAAGACGCCCCTTCAGCAGCTCCACCACCGAGTCAATCCGGCCGGAACAGGCCTCCACCACCGCGTTCCAGCGCCGCGGCGTCAGCGCCTTGATGTCGATCTTGATGGTGTAGAGCTCCGTCCCGCTGACCAGCGCGTGCACCACGCCCGGCTCGATGCGCAGGTCGATCACCGAGCCGTTGCGCACGTAGGAGCGCCCGCGCGGGAGTCGGTTGGAGAAGTCGCTGTGACACTCCAGGTTCTCGCACCACGCCTTGCCCCACCACTTCTTGGCGATCTCGCGCCCCTCGATCCGCACCGGACTCAGCTCGCGTCCCTTGGCCAGCTTCTTGGCGCGTTGGGCCGCCTGACGACGTCGTTCCGCCACGGGCACGTACGGTGGATAGAACTCACCCCAATAAGCCATCACGCCTCCTTCACTCGCCCGCGGTTGCGGACTCCAGGTCCAGCGCCACCAGGCGAAGGATCTCGTCGTTGCTGAGCTCGGTGAGCGCCGGAGCGCCGCCGTCTTCCACCACGGCCGCCGCCAGGCTGCGCTTGGACGCAATCAGCTCATCAATGCGCTCCTCGACGGTGCCGCGACAGATGAACTTGTGCACCAGCACGTTCTTCTTCTGACCAATGCGGAAGGCCCGGTCGGTGGCCTGGTTCTCGACGGCGGGATTCCACCAGCGGTCGAAATGCACGACGTGGGACGCCGCGGTGAGGTTGAGCCCGGTACCGCCGGCCTTCAAGGAGAGCACGAAGAAGCCCGGGCCGTCGTCGGATTGGAAGGCGTCCACGCGCTCCTTGCGCTGTCGCACCGGCGTGTCACCGTGGAGCACCAGCCCGGGCGCCTGGAACACCTCGGCAAGCTGGCCGTGGAGCGGCTCCACCATCTCCTTGAACTGCGTGAACACCAGCACCTTCTCCTGGCGCGCGGCCACCTGCTCGGCCAGCTCGCGCAGGCGGAGGAACTTCCCGCTGTCACCGGTGCCGTACGCGCCGTCCTGCAGCCAGTGCGAGGGATGGTTGCAGATCTGTTTGAAGCGCGTGAGGAACGCCAGCACCAGGCCGCGACGCTTCATGCCCTCCACCTCGCGCAGCCCACGCGCCAGCTCCTCCACGGATTGCTGGTAGAGCGCGGCTTGTCGTTGGGAGAGCGTGCACCAGGCGTTCACCTCGGTCTTCTCCGGGAGGTCCGTGATCACCTGCTTGTCGGTCTTGAGGCGACGCAACAGGTAGGGGCGCACGAGCTGGCGCAGCGGGGCGTAGTGTTCCGGGCTGTTCGCCGCGTCGAGGCGCTTGGCAAACGCGCTGAACGACTTCTGCGAGCCCAGCAGCCCGGGGTTGAGGAAGTCGAAGATGGACCACAGGTCCCCCAGGCGGTTCTCGACGGGCGTCCCGGTCAGCGCCACCCGAGCGCGCGCATGCAACGCCTTCACCGCGCGCGTCTGCTTGGCACCGGGGTTCTTGATGGCCTGCGCCTCGTCGAGGACCAGGGTGTCCCAGTCCTGGTCGGCGCCAAAGCCGTCGCGCACCATGCCGTAGGTGGTGATGACGGCGTCCACGCCCTTGAGCTTGCGCGCATCCTCCACGGCGAGCTCGCGGTCCACGACGGAGGAATGCGCCACCCGCACCGCCAGGCCGGGCGCGAACTTCCGCGCCTCATCCACCCAGTTGGCCACCAGCGACGCGGGCACGACGAGCAGGCTGGGTGCGCGCGCGCCGTGGGCCCGTTGCAGCAGCAGCAACGCGAGCACCTGGATGGTCTTTCCCAGACCCATGTCGTCGGCGAGACAGGCGCCCAGGCCCATGCGGTTGAGCAGCCACAACCAGCGCAGGCCGGTCTCCTGGTAGTGACGCAGCGTGCCCTTGAGCTCGCGACCGGGACGGACCGCGGCAAGCGACTCGGGGTTCCGCGCACCTTCGAGCAGCTCACGGAGCCACGGCCCCGACGTGACCCGGGACCATTCCGGTGTCTCCGCGGGTGGAGCGCGCTCCCCGTCGATCTGCGCTCCGGCGAGGAGACGCATGGCCTCCAGGAAGGACACGCCGTCGCCGGCCTGCTCCTTCACGTCTTCCCAGTGTTCCAGGACCTGCTGCAGCCGCTCGCTGTCCACCTCCACCCAGCGACCGCGCAACAGCACCAGGCCCGCGCCGGCCTTGCGGATGCTGGCCCACTCGGCGCGCGTGAGCTTCTGGCCGTCCAGCGCCACGTCGACGGAGAAATCCAACAACGCTTCCAGGCCCAGCGTGGAGGGCACGGAGCCGCCCACCTTGACCTGCACCTGCACGCGGGAGGGATTGCGCGGCTTCCACCAGTCGGGAACGCGCACCACCAGGCCGGCGGATTCCATGGCCGGCACGTCGCGGAGGAACTGGTACGCGTCCGACGGGGTCCACGCCAGCGGGTGATACACCTGTCGCGACGAGACCAGCTCCCGCACCACCGCGGACTCGCGCGCGGCGCGCTCCAGGGGACTGAGCAGGGCCAGCAGCGCCTGTCGATTGCGCGCGTGTTCCTCCAGCGCCTGCCCCAGCGGACGGTGTTGCACGCGGGCACCCTTGCCGGGTCGCGTGGCGTACGTGGCGAGGAAGGCGAAGGGGTGGGTGGCGTCGTTCTTGTTCTCCGCCAGGTGGAAACACACGCGGCCCACCAGGTTCCACACCGGATTCCGGGAACGGAGGTACTCCGTCACGCTTCCCTTGAACGCGGTGATCTCGTCACGGAACGCGTCGTTCATGGCGTGCCAGAGGTGGCGTTGCACGTCGGAGGTGAGGAGCTCCGCGCCCTGCATGGGCGGCACGCCCGCGGCCCACGCCGCCAGCTCATCGTCGGGAATGGGAACCCGTGCGTCCTCTCGCTGCTCCTCCAGCTCGGGCATCATGCAGAGGCGGGAGAGGAACAACGTGGCGAAGTCGCGCCAGAACGCCAGGGTGTGCGGCAGCGCGTCCGACGGATGCATGAGCCCCAGGTGGAGCAGTCCCTCACCGGTGCCGCGTGACAACGCCTGGGACAACGCCTTGGCCACGTCGGCGTCGACGACCCCGACGCCGGTGGGGTTGCGTTCCGGCCGCACCGCACCCGAAGGCGTTAGCGCCAGCGCCATGGGCACTGTGCTTCCTTGGTTATCCGGCATGTCGCGTCGTCCCCTGTCCCGTGGTGACTGATAACGACACGCACTGCTACGTCCAGCCGGCCGCGTCAACGACTCCGCTTTCCTTCACGAGGAGCAGGGCGACGTCGCATCCTGAGCACGCCGGGTCCGCGAGGTCTTTGGGTCGGCCTGCTGCGGCCTTGTTCTTGATCAGTTGCCTCGGTGAACCTTGGAGACCACCCATCCGCGTCAACGACAGCGCTGCTCCAGCGCCTCGGCCTCCGCGCCCAGCCCGTAGCCGCGCGCCTCCTTCACCAGCGCCATCGCCTCGCCACAGTCGCCGGCGTTGTAGTGGTCAATGGCCGCGTTGTGCAGCGCGGAGGCCAGGTTCTTGCGCAGCTCCACGCTGTCCGGCGCGTCGCGCAGGCCACGACGCAGCTCCTCCACGACGTCACCCCAGCGCTTCTCCTGCCACGGCACCATGGCGCGCTTGAACGCGCAGCTCGCCAGCAGCTTGCGACCGTTGTCCGCCACGTCGGGCGCCCAGTGCGCGGCGCTCACCACGAGGGGACGCGCCTCGTCGCAGGAGCGCTGATCGATGAGGGAACGCGCGCGGGCCAGCTGGCTGACGGCCAGGTTGTGACGGAGCGCGTCGTCGTCGGGCTGGTGCATCAGGGCGCGGAAGAGCCAGGCCTCGGCGAGCTTGGCGTCGCCACGTTGGTGCATGCGGGATGCGGCCGCGCCCCAACAGCTCCCCGCCTTCACCGCCAGCGACGGAGATCCCTTCACCGCCACCTCGCGATAGCGCTCCGCCTCCTTGTAGTCGCGCTCGGCCAGGTCCGGGCGGTCCTGCTCACAGCGTTCGAAGCCGCGCTGGTTGAGCGCGTTCCACACCGCAATGCGCGCGTTCACCTCGCTGGGGCTCAGCGACACTGCCTTGCGCGCGGCCGCCACGGACCCGTCGTAGTCCTTGCGCTCCAACCGCACGCGACTGAGCTCCGCCAGACACCCCGCCGCCGCCTTGGCCGGGGCACTCTCCGTCGGGGAATCCTGTCCTTCACAGCGCTTGTCGTTGCCCTCCCGCGCCGCCAACGCGGCCAGCACCTTCTGCCGCCGCGCTTCCACCGACGGAAGACTGACGCCGAGACCACGCGCCAGCTCGAACCAGCGCAGCGCCTCCTGCGGCTCACCCTTGTCCAGCAGCTCCTCGCCCAGCTTGCCGTAGCAGAGCGCCAGGTTGTGCAGCAGTGGACCGCGTTTGTCGTCGGAGACGCCGTCCAGGCCCAGTTGCAGCAGCGGCACCGCGTCGGCGTGACGGTTCTGCTCCATGAGGTCCGCCGCGGCGTTGACCAGGATGGTGGCGCGCCATTCCGCCAACCGGGTCTTCTGCGGTCCCTGCCCCATCCGCGTGGCACGGTCCAGCGCCACCGCCGCGGCACGCGCGTCGCCACGCTTCACCAGATCCACGGCGCGGTTCCCGTAGATGGCCGCCACCAACGACACCGCGGGAAGCTCCACGGCGTTCTTGTGTGCGTTGACGGGGTCCGCGGGCCGCCCGTCCAGCGTGCGACCAATGCCCAGCTGCTCGACGAACGCGGGCGTGAAGATCTTCTTGCGGTCGGGATCGAAACCGTGGGGGCTGGTGGCTTCCACGTCGACGGCGCGGCCTTCCACGGTGACCCGCGCGAAGGCGTGCGTGCTGGTGAGCATCGCGCGCGGGTTGTCCAGCAGTCCCTGCGCCGCAATCACGAACAGCACCGCCGACGAGACACAATTGAACTCGCCGGTCTCCAGCGCGCGGGTGATCTCGGTGGCGTTGGCGTCGTAGCGACGCAGCAGCGCAGCGTGCAGACCACTCAGCAGCGCCTTGCCCCGCGCCAGGGGATCCTTCTTGCGCGCCGCCCGCTCGACGACGGGACGCACCGCCGCCACCAGCCGCTCCCGCTGCTGCTTGAGCGCGCTCTCCGGCACCCCGCTGGCCAGCAGCGCCGCGTCCACCATGTCCAGGCCGCGCCCCGCCTGCGCGTCCGCGATCATGCGCGCCTCGCGACCAACGGGTGAGGGCACGGTGAATCCGTCGCGCACGTCGACGCTGGTGGGGAGCGTGACGGTGTCGGCGCGCAGGAGCGCGGGAGCGGAGCAGAGCAGGACCAACGACGCGATGACGGTGCGCATGGTGATGACGAGGGAGCGCTGCGCCATAGCCGACCGCGATCCGTGGTGCAGCCCCCGCGCGCTCAAGTATACGGCCGAGCATGCGGAAACCACAGGAAGCGTTGCAGGAGATCCTCTCGTCGGTGCGGCCGCTGTCTACCGAGGTGGTGGATGTGCTGGAGGCGCGGGGGCGCGTGCTGGCCGAGGAAGTGCGCGCGGGCCGCGACCTGCCGCCGTGGGACAACAGCGCCATGGACGGCTACGCGGTGCGCTCCGGCGAGACGCTGCTGGAGAACGAGCGCACGCTGCCCATTGCGTTCACCATTGCCGCGGGTGACCTGCCGGGTCCGCTGCCGACGGGAAAGGCCGCGCGCATCATGACCGGCGCCCCCATCCCGCAAGGCGCGGACGCGGTGATCATGCGCGAAGAGACCGACGAGAACGTGGCCGGCTCCGTGACGCTGCACCGCGCGGTGAAGCCGGGAGAGAACCTCCGTCACAAGGGTGACGACGTGCGCGCCGACCAGGTGGTGCTCACGCCCGGCACGGAGGTAGGGCCCGCGGAGATTGCCATGCTGTGCAGCGTGGGTCGGAGTCGCGTGCGTGTGCGTCGGAGGCCCGTGGTGGCCATCCTCAGCACCGGCGACGAGATTGCCGAAGTGGGCGACGCGCCACACCCGGCGAAGATCATCAACGGTAACGCGTGGATGCTGGCGGCGCAGGTGGCGGAGACCGGCGGGATTCCGCGGCTGCTGGGAATTGCGCGGGATACGCGGGAGGACCTGGTGGCGCACCTGCGCGCGGCCGAGCACGCCGACGTGCTGCTCACCATTGGCGGCGTGAGCGTGGGGGACTTTGACTTCGTGAAGGACGCGCTCGACGACGTGGGCGCGAAGATGGACTTCTGGAAGGTGGCCATCCGACCGGGCAAGCCGCTGGCGGTGGGGAGCATCGGGAACACGCGCGTGTTCGGGCTGCCGGGGAATCCGGTGTCCAGCTTCGTGACCTTCGAGGTCTTCGTCCGTCCGGCGCTGATGACCATGCTGGGGCACGCGCGCGTGGGACGACGCACCGTGGCGGTGAAGGTGGTGGGGAAGTACGCGAAGAAGCCGGGACTCACGCACTATGTCCGCGCGAATCTGGAGCGAACGAAGGACGGCGTGCTGGCGCACCTGCGCACGCAGCAGTCCAGCGGCGCGGTGACCAGCATCAGCGGCGCCGACGCGCTGGTGGTGCTGGAGCACGACCGCGAGAGCGTGTCCGACGGCGATGCCGCCGTGGCGATGGTGTTGAAGGATGGTTGGGAACGCTGAAGCGCGGCCCAACAGAGCGGCGAAAACCGACGAAGGTAGCTGCCGGACGCACCTGCTGAGCTGCAGCGAAGTCCCTGCCAATGAGATTGGCAGGCAGCAGGAAGGGTCAAGTCCTGCTCGCCACCAGGCCGAGGGACGCGTTTCGCAGGACTGCGTCCCCTTCGGGCCGCGCGTCCCATTCATGGTTATTATGGTCCTGCGAAGCGACACCACCGCCGAGAGGAGAGCAGGTCTTGAGCCTCTTTGTTGCCTGCCAATCTCATTGGGCGCGGCTCTCTTGGGACGACGCCCTGGGCTCCCTGCCAATGAGATTGGCAGGCAACAAAACGGCAAGTCCTGCTCACCACGAGACCGTGGGACCCGTTTCGCAGGACTGACGGTGAGTGGATCGGTGCTCGGTCGTCCCTCGTCGCCCGCACGCCTCTTCCAGGGTAGTCCTGCGAAATCGACACCGCCGCGAGAGGTGAGCAGGACTTGTCGTCTTGTTGCCTGCCAATCTTATTGGCAGGGAGTCCAGGGCGTCGTCCCAAAAGAGCCGCGCCCAATCTCATTGGGTTCGGCTCTTTTGAAACGACGCTTGGCCGCAGGCGTCAGCACATCCGCAGGTGGCCGGCAATGGTCAGCCCGGGGCCGCGCCGTCATGACGACGGAAGACCGGTGCACGCATGCCCCGTTCACACTGTCGCAGCGACGGGGAAGCGGCCCGCAATGTAGGGGCTGCCCGTTGCCGGTAGCGCGGGAACGGTGAAGGTGGCCGGCAATGGTCAGCCCCGGGGCGGCGCTGTCATGACGACGGAAAACGACACGCAATGTGCTGGAGCAGCTGGCTCCCGTCAGCGGAGAACTGGCCCGAATCGTCCGGGCTGCCGGAGCGCGTTCTGGGTGAACCGTACGCTCCGGACGCGTGGGGGCCGGCTTGGTCGTCGTGGACCGATTTTCCGTCGTCATGACCGCGCGGCCCGGGGCTGACCATTGCCGGCCATTGGGCCTTTTCACGCAGTGCCGGCAACGGGCAGCCCCTACATTGCTGGCCGCTTCCGCGTCGCTTCGACAGCGTGAACGGGGCATGCGTGGACCGGTTTTCCGTCGTCATGGCCGCGCGGCCCCGGGGCTGACAGATACCGCGTGCGCGGCGCATCCGCTCCCAGCGCATCGTCGGGCGCGCTCCGCTGCGAGCTTCACCATCACGGGGCGCGAGCAGCGAGGGTGCCGCTCCCGTCGACGATTCCCGGAGGTCGCGGGGTGGCCAGGCGGGCCGTCGTCGACGCTGCGGCGGCGGCGCGTGCCCGTTAGCTTCTACGGGTCGCTCTCCGGCGCGCGCGGCCAGCCCACGCCGGACGCACCGCAGCCCGACCGCGACGCGGCACTCCGCGTGGAGGAATCATGAGGCGCGCGTGCCGCGCGGGAAGGCCGGGAGTGCGGGCTCCCTCGCCTGGGGCCGGCACATGAGGCGCTGGCCGACCCTCTCGATCCGCGGCAAGCTCACGGCAACCGTGCTGCTGAGCACGCTGCTGCCCGTCGCCACCGGGCTGAGCGGCCTCGCCCTCCAGGAGATGCGCGAGCTCGAGCAGGACCTCGTGGCCAGCAACGTCCTCACCGCCACCACCATCGGCCACTACAGCGCCGCCGAGCTGGCTTTCCGGGACCGCGTGGCGGCGGGACGGACCCTGGAGGCGCTGCGCCGGCTGGAATACGTCGAGTCCGCGGCGCTCTATGACGCCGACGGCGCGCTCTTCACCTCCTTCCAGCGGAGCGCCGCCGCGGGCATCCCGGCCCGCCTCACTCCCCCGCCTCCGTCCACCCGCGTGTCCCGCGTGGACGCGCACCTCATGGACGTGGCCCACCCCGTGCAGCACGATGGGGTGGGGTACGGATCCATCCTCCTGCGCATCTCCACGGCCTCCCTGGAGCGACGCGTCCGGACCTACCTGCTGACCCTGGGCCTGGCGGCGTTGGCCATTGTCATGCTCTCCGTGCTCCTCGCCCTGGTGCTGGGGCGGTGGATCACCCGGCCCATCCTGGGGCTGGCAGCGGTGGCGCGACAGGTCACGGAGCGGGCGGACTACTCGGTCCGGGCCGCCAAGCGGAGCGAGGACGAGGTGGGCGCGCTGTGCGACGCATTCAACGCCATGCTCGCGGAGCTCGGCGCGCGGCAACAGAAGGCGCAGCAGGCGGTGCAGGCCCGCGACGAGTTCCTCTCCATCGCCTCGCACGAGCTCAAGACGCCCCTGACCTCCCTGGTGCTCCAGATCCAGTCGCTGCGCCGGATGGCGCAACGCTTCGGCTCGCTGGACCAGGCGCCTCCCGACGTGGTGGCCGCCAGCCTGGAGGGCGTGGACCGCCAGCTCAAGCGACTGGACGGGCTGGTGGGCAACCTGCTCGACGTCGCGCGCATCACCGCCGGCCGCCTGGGACTGTCGCTGGAGGACGTGGACCTCGCCAGCCTCACGCGTGACGTCGTGGAACGCTTTGCCCAGCAGGCCGCGCAAGCCGGCTGTTCCCTCGTGGTCGGCGCCGACACCCCGGTCCGCGGCCGGTGGGACCGCATCCGCGTGGAGCAGGTGATCACCAACCTGCTGTCCAACGCCGTGAAGTACGGCGCGGGCGGGCCCGTCGAGGTCTCCGTGGCGGAGGTCGGGGGCCAGGCCCGTCTTGCCGTGCGGGATCACGGCATGGGCATCTCGCCGGAGGATGTGCCGCGCATCTTCGAGCGCTTTGAACGGGCCGTCCCGGCCAGACACTACGGCGGGCTGGGCCTTGGGCTGTTCATCACCCGCCAGATCGTGACCGCACACGGGGGGACCATCAGCGTCACCAGCCAGCCGGGGCAAGGCTCGACGTTCACCGTCGACCTGCCCCTCGCGGTTCCCGCTCCCGGCAGCCCCGCAGCATGACGACGCTCGCGCAGCACTCCCCTCGCCGCGCCGGGTTGCGGGCCATCGTTTGCGTCGGAATGATGACTGGTCGCGCCCGCCGGGACGCGGCCCTTGGGGGTGGACCATGCCGGTGCGGGTGCGCACCGCGGGCTGGGGGCGCCGCGGTGCCGGGCGCTTCGCCTTCACGCTTGCCGGTGCGCTGTGCGCGGTCGCGGGGGTCCGGGCGGAGGCCCCGGCTCCACCCACCGACGAGCTGGAGCGGATGAGCCTGGAGGAGCTGATGGCCCTGCCCGTGGCGGTGGCCACGCCGGCCCGACCCGTCCCACCCCGTCGGGCGCCGGGCCTGGTCACCGTGATCACACGCCGCGAGATCCTGGAGTCCGGCGCGCGCGACCTCGTGGACGTGCTGATGCTGGTCCCGGGATTCCACTTCGGCACCGACGTCCAGGGCTCGGTGGGCGTGGGCTTCCGCGGCCTGTGGGGCGAGGAGGGGAAGATCCTCCTGCTGGTCGACGGGCAGGAGCTCAACGAGCTGGACTACGGCACCACCCAGTGGGGCGACCACTTCCCGGTCGACCAGATCGAGCGCATCGAGATCATCCGCGGTCCGGGCTCGGTGCTCTACGGCGGTTTCGCGGAGCTGGCGGTGGTGGACGTGATCACCCGCTCCGCCGACGAGCTTGACGGCTTCTCCGCCACCGCCACCTACGGCCAGATGCAGCGCACCTTCGCGCGGCGCACCCTGAGCCTGCAGGCGGCCACGCCGGTGCGCGGGGTGGAGGGCCTGGACCTCAACGTGGGGGCCTACTTTGGCGAGGGCCACCGCAGCGACCGGACCTACCGCGACCTGGACGGCAACAGCTTCCCCATGGCCGGCAATGCCCGGACCGACCCGCGCTACCTCAACGCCGCGCTCCGCTACCGGGACCTGCAGGTGCGCTTCATCTTCGACGGCTTCCGGGTCACCACGCGCGACGGATTCGGCCCGGTGCTGCCCCGTCGCCTGGAGCAGGACTTCCCCGCGTCCTTCCTGGAGGCGCGCTACACCCTCAAGCCCAACGCGCACCTGACCCTCACGCCGCGCGTCAACTTCAAGCACCAGGTTCCCTGGCGCATCACCGACAAGGACTCGGCGCTGTTCAGCAACCGCTTCAACCAGCGGCTTGGCGCCAGCTTCGTCGCCGCGTGGAATCCGCACCAGCGCCTGAGCCTGCTGGCCGGGCTGGACGGCTACCTTGAGAACCACGCGCTGCTGGACCGGGAGCTGGTGGGCCTGCACCGCCTCTACAGCAACGGCCGGACCAACGTGCAGTACGCCAACCTGGCGGTGTTGGCGCAGGCCAGCGGTGACATCCTGCTCGCGGATGCCACCCTGGGGGTGCGTTATGAGCACCACAGCCACTTCGGCGGCTCGTTCGTTCCGCGGCTGGCGCTGACGCGCACCGTCGACCCCTTCCACGTCAAGGTGCTGTTTGCGCGGGCCTTCCGCTCTCCCAGCGTGCAGAACCTGGCCATCAACCCGCGCATCCGGCCCGAGCGCACCTCGGTGGTCGAGGTGGAGACGGGAGCCCGCGTGGGTCGCCACGTGGCGCTGATGCTGAGCGGGTTCC
Source organism: Myxococcota bacterium (assembly GCA_040752415.1). Lineage (GTDB taxonomy): Bacteria > Myxococcota > JACRCW01 > JACRCW01 > JACRCW01 > JBFMGU01. The sequence goes on from JBFMGU010000130.1 coordinate 17,737, forward strand.
AGGTCCTGGTCGAGGATCCCATCATCTACCAGTCGTTCGTCGTCGGCACCGAGTTCGTCGAGACCTATCGCAACCTGCGGCGGACCGGCGCGCGCGGCGTGGAAGCGGAGCTGCGCCTGCAACACCCGCGCGGGCGGCTCAACCTGGGCTACTCCTTCTACTCCGCCGTCGGCCTCAACGCGGTGGAGGTCTACGCCGTGCCGGGCCGCCCCGACGTGCTCCTGGGCTTCCCGGCGCACAAGCTGACCGTCCACGGCGCACTGTCCCTGACGCGCAAGCTCACGGTGGCGCCCTCGGCGGTGGTGGTCTCGGAGCGGTTCAGCCGGGGGGGCGTGGATGGGGCGGGGAACCCGCGCGTGGTGCGGCACGACCCGGCGCTGCTGCTCAACCTCTATTTCGGCTACCGGGATCTCGGCATCCGCGGGCTGGAGGCCGGCTTCGGCGTGTTCAACATCCTCGACGTCGATGCGCCCTTCATCCAACCCTTTGACGGCGGGCACGCGCCGCTGCCCGGTCCCTCGCGCGAGCTGATGGGCCGGGTGAGCTATGCCGCGGAGTGAAGCCATGGCCGTGGGGCTGCGCCGCGGGGTGTTGGTCGCGTGGTGCGCGGTGGGCGCGGCGCTGGGCGCGGGGAGCGCGTGGGGAGAGGTGGCGGCAGCGCCGTACGCCGAGTACCGGGTCAAGGCGGAGTTCCTCGAGCGGTTCACGCACTTCATCGAGTGGCCCGCCGAGGGCCTGCCCCCCGAGGACCAACCCTTCGTCATCGGCGTGCTCGGCACGGACGGCATGACGCCCCACCTGGAGAACCTGGCGCGAACCCGGCGCATCAAGGGACGTCTCGTGGTGGTGCAGCAGCTCCGCTCCGCTGAAGAGGTCTTGCGCTGCCAGGTGGTGTGGATCGCGCGGAGCGAGGCGGAGCGGCTGGATTCCATCCTCGCGCGCACCACCGGGCGGCCCATCCTGACCGTGGCCGACACGGCGTCCTTCTCCCGCCATGGCGTGCACATCACCGTCACGCCGGTGGGCTCGCGCCTGGGGTTCCTGATCAACGTCGGCGAGGCGGCGCGCAGCGGGCTCTCCTTCAGCGCCCACCTGCTGCGCCTGGGCGCCATCGTGGAGACCAGGATCGACGCACGGGAATGAAACCGGTACCCGCCGGGGGAACCACCACCCTCCCGCAACGCGAGAGCGCGGCGCGCACGCAGCCCGGCCTTCACGGGGGTTGGACACGGGGGCGTCTTTGCCGCGGGTGGCGCAACCGCGTACCCCTTGAGACGCGTAGGACTGCTCACGCGCCTGACCGAGGAGGAAATCGACCAGGGCACGGAGCTGGTGAACGCGTTGCAGCAGCAGGTGTTCGGCCGGGTGGCGGCGCTCAATGAGCAGATCGAGAAGAAGTACGCGCGCTCCAAGGTCTACACGCGCGGGATGGAGCTGGCGAAGCTGGTGCTGGACGCGGTGGAACTGGAGTTCCGCGGCGCGGAGCAGGAGCCGCTGCGGGACCTCTTCCCCCAGGAACCATCCGGCGAGCAGATGGATACGGGATGTTGGGCCTCCCGTTGACGTCTGCTAAGGGTGCTGCGGAACCAAGGAGTCCGTCGGTGGCAACGGGACTGCGCGCGCAAGGAACAAGAAACCGGAGCGTTCGGCTCTCCGATGACGAACGCGGGACGTTCGCGCGTCGGCTCGCCCGCGTGGAGCGACCCGTATCCTGCTCCGACATCTTGGACCGCACGATCTGCGGCGACATGCTGAAGGTCGCACCGTTGCTTCCTGCGGGTTTCGTGGACCTGCTCTTTCTGGATCCCCCTTACAATCTGAACAAGCAATTCAACCAGACCAGCTTCGCCGCGGTGCCGTTGGAAGAGTATGAGCAGCATCTCGCTCGCTGGATCGCCGCACTCATTCACACACTGAAGCCGACGGCAACCGTCTACATCTGCGGTGACTGGCGGTCTTCCTCGGCAATTCACCGTGTGGCGGGCCAGCATTTTGTCGTCCACAACCGGATCACCTGGGAACGCGAGAAGGGCCGCGGCGCGCTGAGCAACTGGAAGAACGCGGCGGAGGACATCTGGTTCTGCAGCGTGTCACCGAGCTACACGTTTCACGTCGACCGCGTGAAACTCAAGCGCCGCGTGATGGCTCCCTATACCAGCGAGTCAGGCGCCCCGAAGGATTGGCAGGAAGCGGCGGATGGTCGATTCCGCCTGACCCATCCCTCGAACCTGTGGACGGACTTGACGGTTCCCTTCTGGTCCATGCCTGAGAATACAAGCCATCCCACCCAGAAACCCGAGAAGCTCCTGGCCAAGCTACTCTTGGCGAGCACCGATAGCGGAGATGTGGTGCTGGATCCCTTCCTCGGTTCAGGGACCGCGTCGGTGGTGGCCAGGAAACTTGGGCGCCATTTTGTCGGGATTGAGATCGACGAGGAATACTGCTGCATCGCCGAGAAGCGTTTGGCAATGGCGGAGGAGTCACCGGAGATCCAGGGGTATTCCGGTGGCGTGTTCTGGGAGCGGAATACCTTCGCCCATCAGCGCGAGCGGCGCGTCGGGGGAGCGGCTGCGCAAAGTGAGAAGGAGCGGATGCAGAATGCGGAGCAACATCTTCTATTCCAGCGTCTACCTTGACGTGCAGACGCGCGTGAAGGAGTTCCTAAACGCGCAGGAGACGTTCCTTTCGCCCACCTCCCTCAAGAGTCCTCGCGCGGTGGGTGACGCCCTCCAGGACGTGCTTGCCGAGCGGTTTTCGGAGGTGATGGGTCCGCTGGCGGCGTCCTGCTCCACAGAGTTCGCGCGCCGCGCCATGGCGGATGTGGCGTTCACGGACCGCGACGGAATCTACTACGTGGTGGATGTCAAGACGCACCGGAAGGATACAAAGTTCAACATGCCCAATCTCACGTCGGTGGAGAGGTTGGCGCGCTTCTATGAGTCGGACACCAATTGCTTCGTGATTCTCTTCATCGCGTATTCCGTTGCAGGTGAACGCCTCACGGTTTCCGACGTTCACTTCGTGCCGATTGAGTTCCTCGACTGGAGCTGCCTGACCATTGGGGCGCTGGGCTGGGGTCAGATCCAGATTGCCAACTCCAACCTCATCCGCCTCCGACCGCAGTATTCCCGCAAGGCGTGGATGCTCGAGCTCTGTGAGGAGTTGCTCCAGTTCTACCCGCGCGAGATTGCCAAGATCAGCGAACGCATCAAGCGTTTCGAGAGGGTGCGGGAACTCTGGGGAGGGAAAGCCGACACGTGGAGCGCACCGCCCATCGAGCCGCCCACGGATGTTCCGGCATAGTGGCGACGGGAAGGGCTCCTGACACAGGGCGCTGCCCGGCTGCGGCATCGACTCCAGAAGCTCCCGAATCAATCAAACCCGCTCAACGTCCGCTGGAGCCGCTGTAGGCCGGCAACTTCATCACCTTCGCCAGCAGCTTGTCGCGCACGCGGTCGGGCAACACCTTGGCCAGCGTGGCCTGCACCTTCGCATCCGTCCCGACGAGATACCGCGTGCGCGGCTCATCCGCTCCCAGCGCATCCTCCACCGCCAACGCGACCGCCGACGCGGGCGACGCACGCTTCGTCACACCGTTCACCATCGCGCGCATGGCGTCGATGAGCGGCTGGTAGCGCTGACGTCCCTCCTCGGGCATCTCGCGCTCATAGCCTTCATTCGCGGCGGTGCTCTTGTCCCAGATCGGCGTGGCGATGGCCCCGGGCTCCACGATGGAAACCTGGATTCCCCACGGCATCAGCTCCATCCGCAGGCTGTCGGTCAGCGCCTCCAGCGCGAACTTCGACGCCGAGTACGGCCCCATCAACGGCGTGGCCGCGCGCCCCGACGAGGAGCCCATCATCACCACGCGTCCCTTCGCCTTGCGCAGCAGCGGCATGAACGCCTGCGTGACCGCAATCTGGCCCACCACGTTGACCTCGAACTGCATGCGCAACAGGTCCAGACGCACGTACTCCAGCGGCAGCGCCACGACGATCCCCGCGTTGTTCACCAACCCCGCGAGCCCCTCGCCGCCCAGCGCGTCGGCCACCTGCGCCGCGGCGTCACGGATGGTCTCCTCGCGTGTGACGTCGATGATGACCGGGGTGATGCCCTTGGCCTTGGCGGCCACCGCCTCCCCGTCCTGGGCCTTGCGCACTCCGGCAAACACGCGCCAGCCCCGCTCCGCGAGCCAGACCGCGCACGCTTCGCCAATTCCCGTCGACGCTCCCGTAATCACCACCGCGCGCTGCGCCATGATTTCCTCCGGCGGCGGCTGGTAGCGCGGAGTGCCCCCAGCTCGCAATCAGCGGCGCCGACGTGAGCGGAGGAGCGCCACCGCCACCAGCACGCCCGCGGCGCCGTAGGCGTCGGAGAGACCGGCGGCGTCGCACCCCATCATTCCGCAGTCGACGTCGCAGAAGAACTGTTGCTGGCTGGTGGCGGCAACCGGCTTGCTCCACGCACCCGTGCGCCCCGCGGTGTCGACCAGGCGCACCTGGATGGTGAAGTTGCGCTCCCCGCTGCTGGGCAGTGGCACGCTCAGGCTCTGCGTCCCGCTCGCCGACACCGGCACGCGCACCGCCACCGCGTCACGCTGCGGGTCCAGGGCCTCGGGCTCGGCGGCGGTCCCGTCGGGGTTGGTGGCGGGGGGACCAAAACGCAGCGCCACGTCCATGAGCAGTGTACCGGCCTGGTCGTCGTCAACGTTGTCCAGGGTGAAGGTCACGTTGCCCGGGCAGGCCGTGGTCCCCATGTCGTCAATGAAGGCCGTGGTGATCGTGGGCTGCGTGGGCGTGGCGGAGTCCACGGTCCGACGCGCCACGAACGTCGCCAGCGGCGAGCCCGCCACACCGCCGTCATCCCACAGCACCAGCTTGTACGTGGGACCGTGACGCAGACCCTGCAGCTCCGCCACGTGCAGCCCCTCCGGCGCCAGCACGCCCTCCGGCGGTCCCAGCTCGTTGAAACGGGCCGGCCCGGCGACGTTGTCCTCGAGCAGACGCAGCTCCATGCCGGCGGGAATGCTCGTGGTGTCCACCACCACCTGCGTGTTGATCGGCACGCTCGGATCAATCGGCGCCACCAGGATTCCGCCGGTGCCCGCCACGCGTGTCTCGCTGCACGTGTTCATCCCCGCGTCCTGCGCCCACGCCGCGTCGACGACGAACAACGTGGCAACCACAACCATCAACGAAGCAAGCGGACGACACATGGGAGGCTCCAGGAGGGCCGCGCTGGGCGGCGGACGTGGGAGCCTTGTGCACCCGGGATGCCAGGGCCGGACGCTCGCAATTTCGCGGACTTGCGCGTCGCGACAGGGCGGTTGGCCGGCCGGGTGATGCGCGGAGGTATCAGCAACCTCGACGCCGGCGTCGCATCAGCAGGACGGCCAACGTCGCGAACCACGGGGCTTCACCGGCCTGGCTGCAATCCGTCACGCAGTCGATGCAGCAGTCGATGCAACAGTCGAAGCACTCGACAATCCGTTCCTGGAACACCAGCGGATCACTCCACGGCCCGGCGAATCCCGCCGCGTCGACGGCGCGGACCTGGACCACCAGCGTGTCCGCGTCCTGTACGGGACGGGGGAAGGGGACGTGCTGTGCCTGGTTGTCCAGCAGCGGCAACCGTTCCACCACGTCGTCACGTTGGGGTGACAGCTCGGTTTCGCCGGTGCCCAGCGGCCCCATGCGCACCAGCACGTCCATCAACATGGGGTCACTCAGGTCATCCGAGGGCGCGGAGACCACCACGAAGACATCACTGTCGAATCCGCACCTCCCCTGCAGGCTCCCCGTGACCGAGGTGAGCACCGGCTTTCCCGGCGCGTTGCTGTCCACGCGCGCGTGCGCGGTGAACCTGGCCAGCTCGCTCACCGGTTGGCCTTCGCTCGTCGTGAACAGCAGGTAACTTCCGCCGGCCCGCAACCCGTCCAGCCGCATCACGTGGCGCTCCTCCGGCACCGTCAGGTCGGGGATGGGCCCCTCGTCGACGAGCTGCACCTCCGTAGGCGCGCCATCCTCACGCACTTCCAACACGTGTCCCGCCGGAATCTGCGCCGTGTCGACGTAGATGCGCGCATTGAGAGGCACACGTTGGGGCACCGGCGCGGCGAGGATCTCGCGGAAGTCCAGGCCGGGGTGTTCCTCGCAGGTGTTGGGTCCCGCGTCGGTGGAGGCGTGCGCAACGCCGGTCAACAGCATGAGCAGGAACAACGCGCGGACGTTCACCATGCCGCCCGGTGTAGCACCCGCTCAGGTGGCGCGCGCGGCCAACAACGGGATGGCGCTGTCGCGGAGCACGCGCTGCACCACGCTGCCAAGCACCCACTCCGCAACGCCGGATTCTCCGCGGGAGCCCATGGCCATCAGGTCCACCCCCAGCTCCTTGCTCGCCGCCACGATCTCCACCGCGGGCGTTCCGCTGCGCACCACAACCGACTCGGGCTTCACTCCGCCCAGCGCGCGCGCCGCGAATGCATCCAGATCCTTGCGCACCCGCGCCTCCGCCTGCGCGCGATCCTCCGTCGGTGCATGCCGCCAGAAGCCCGTGTGCGGCGACTCCAACACCGCCAGCAACGTGATCCGCCCCGACGTCAACCGCGCCAGCGTCCCCGCCACGTCCGCCGCACGCTCGGCGGAGGGTGACAGGTCGGTGGCCACCAGGATGCGCATGGCCTGGTCGAACGCGAGGGTCTTCTGCACCGCCAGCACGGGCGTGGTGCAGTTGGCAACCACACGCTCCGCCACGCTGCCCAGCGTCACACGGTCAATCCCCTTGCGCCCATGCGTGCCCATCACCACCAGGTCCGCCCTGCTGTCGCGCACGGCGTGGAGGATCTCCTCGTACGGACGGCCGGCGCGGAAGTGCTGGCGTGTTGCGTCCACGGTGCCCAGGTGCGCCGTGATGAACGCGTCGAGCTCGTGGCGGGCGGAGTCCACCAGCGGTCGCATCAGCGGTGGCGGCGTGTCCGGCGGGAAGCGCAGGTTGTGATAGCCCGCAATCTGTTCCACCACGCTGACCACGTGCAGCGACGCACCGGTGAGCCCGCACAACTTCACGGCGGTGCGCGCGGCGTGCGCGGACATCTCGGAAAAGTCGGTGGCCAGCAGGATGTTCTTCAGCTCGGACACATCTTCCTCCCGGGAGACCTGCCCCCGACGTACGCCAGGACCGCTCAGCCCGCCAGCTCCAGCAGGGTGCCCAGCAGGATGTTCACGCCGCGGGTGCAGGCCTCCGGCGTGGAGTACTCGCGCGGGTTGTGGCTGATGCCGTCGTACTCGCCGGGGACGAAGATCATGGCGGTGGGACAGATGGCGGCGAACTCCTGCGCGTCGTGACCGGCGCCGGAGATGATGCGCTGGTAACGCAGGCCGGCCTCGTCCATGCGGGAGGCAATGACGGATTGCACGTCGGCGGAGAAGGGGATGGGCGGCGTGCGCGCGGTCTGGCGCAGCTCCACGGTGACGCCGCTGCTGTTCTCCAGCTCCTTGACGTAGGCCAGGAAGTCGCGCTCCAGCGCCTTCATGTTGTCCTCGTCGGGGTTGCGCAGGTCCACCGTCATGCGCACGCGGCCGGGGACGATGTTCACCAGGCCCGGCTGCGGCGTCAGTCCGCCCACCGTCGCGCGCGCCTCCGGCCCGTAGCGACCGCTGGTCACCAGCTCGTTGACGCGCACGGCAATCTTCGCCGCCACCAGCGCCGCGTCCTTGCGCAGGTTCATGGGCGTGGTGCCCGCGTGCGACGAGCGACCGCGCAGGTTCAGCTCCCACCACGAGATGGCCTGCACGCCGGTGACCACGCCCAGCTCCATGCCCGCCGCGGCCAGGATGGGCCCCTGCTCGATGTGGCACTCCACGTACGCGTGCGGCGGCGTGATGCGCTCCGGGTGCGTGCCCAGGAACCCGATCTTCTCGAGCTCACCCTTCACCGTGAGCCCGTCCTTGTCCTTGAGCGCGTAGGCCCGCTCCAGCGGGATGCGCCCCACCGCCACGGCGCTGCCGAGCATGTCCGTGCCAAAGCGCGCGCCCTCCTCGTCGGTGAAGAAGGCCACCTCCAGGGGGCGGTCGGTCTGCACGCCGTGGTCATTCAACGTGCGGATGCACTCCAGCGCGCCCAGCACGCCCAGGCACCCGTCGAAGACGCCGGCGGTGGGAACGCTGTCGATGTGGGAGCCGCTCAGCACCGGCGGCAGATCGCGCTGTCCGGCGCGACGTCCGTAGACGCTGCCAATGCGGTCCACGCGCACCTGCAGTCCCGCCTCCTCGAACCACTTCTTGACCTGCGCACGACCCTGTCCGTCGGCAGCGGTGAGGGCCAGGCGATTGACGCCCATGAGGCCGGTCTGCTCGTCGCGGTAGGCGCCGATGGCTCCCAGGTCCATCAGGCGCTTCCACAGACGTTCCCCGTTGATGTTGAGCTTCTTCATGACCGGGGAGCCTAGTCCAACGCGGTGCGCCTCTCACCTGCGCCGCGCCCGACGAGCCGCCACCTCGTCCAGGCACGCGTCGATCATGGCCAGGTGCACGCTCATGCGCAGTCTCAGCTCCAGCTTGGTGGGCGTCTCCGAGGCAAAGCTGGCCAGCGTGGTGGGCTGGTGGCCCATGAAGTCCTCGGAGGAGCCGTCGTGGTAGTCGCGGATCTGGCCGTGGACCACCTTCATCGACGGAGTGTGGCTCAGGCTGCCGTGCGCGGGCGTGATGAAGTGGCTGGCCCGTTCCACCAGGCGCGCGCCCAGTTTCTCGTCGCCAAAGGCGTAGAGATAGGTGCGTTGCTCGTTGTCGTCCTCGTGCAGGTCCAGGAACACCTGCGGAGCGAACTTCACCATGTCCGCGCGCAGCTGGGCCACCTCGGGACCGGTGGGGTCCTCGTCATGGATGAAGCCGGCGTTGGTGTACTCACCAGCCACGGTGGTGCGCTTCATGGTGTCAAAGCCGTAGGGGTTCACCACCGGGTAGATGCACAGCGGCACGCCCAGGTCCGTGGCCCGACCCACGATGTGGTGCAGGAACGTCAACAACGTCAGCGGGCCCGCGGGCTCCTCGCCGTGGAAGCCGGAGAGCAGCATCAGGCCGCTCTTGCGGGGACGGGCGTTGGCGAGACGAACCAGCGGCGCGGCACGCGGAGCGGAGCGGGCGGTGCCCACGCGCGTCAAACGGTACGCCGGCTCCCAACGCCTGGCCGAGCGACGGAACGCGCCCAGGTAGTCCTTGAACAGCATTCCCGACGCAGGACCGGCCATCTGCTCGCTCCCTCGGAAACGTGGTTGCAGAGGCAATAGCGGAAGGGGGGGATGGCCGTCACGTCGAAAAACAACGGAGCGGCGTCAGAGGTGCCAGCTACCCAGCACCTCCTGCGCGCATGACGGAATCACCGCGGTCTGCTCCAGCGCCCGCAGGTAGGCCCGCGCGTCGACGGAGGCCCGTTGTCCGGCGAGCGAGGGATGGCTCCACGCCTTCAGCGCCGGGCTGGGCGGGACGTGGATGGTGCAACCGGGTGCGTCGTCACCCACGTCCATGAGCGACCAGAAGAAGCTGGTGGCCTCGGAGAGCGTGGCGGGGCCGGCAGCGGTGCGGGGCCGGGCGGCCTGCGCGTCCTTGAGGGCAATGCCCGCCACGGAGGCCTGCGTGGTCCCCGGCTGCAGCCACACCGCCGTGGCGAACGCCTGCGCGAAACCTTCCACGGCCAACGCCGCCGGCTCACCACACGGCGCGGTGGGCGCGGACAGCGGGCAGCCCTCGGGCACCGCGTCGTCGACGGCGGAAAGCCAGCGACGCTGCAGCACGTGCGCCATGGCATGCAGCACCGCGGGCCCATCCCGGGGCTGATGGACCGCGGCGGCCTGGGGCTCCTTGAAGGCGTGCAGCGAGGGAGCACAGCGCGGGTCGCGCGCGCCGGGGTGACCGCACAAGAGCAGCTGCAGGGGCGCCTGGCACGCGGGATGGGTGCACACGGCGTGGGCGGTTTCCGGCTCGGGGCGGAAGGAGCCCAGCACCGCGCGGGCCAGCGTGGCGGCGGCAAACACGTGCGCCACGTCCTCCAGCGAGGGCACGTTGGTTCCGCCCTCGGGCGGCGCCAGCACCAGGCGCACGTCCACACCGCTGGCCTTGCGCAATGGCCCCGACCACCACGCGGCCCCCACCGCGCGCCCCGTCTCGTCGACGTCGCCGTTCATCACGCAGAACTCCGCGGAGGTGGCGCCGGGGTTGGCCACGCCGTCACAGAACGCGGTGCCCAGCACGAACGACTCCACCGGCTGCGTGAAGCGGATGGTGAACCCGCCGTCCAGGCCGGTGCGGGCGCAGCCCAGGACGCTGGCGGGGTCGCGGACCACCTGGGCGGGCATGGCTCCCGTCGTCAGCCGGTGGGCGCAGAGCATGAGGTCCTGCAGCGGCGCGTCGGCCTGCTCGACGAGGCGGGCGCCGGGCACGCTGTCGTGTCGACGCGGGAAGCTCACGCGGCCTTGCGCGCTGGCCACGGTGGCGGCAACCCGGGTGCGCGGCGGCACGGTGACCACGGTGGGTGGCGGCGGGGGCTCCAGGGTTGGGGTGCCGGTGGGCCAGAGCACGCCCAGCAGCACAGCGCTCACCACCGCGGCGCCCACGGTGAGGCCCAGCAGGCGCCAGGGTCGCGCGCCGGAGGACGCGGGGAGGGAGTGCTCGTCGGAAACCACCGACACGACGGCCTCGTCACCGCGCGTGATCACCGTGGAATGCGACATGGTGAGCACGGTCTGGTCGGGATCCGTCCCCACGCTCACGGCGTGCTGGTCCTCCACGCGCGTGCGCTCCGGCGCGGCCTCCTCGGCGGTCTTGTCGGGGTCGGAGCGTTGGTGGGTGTGGTCGGAGGCCAGCACCTTGCCAAAGCGGTTGAGCACGTCCTTCTTGAGGCACGCCTCCTCGAGCGCATGGGCCAGGTCCAGCGCGCTCTGGTAGCGGTGGGCCGGGTCCTGCGCGCACGCCACGATGAGCACCTTGCGGAAGCTGGGCAGCAGGTTGGGCTGTTCCTTGACGCGTTTGACGTCCTCACCGCGCGTGACCTGTCGACTCAACGTGACCAGGTCCTTGCTGATGCGCAGGTGCTCGCCGGTGAGCAGGAAGAAGAGCAGCGCGCCGAGGGCGAACACGTCGCTGCGCGCATCCACGGTGATGCCCAGGAACTGCTCTGGGCTGAGGTAGCGCGCGGTGCCCACCACCTGGCCCGCGGTGGTCACGTTCTGCAGCTCCAGGATCTTGCAGACGCCAAAGTCCGTCACCACCGCGCGCCCGCCGGTGACGAGCATGATGTTCCCGGGCTTGATGTCGCGGTGGATGATGCCCTGCGCGTGGGCGGTGTAGAGGCCCACGGCGGCCTGGCGGATGACGCTGGCGGCGGCGAGCGCGTCCATGGGGCCCTTGGTGCGCACCAGCTGGTCCAGGGTCTCGCCCTGCAACAGCTCCATGGCGTAGTAGGCCAGGACGCTGCCGTCGTCGCCGTCGACGCGACCGGCGTCAATGAGCTTCACCACGTTGGGGTGCTTGATCTGCCGGACGGCGCGCACCTCGAGGAGGAAGCGGGTGAGCGCGCGCTGGCCCTGGGCGGAGGAGAGGTCGGCGCGCAGGGTCTTGAGGGCCACGCGGGAGTTGTCGCGCAGGTCCTTGGCCTCGAAGACGATTCCAAAGCCACCGCGTCCCAGCTCTGAGAGCAGGACGTAGTCCCCCACGGTGCGGCCGACCCGCAAGAGCGGCGGGGAGGTGGCGGTGCTCATACCTGCGCCAAGGCTACCCCCTTCAGGGGCCTCCGGGGCATTTTGTTTCCTCTTGGCGTCCAGGCCCTGCCGTCGGGAAAGAGCGAGGCCTTTCCCCACCCACGCCCCCACCCCCCGCCCCCCCCCCACCCCCACCCCGGCCGGCCCACCAC
>JBFMGU010000131.1:0-29548 GCA_040752415.1 Myxococcota bacterium
GGGCGCTCCCGCCGCGCCGGCAAACCCATTTGGCGCCCCCGCCAGCAACCCCTTCGGCGCGGCTCCGGCGGCCAACCCCTTTGGCCCGCCCCCCGGCGGCGCCGCGGCCCCCAACCCCTTTGGCGCCCCTCCGGCTGGCGCCAAGCCCGCCAACCCCTTTGGCGCGCCCGCCTCGGATCCGTTTGGCGGTGGCGGTCCCAAGCCCGGCGGCGACGCGTTCAACGCTCCGCCCCCCGCGGGGTCCGGCAAAAACCTGCCCGCGGGCAGCCCCTTCAGCTTCACGCCGGCCGGCGCCCCTCCCGCGGCCCCCGGCGGAGCGCCCGACGGAGGTGGTGGGGGCGGAGACCCGTTCTCCCCCGCGCCGGCGGCGGGCGGTGGCGGCTCGGACCCGTTCGACTCCGCGCTGGACACGGTGGATTCCGCCGCGCCCGGCAGCAAGGAAGCGCGCGAGTGGCGCATCAAGCTCCCCGACGGAACCATGCTCGGGCCCCTCACCCAGGACGAGGTGCGCAACAAGATCAAGGCGGGTGAGATCACCAAGGACGCGCAGGCCGCCCAGGGCAACACCAACTTCCGCCCCATCACCGGGTACGGCTCCCTGGCCGTGGTGTTCCGCGGGCCGGACAGCAAGGCCCAGAAGGTGGTCTACCGCAAGCAGGACAGCGGTGCGGGCAAGTGGATTGCGCTGGGCGCGTTGCTGCTGGTGGGTGCGGGTGGCGCCACGGGGTGGATGTACAAGGACAAGTTCCTCAAGCCCGCGGCGGTGGAGGCGGACAACATCTTCGTCCGTCGGGCGCAGATGTGGCGCCTGCAGTTCCCCGACGTGGAAGGCACCAGCGAGGAGCACGTCATCAAGGGCATCAAGTACTTCCGCGACGACACCACGCTGGGCTACCGCCTTGCCGACGAGGAATTCCACAAGGCCCTGGTGCTGGACCCCGACAACATCGAGGCCATTGGCGCGTACGTGGAGAACTTCGCGCTGCTGCCCTCGCGTCGCACCGACGCGGAGGCCATCAAGGACGCGATGGACGGCATTGACTACGCCATCAAGAAGGCGCCTCGTCGTGCCCGCCTGCACCGCGCCAATGGCGCCCTGCTGCTCAAGATCGGCAACATTGACGCCGCGCAGGCCGCGCTGGCGCAGGCGCTCCGCCTGGAGCCGCAGGACGCCGAGAGCAAGCTGCTGATGGCCCAGACCAATCTCGACCGCAACGTCGGTGAGTCGGTGAAGCTGACGGAAGAAGCCATCCGCATTGACCCGGAGCTCAAGCGCGCCAGCTACATCCTGGGTCAGGCCTACCAGAAGCAGGGCCGCTTCAAGACCGCGCTCAACCAGTTCCGCTCCCGGCTGGCCAAGGACAAGGACCACAAGGAGACGCTGCTGGCCATTGCGCGGCTCTTCGTCGAGGTGGGGGACTTCCCGCAGGCGGTGCAGAACCTGGAGAAGGTCCTGGAGATCGACCCCAAGAACGTGGCGGCGCGGCTGCAGCTGGCCAAGGTGCTCTACCAGGGCCTGGGTGACCTCAAGAAGGCCGAGCAGCAGCTCAACGAGCTGGTCAACACCATGGGCACCGAGGCCGGAGAGCTGGCGCGCGACGTCTACACGCACCAGGCCTTTGTGCTGGGAGAGCGCGGCAAGTGGAAGGAGGCCGAGGAGGCCGTCAACCTGGCGCTCAAGGATGACCCCAGCCACGGGCCGGCGCTGTATGTGGCCGGTCGCGTGTTCAAGCGGCGCGGCGCGGCGGCGGAGGCCCGGGAGAAGCTGGAAAAGGCGGTGACGCAGGTCTCCGGCTCGTACCTGGAGGCACCGGTGCGCACCATGCTGGCCGACGTGCTGCGCGAGCAGAACCAGCACCAGGAAGCCATCCGCAACTACAACCACGTCATGAAGAACGACGCGCGCTACGTCCGCGCGTACCTGGGCGCGGCGTCATTGCACGCGGAGACGGGGAACATGCAGCAGGCCGCGGCGGTGATGCGTGAGGTGCTGGACATTGACCCGTTCCACCGCACCGACCACTTCTACTTCACCGACTACCCCGAGACGCCCAGCGACACGCAGGCCTACCGGTCCGCCTGGACCAAGTCCAAGCCCGACGACAACGACCGCTCCCTGGTGTTCTCCTCGGAGGGCATCACCGCGTTCCACGCCGACCAGCTGGACGACGCCTTCAGCCTGCTCAAGAAGGCGCTGGCGGATGACCAGAACAACCTGGGCGCCAGCATGTACCTGGGCGCGGCCATGCTGGCGAAGAAGAACGCCAAGGAAGCGCAGAGCTACCTGGAGAAGGCCACCACCACCAACAAGCTCCACGTGCGGACCATGTACCTGCAGGCCCGTGCGTTCCAGCTGGCCGGCGCGTTCGACAAGGCGGAGCAGAAGTTCCAGGAGGTGCGTGACGCCGACGGGAACTTCGTGGCGGCCATGAACGCCGGCGGTGAGATGGCGCTGCGCAAGGGTGAGGACGAGAGGGCGCGTGACCTGTTCCTGGACGCCTTCCGCGCCGACCAGGATTTCACGCCGGCCAAGGCCAACCTCCTGAAGTGCAACTACTGACGGTTGCTCCGGGCGGTGTCGCGGGCGCGGGCCCTTGCCAATGGCCCCCCACGGTTTGCTCCAGCTTGACTTTCCCGCGTCGAACGGGCACCACGCGCCGTCCCGCCGCGCGGGTGGATCACTTCCGTGGCCCCATTTGAGGAGAAGACATGACCGCACAGAACTACAAGGTTGCGAACATCAAGCTGGCGGAAGAGGGCCGCCTGAAGATCGAGTGGGCGGAGAGCCGCATGCCGGTGCTCATGCACCTGCGCGAGAAGTTCAAGAAGGACCAGCCGTTCAAGGGCCACAAGATTGCCGGCTGCCTGCACGTCACCAAGGAAACCGCGGTGCTCATCCGCACGCTGCGCGCCGCCGGCGCGGAGGTGGTGTGGAGCGGCTGCAACCCGCTGTCCACGCAGGATGACGTGGCCGCCGCGCTCGCCGCCGAGGGAACCAGCATCTACGCCTGGCACGGCCAGAACACCGAGGAGTTCTACTGGTGCATCGACAAGTGTGTGGAAGCCAAGCCCACGCTGACCCTGGATGACGGCGCGGACCTCATCTTCACGGTGCACAAGAAGTACCCGGAGCTGGCCAAGACCATCCACGGCGGCACCGAGGAGACCACCACCGGCGTGCAGCGCCTCCGCGCCATGGCCGCCGACGGCAAGCTGGTCTACCCCGTCATCGGCGTGAACGACTCCGAGACCAAGTGGGACTTCGACAACGTCTACGGCACGGGTCAGTCCTCCCTGGACGGCATCCTGCGCGGCTCCTCGGTGCTGATTGCCGGGAAGAACTTCGTGGTGGCCGGCTTTGGTCACTGCGGCAAGGGCGTGGCCATGCGCGCGCGTGGCATGGGCGCCAACGTGATTGTCACCGAGATCAAGCCCACCGCGGCCCTCAAGGCGCGCATGGAAGGCTACACGGTGATGACCATGGATGAGGCCGCCAAGGTGGGCGACATCTTCATCACCGCCACCGGCATGAAGGACGTCATCGTCGAGCGGCACTTTGCGTCCATGAAGGACGGCGCGGTGGTCTGCAACACCGGCCACTACGACTGCGAGCTCAACCTGGTGCAGCTGAAGAACATGTCCAAGAGCGTGCGTCGCGTGCGCGACAACAACGAGGAGTACACGCTCAAGAGCAACGGCCACCGCGTCTACGTCATTGGCCAGGGCCGCCTGGTGAACCTGGCCGCCGCGGAGGGCCACCCCTCCGAGGTGATGGACATGAGCTTCGCCAACCAGTTCCTGGCGATGGTGAAGATGGCGTCCGAGGGCAAGAAGATGAAGCCGGACGTCTACGTGCTGCCGGCGGAGCAGGACCAGGAGCTGGCGATGATGAAGCTCGGCACCATGGGCATCAGCATCGACAAGCTCACCGAGGAGCAGAAGCGGTACGCCAACGACTACAGCGCTGGCACCTGATTCCTCCGCACCCCACGCCGGGCGCGGCCACCTTCCCGCGTCCGGCCCCCTCCCCTCCCACAATCCAGAGCAGCATGGCAGCGGAAACCCGCTGCGCGCGGTACGCCTGCCGTCACGACGTCACGGCGCGCGCATCAGGAACCACGCCACCGCGCCGCCCACGGCCAGGAGCGCTGCCGCCGCCGCTGCAATCAGACCGGTGCGCGTGGGGGCCTTGGACGGTGCAGACGACGACCGCTGCGACGGAGCCACGGCGCCGTTGGCAATGGCCCGCGCGACCCTGGCGTCACCTTCCAGCTCGGTAGGGCCGGTGTCCGGGAAGAGGTCTTCCTCGTTGCCCTTCACCGGGATGACGTGGCGGAACTGGCCGCCCGCGGGACGGGACAACGCCTCTTCCAAGACGGTGCGCGGGTCGTCGGGAGAGCGGTTGTCACGGACCGGGGCGGGCGACTGGGCCGTGGGGGGCTTCACATCGGCAACCCTGGCGCGCGCCGGGGCGGTCTTCCCCTCCTGCACCACCGGGGCCTTGGGCGGCTTGGGCGCGGGCGTGACCTCGTGCTCGGCCTTTCCGCCAAACAACGAGCCCATGTAGTCGGCCAGCGTGCCGGCAGCGCGCGGAATCCGGCCGCTCTGCTGCAGCGCAATCAGCTCCAGGCGCAGCTCGTTGGCGTCGGGGAAACGCTCCCGCGCCCACTTTCCCAGGCAGCGACGCACCACGGGTGCCAGCAACGCCACGTCGGGGCGGACCCCCTCCAGCGACGGGGGCTCCTCCCGCTGCACCGCGGTCAGCGTCTCCACCACGCTGTTGCGGTGGAACGGGTTGTGGCCCGTGCACATCTCGTACGCCACGATGCCGAGCGCGAACATGTCGCTGCGTCCGTCGAGCTCCTCACCCGCGGACTGCTCCGGGCTCATGTAGACGTACTTGCCCTTGATGGTCCCCGCCTCCGTGCGGTGCACGTTGATGGCGCTCTTGGCAATGCCGAAGTCGATGATCTTCACCTCGCCGTGGAAGCTGACCAGCAGGTTCTGCGGCGTGATGTCCCGGTGGACAATCTGCAGCGGTTGACCCGAGGAGTCCTTCAACGTGTGCGCGTAATGCAGCCCCGCGCAGACCTGCACCAGGATCTCCAGGATGTGCTGCAGCGGGATGGGCTGGGCGCGGGCGTTGGCGGCGTCAATGACGTCGCGGAGGGAGCGGCCATGCACGTACTCCATGGCCAGGTAGAAGTGCTCATCCTCCTCGCCCAGGTCGAAGATCTGCACCACGTTGGAGTGGCTGAGCAGCGCAGCCACGCGCGCCTCGCTGAAGAACATCTCGCGGTAGGACTGCTTGTCCTCGTGCCGCGTCAGCATGCGCTTGATGACCAGCGTCTTCTCAAAGCCCACCGGCCCCTGCTGCTTGGCCAGGTAGACCTCTCCCATGCCGCCGGCCGCCAGCTTCTTGATCAGCTGGTACTTGCCAAACCGCTCCAGCACGGGTGTGGCAGAGGCCGCGGTGGTCATGCCCACGCAGTATGGGCGAGTGGGGGCCCCGGCCTCAAATCCTGGACCACCTACACGGCGCTGATCCGGCCATCCACCACGCGGCCGCTGTCGCCCTTCTTGCGCTCCTGGGCCAATGCCGCGGCCACCTCGGGGCGCTTCTCCACAATCACGTCGTGGAGCACCAGCATGTCGATCTGCGTGCCCAGGAAGCAGCGGATGGCGTCGGCCGGGGTGTTCACAATCGGCTCGCCCTTGATGTTGAAGCTGGTGTTCATGATCACCGGGACGCCGGTGAGCTTCTCAAACGCGCTGATCAGGCCGTGGAAACGAGGGTTGTCCTCCTTGCTCACCGTCTGCACACGCGCGCTCCCATCCACGTGGGTCACCGCGGGGATCCTCGTCCGCTTGTCCTCGTGGACGGGGACCACGAACAGCATGAATGGGCTGTCCGGCAGGCCCTTGAGGTCGAACCACTCCTGCGCCTTCTCGGCGAGGCAGGCGGGGGCAAACGGGCGGAAGCCCTCCCGCAGCTTCACGGCGTGGTTCACAATGTCCTTCATGTCGTCGCGACGCGCGTCCGCCAGGATGCTGCGGTTGCCCAGCGCGCGCGGACCCCACTCCATCCGGCCCTGGTACCAGCCCACCACCTTCCCGTCGGCAATGGCCTGGGCCACGGTGGCGGAGAGGTCGGCGGGGCGGACGTGGGTGATCTTCTCGTCGTACTCCTTGAGCGCGGACTCCACCGCGGTGTGGTCGTGGGCGGGGCCCAGGTAGCGGTGACGCTTCTGCTGGAAGTGGCGCGGCTGCTTGAGCAGGTTGTGGTAGCCCACCAGGGCGGCGCCCACGCTGCAGCCCGCGTCGTGGGCGGCGGGGTGGATCCAGACGCCGTCAAACAGGCCGCTCCGCGCGATCTTGCCGTTCATCGTCGAGTTCAGCGCCACGCCGCCGGCCATGCACAGGTTCTTCATCCCGGTCTGCTTCTGCAGGCGCGCCAGGGAGTGCAGCACCGTCTCCTCCAGGCACTCCTGCAGCGACGCGGCGATGTCCATGTGCCGCTGCTCAATGGGGTCCTTCTCCTTGCGCGGCTTGCCCAGCGGCCCGGTCAGCGCGGGGGGGAACACGCCCACGCCGCTGCGGTCCAACGTGGCCATCATCTGGACCATCAGGCCCTGGTCCACCTCGTACTTTCCGTCGTCATGGCGGCGCACCACGGTGCGGAAGAAGTCGCGGTAGGCGGAGCGGTCACCGTAGGGCGCCAGGCCCATCACCTTGTACTCGTCGCTGCCGGGGGTGAAGCCCAGGTAGTCGGTGACGAACATGTAGAGGAAGCCCAGGCTGTTGGGGACCAGCACCTCGTGCAGCGTCTCCACCTTGGTCCCGCGCGCCACCGCCACCATGCTGCTGCTGCTCTCACCGGAGGCATCCAGCGTCACGCACAGCGCCTCCTCGAACGGTGAGTCATAGAACGTGCTCCCGACGTGACAGAGGTGGTGAGGAACGGCGGCCCACTGCTTCTCACGCAGGGTGATGCCCGCGTCGCGCTCAAAGGCCTTGCGGCTCTTCTCGTTGTCGTAGCCGGCGAGCTTGTTGAAGGTCTGCATGGTGCGCAGGACCGTCCAGGTACCCAGCTTCTCAAGGACGTTCATGCTGCCCTGGTTCTGCGTCAGCATCTCCTGGCGGAACATGAGCGGGTAGGACCAGTAGTAGGCAATCAGGTCCACCTCCTCGAGCGACTTGAGGCCCGCCTCCTTGAGACAGAACTCGATGGCGTGGCGCGGGAAGCGACCGGAGTGCTTCTCCCGGTTGAAACGCTCCTCCTCGCACGCGGCCACCAGCTCGCCGTCGACCACGATGGCCGCCGCGGAGTCATGACCCGCGCCGAACTTTCCGGGATAGCCCTCGAGGGCACCGTTGTAGCCAAGGACCTTCATGACGACCTCACTGCCTCCGTTGACGGGGGGCGCACTCAACCTGAGCGGGGCGCGGTGTGCAAGCGTTCCGCGCGCTGCGGCTTGTCCTTTGCCGGGACGGGAACCATGATCCGCGGCCATGAGACGCGCCTGCCTGCTGCCCCTGCTCCTGGCGGCCTGTGACCTCCTGCCCCAGCCCAAGAAGACCTACAGCTCGGACATTGGCGTGACCCCGGTGCCGCTCGAGGAGGGGCAGCTGGCGGGGACGTGGGTGGGGCAGCTGGAGTTTGCCACGGTGGTGGATACCGGCGTGGTGGGGGAGCGCAACGCGGGCGCCAACGGTGGACGCGTCATCACCATCACGTGGAACGCGGACTCCGGCACGTACACCATGGACCTGCGCTGGTGCTGGGACGACATCTTCGAGGTGGAGGGACAGAAGAGCACGTTCACCGAGGAGACGTTACACGCGCTGCGGCCGGTGATCCTGAACATGCACGTGGATCACGCGGGCGGGACCCTGGACACCGACGTCATTCCCGACGTGTGGGGCGTGCAGAACCTGCCGGACCCGTTCAACACGCCGCTGCCCAACAAGGATGACTACCAGTCCGAGCCGCAGAGCACGTGGATGCTTGACGAGGATGGCGACGGGAAACCGGGCGTCACCGTGCACCTGGAGACGAGCTTTGGTCAGGGCGAGGGGTACATCGTCAACCGGTCCATCTGGAAGCTGCACGGCGTGGCGCGTTCCGTCGACGAGCTGGTGGGGCTGGTCCAGACCGAGAGGCTGCAGCAGAACCTGCTGGATTCCACGCTGGTGGTGGCGGGGAAGAACTACGCGGGGGAGACCAAGCAGCGCCCCGACGAGAACCCCAAGGCCAGCTGGTTCCAGATGATCCGCGCGCGCGACGGGGCCACCTGCGAGGACGCCAAGGCGGCCCGCGCCGACGGAAGGCTGCCGGCAACGCGACCGTTCTGACCACGGAACGCCCGTGACCCGACGACGTCACTCCGTGTAGCCGCCCAGCTCGAGCTGGTTGGCGATGAAGTGCATGGGCACGTTGCCCGTGGTCAGCACCAGCTGGTGGAAGCGACGGAGCGTGAAATCCGAGCGCCACAGCACCCGCGCGCGCTGGCGGAGCTCGAACATGAGGTGCTTGCCGAGGAGGTAGCAGAGCGCGTAGCCGGGCGTGCGCGTGTAGCGTCGGACTTCCGCCAGCGCGGCCGCACGCGGCATCCCGATGTCCTCGACGAGCCGGGCCACCGCCTGCTCCACCGTCATGTTGCCGGTGGCCAGGCCCACGTCAATGACGACGCGGTGGGCGCGCCAGAGCGCGTCGTGGGCGATCTGCATGTGGGCGGCGTCGCTGTCGCGGAAGCCGGCCTCCCGCAGCATCTCCTCCGCGTAGTGCGCCCAGCCCTCCACCGTCTCCACCGCCCAACCCGCGCTCTGGTCGGCGAAGAAGCCGAGCGGGACGCCGTCGCGCAGCAGACCGGTGTGCAGGTTGGCAATGGAGAGCTGGAGGTGGTGACCGGGGTAGCCCTCGTGCACCGCGGTGTTCTCGAGGTCGGCCTGGTAGAAGTCCTCCAGGCTGGCGCCGGCCACCGGCGGGGTCACCATGTAGATGCTGGTCTGCTCCGGGGCGAACTTGGGAGCACACTGCAACGCCGCGAAGGGAACCAGCGGCCTGAAGGGCGCCGGCGTCTCGTCGACGAGGAGGAGCTCCCGCCCCGGCAGCGGACACAGGTCATTGGCCTGCACGAAGCTGCGCGCCGCGCTCACCGCCTCACGCACGCGGTCCAACGCCTCCGGGAAGGTCCTGGGACAATCCGAGCGCAGCTTCTTGAGCGCCCCCTTCACGGGGTCCTCGCGCATGATCCGTCGACCAAACCGCCGGCGCTCCGCCTGGTACTCCAGCACGTACTTCTCGCCGAACTCCAGCAGCTCTTCCGGCGTGCGGCCCAGCATGCGTCGTCGACACAGCTCCGCGAAACGCTCCGGCCCCAGCACCCAGCGCGGCTTGGCCGACGGAGAGAGGCCCTGCAGCCACAGCGTGTGATCCGCCACCGCCTGACCGGCACGCGCCGCGGCGGCATCCACCTCGTCACGCAGGGTGGCGGGGATGTCCTCCTCCCGCGCGGAGGCCTTCACCGCGGAAAACAGGCCCGGCGTGGCAGCGGCCACCTCCTTGGCAACCTCCAGCCACAACGCGTCGGGGTCGGTGACGGCGGCGCGGCCGCGCGTGAGGTACTCCCCCAGGCCATTGAGGCGCGCGGCCAGGTTGGAAAAGCGCTGCTCCGCCGGGACGAACGTGCTGCGCAGCTGCTGGAACAGCGTCCAGCCGGCGCGGGTCAGCAGGTCCGGGTCATGACGACGGGAGTTGAGCTCCTGGTCGGTGAACTCCACCAGCTCCAGGTGGGCCTGGAAGACCCTGCGGTCCAGGCGTTGATCCGGGTTGAGGTCCACCTCCGGGAGCCGGGACAAGGCCTTGGACCACTCCCGCAGCGTGGCGTGCGACTGCTGCACCGCGGCGTCCGAGGGGTCGGGCCACTGGTCGTCACGCTCCACCAGGCCCAGCGCGGTACCCACCTCTGGCGCCAGGTCCAACAGGGCGTTGAGTTGGTCCTCGTTGACCTGGTCAAAGGTGGTCATGACCGACGGCCCGCTCCCGCGTCTCCCCCAACCGGACCGCTGCGTCGTCCCGCGCGCCGCAGCCCAGCCCCCGCTGCCGGCACCGGAACGGTTGCTGGCGTCGAGAAGGGGCGCGTGCTCTACCATGGCGTCCGCAGGTGGGACAATGGAGGTGGGGCGTGGGGGGTGAGCACGGGATCATGAACAAACCGCCCCGCCCGGGCCACAGAGTCGAGACCCCCAAGCCTGTGGAAGCACCCATGGTCTCGCAGTCCCTTGCCGCTCCGCTCGCCCAGCCGCTGGAAGCCGCCTACCCCGTGGAGCCCCTGGTGGCGCGCTGCCAGGCGGGCGACCAGGCGGCGTACCGGGAGCTGTTCACCAAGTACCAGGGCTGGGTGCAGGGCTGCGTGTACCACCTGGTCCGGCACCAGGCGGACATGGACGACGTGGTGCAGAACGTCTTCCTGGAGGTCTACCGGTCCATCCACCGGTTCGAGGGTCGCAGCAAGTTCTCCACGTGGCTCACGCGCCTGGCCATCAACGTGGCCCTGGGTTACCGGCGCAAGCTGCGCTTCTGGCAGAAGACGGAGGACGCGGTGGAGGAGGAGGCCCGGAGTGGCGCCGTGGAAGCGCTGCGCCCCCCCGCCCCCGACGAGGCCCTGCGCGACAAGCGCACCCGCTCCGCCGTGCACCGCGTGCTGCAGGGCCTCAGCGAGAAGAAGCGGACCGTCTTCGTCCTCAGTGAAATCCAGGGGCTGCAGGCGCCGGAAATCAGCGAGATGCTGGGAATCCCCCCCGCCACGGTGCGCACGCGGCTCTTCCATGCGCGGCGGGAATTTGAGACGCTGGCGCGAAAGGACCCAGTCCTTTCAGGCCACCTGGCCTTGACCGCGAAGGAGTCCGGGGGATGAGGCACCTGGAAGAGTCCCAGCTGTGGGAGCTGGCCAGCGGTGAGCTTCCCGCCGGCTCCGAGCCCGCCACGCACGTGGAAGGCTGCGTGAGCTGCGCGGCGCGGCTGCGGGAGGTCTCCGCGGTGCGCGCGGTGGCCCGTTCCGCCCGTGCGCCGGAGCCCTCCGCGGGTGCGCGTGCCCTGGCGCTGCAGCGGTTTGAAGAGGCGCTGGCGCATGAGAACCA
This sequence comes from Myxococcota bacterium, assembly GCA_040752415.1. Lineage (GTDB taxonomy): Bacteria > Myxococcota > JACRCW01 > JACRCW01 > JACRCW01 > JBFMGU01. The sequence goes on from JBFMGU010000131.1 coordinate 11,143, forward strand.
CCGGAGCCGTCGCTGGCTGGACCGTCGGCCGCTGCTGATTCCCGCGCTGGGCATGTCCGCGCTGGCGGGCGCGGCGCTGGCGTTGATGCTGGAACCCACCTCGTCGCAGAGGCCGGTGTGGGCGCCTCCGGCGGATGTGGCCGTGGCCCCCGTGGTTCCGGTGGCGCCGCCCGCCCCGCCCGCGGTGGTGACGTCGGTGGTGGCGGAGCAGCCCGTGGTGGAGGCGCTGCAGCCAGCGCAGCCCACCGTGGTGGCCAAGGCGGCCACGCCGCGTCCCGAGCCCAGGAACCGGACGCGCAATGCTCCTTCCGTCGCTGCGGCCCGCCCCATGGAGCCGCTGCCGTCGGTGCCCGCGGAGCCCGCGCAGGCCAGCGTGGTGGTTGAGATGGTGGCGGCCTTCCCGCGCGTGGAAGCGGCCCGTGCGCTCCTGGCGCGTGGTGAGCCGGTGCGCGCGGCGGAGGAGGCGGTGGCCATGTTGTCCTCGGCGGACCCGCGGGAGGTGGCCGCGGCGCTGGACGTGGTGCGCACCGCGGGCCTGCAGCATCCCTCGGCGGAGCTGCTCAGCGTGGTGGATGGCGCCGTGGAGCGCGTGGCGGAGCACCGGGAAGGGTTGATGTTCCTCTCGTGCGAGATGTCCGTGCTGGCGCGTCGGGGCGCGGATGCGGCGTCGCGGTGCCGCGAGTTTGCCAAGGCGTATCCCAACAGCCGCCGCGCGCGGGATGCCAGCTACATCGCCGGGACCCTGGCGCGGGATGAGCTCCATGACTGCGCCTCCGCCGTGGAGGACTACAGCCGCGCGCTGGTGTTCACCGGTGAGCTGGGCTCCCTCAATGACGACGCGCTTTTCTGGCGTGCCAGCTGCCAGGCGGAGCTGGGTCGGATGGAGGAGGCGCGGCAGGACCTGGCGCAGTTCCTCTCGCGCTATCCCTCGCGCGCGGTGGACCCCAAGGTTCGCGCGTTGAAGCAGAAGGTCGGCCGTCCCTCCACGGAGCGCTGACGTTCACGGCGGCGGGACGCCCAACACCCTCCCGAACAACACCTCCACCACCGTCCGGAACAGCTCCGCCTCCGCGCGCAACCCGCCGCAGTGGAACGCTTCCCGCGCGAACGTGAGCGCCACGCAGCGCGCCAGGATGGCGTCCCAGAAGGCATCCGCGCCCTCGGGCATCAGGAACTCCTCGACGACATGGGCGGGCCACGGAATCACCGTGGTGGGGTCGGCGTCGCTCTGCGTGGTGAAGCAGTCCAGGTCCACGTCGAGGATCACCGGGCCGCCGCGGGAGAGCCATTGCTGCAGCCGCTCGCACTCCGTCGTGGGGGCGCCCAGGAAGCCGTCGGAGAGGCGCTGCACGGTGGGCACCATGAGGACATGGTGGCTCCGACCCGCGCGGTCCAGCCATTCCGTTCCCGGCATCACGTTGGAGAGCCGCGTGCGCGCAATGGCCACCACGTCACCAATCAGGCCGGCCTCCATGGCGGCGATGACGTGGTCGTCATTGCGGGTGCTGAGGTGCCAGCGCGCGTGCTCATCCAGGGCCCGCAACCCGTCTTCCCGACGAGGAATGGCCGCCACGTCCTGCGGCGGGACCTGGTCCAGGTGACGGTCCAACGTGACCAGCAGCGCGGGCTCCCGACCCTCCAGCGCCAGCGCCCAGCACGGAAGCGCCAGGCGGTGCGGGTCAAAGAAGAACGCGGTGTTGGGACCCCGGCGCGGCGTCATCCCCACCGTGGTGACGCCCGCCAGCCTCAGGTGCTGCGAGTCGCCGTTCATGCCTTCTCGACGACGTCCGGCCGACGGTGCGTGAGACAGGGCAGCCCCTTCCCGAGCTCCTGCGCGTAGTCCAGGTCAATCTCCGCAACGCACACGTCCTCGCGATCCGAACAGCGCGCGATCACCGAACCCCAGGGATCGATGATCATCGACTTGCCCCAAGTGACGCGCTTGTCGTTGTGCTTCCCGAACTGCGCCGCGGCGATGACGTACGAGAGGTTCTCGATGGCGCGGGCGCGGAGCAGCACCTCCCAGTGATCCTTGCCGGTGTGCAGCGTGAAGGCCGCGGGCACCAGGAGCACGCGGGCGCCGCGCTCCACCATCTTGCGGTACAGCTCGGGGAAGCGCAGGTCGTAGCAGATGGAGAGGCCCAGCGTGGCGTTGACGGGCGCGGGGAGCGCGCAGGTCACCACCGAAGTGCCGGGCATGGTGTGACGGCTCTCCTTGTGGACCGAGCCGTCCGCAAGCTCGACGTCAAACAGGTGCACCTTGCGGTAGTTGGCCACCACGTTTCCGTCGGGCCCGATGACGACGTGCGAGTTGTGGGGACGCTCGGGGTCGTTGGAGCGCTCCTGGAAGCCCCCCAGGGTCAGCGTGACCTTGTGACGACGGGCCGCCTCGCGCAGGCGCGTGATGATGGGACCGTCCAGCGGCTCGGCCATGGCCAGCTTCTCGCGCTCGCTGGGGCCCATGAAGGCGAAGTTCTCGGGGAGGCTGATGAGCACCGCCCCGCGCGTGGCTGCCTTCTCGATGAGGCGCTCCGCGGTGGAGAGGTTGTGCGCCACGTCGCCAATGCTCGTCATCTGAACCGCTGCCGCCAGGAAGCCCATGTCACCGTCCTTGGTTGGGGTGCCCTTCTTAACCAGCCCTGCCGCGCCGGACCAGCGCCCTCCACTTTGCTAAGCCCAAAGCATGGCCCGCGCCGACCACCGCCTGCCGGAGAACGTCCCCGGCGACTTCTTCGTGGACAGCTCGTGCATCGACTGCGACCGCTGCCGGCAGCTGGCACCCGGGACCTTTGGCGCGTCGTCACGCGGGCAGTCCTATGTGCACCACCAACCCTCCAACGAAGTGGAGACGCGCCGCGCGCTGCTGGCCCTGGTGACCTGCCCGGTGGCCTCCATCGGCAGCGCGCAGAAGCACGACGTCACCTCCGCGGCCAAGGCCCTGCCCGAGCGGATTGTCGACGAGATCTACGACTGTGGCTTCGCCTCGGAGTCCTCGTACGGAGCCACGAGCTACCTGGTGCGTCGGGAGCGGGGAAACGTGCTGGTGGATTCGCCGCGCGCGGTGCGCGGGCTGATGGAGCGCATGACGGAACTGGGCGGCATCTCCCGCATGTTCCTGACCCACGCCGACGACGTGGCGGATCACGCGAAGCTTCACGCACGGTTCCACTGCGAGCGGATCCTGCACCGCGCGGACGTGCACCCGGGCACGCGTGACGTCGAGCGGCAACTGGAGGGCACGGATCCGGTGGCGCTGGATGACGACCTGCTGGCCATCCCCGTGCCCGGCCACACCCGTGGCAGCACCGCCCTGCTCTACCGCAACACGTACCTCTTCACCGGGGATCACCTGTGGTGGGACGACGACGAGAACGAGCTGCACGCGTCGCGCAGTGTGTGCTGGTACTCGTGGGCGGAGCAGACGCGGTCCATGGAGCGCCTGCTGGATAACCGCTTTGAGTGGGTGCTTCCCGGTCATGGTCGTCGACACCACGCGCCCGCGAGCGAGATGAAGGCCGCACTGGAACGCCTGGTGGCGCGGATGCGGCAGCGCGCTTGATGTGCCCCCCGCCGTCGGGGGATGTGTGCACGTCATGGTGATGTCGACGCGGACGAGGCAGGTGCTGGGCTGGGTGGCGGCGTCAATCACGCTCCTGCTCATGGCCGTGCGCTACGCGTGGCCGCTGCCCCAACAGCTCTCCACCCACGTCCCTGGCGACCAGCGCGACCCGCTCCTCAACGCCGCCCTGCTGGACCACGTCTTCCGCAGCGTGGCGACGTTCCAGTGGGGCAAGGTCTGGGACACGCCCATCTTCCACCCGCACGAGGACACGCTGGCGTTCTCGGAGAGCTTCCTCGGCACCGTCTGGTACGGCGTGCCACTGTGGATCCTCACCCCGGATCCCATTGCGCTGCACAACGCGTACATGGTGGCCGGCCTGTTCTTCAGCGCGCTCGCCGCCACGGTGCTGGGGCGCGTCGTCACGGGGAGCCTCACCGCGGGGATGGTGGCGGGCGTGGTGTACGCGTTCGGGCCGTTCCACCTCGTGCACTCCATGCACGTGCAGATGCACCAGGCGTATGGCGCACCGTTGGGATTCCTGGGGCTCTGGTGGGTGGTGCGCGGCTCGTCACGACGTGGATGGGGCTGGATCCTCGCCGCCGCGGGCATGGCCCTGCAGGTCCTCTCGTGCAGCTACCTGGGCCTCTTCGCCATGGCGCTCGCGGTGCCGTGCGTTGTCGTCGTGTTCGTGGTGCGTGGCGTGACGGGCATTCGCGAGGACCTGCGGTTCATGAGCGGTGGCCTCGTCGTGGCGGGGGCGTTGTTGGTGATTCCGCTGGGGCACTACCACCGCGTCTCCCAGGAGCTGGGGTTCCAACGGAACATCCAGGAGATCCGCGGTTTCGCCGCCCGTGCGGACAGTCACCGGCAGTTGCCGCCGAATCTCATGCTTCCGCCGTCGGGAATGCGGCAGTCGCACAATCCGGAGGACGCGGCGTGGCCTGGTCGCGTGGCGCCTGCGCTCACGGTGTTGGGTGCGCTGGTGTTGCTCCTCGAGCTGATCCTGCGACGTCGTCGTGGGGAGAAGGTCGTGGTGGACCAGGCCGCGGTGGTCTGGGCGTCCCTGCTGCTCGCGGGTTTGTCCGTCTGGCTCTCCTTCGGGCCCGGGCCGGGTGGTCCGTCGGCGGCGTATCCGTACTCGCTGCTCTACCACTACGTGCCGGGGTTCACGGGTCTGCGGGTGCCCAGTCGCTTCTACGGTCTGACGTTGTTGATGCTCGCCGTGGGAGCCGCGGTGACGACGGCACGGATGACCCGCCTTCACGCGCGCGCTGCTCCGGTTGGGCTTCTGATGGCGGCGGCGTGTGCGCTGGACGTGTGGCCGCGCAGCTACCCCACCTTCCCGCTTCCCGACGGAGGAGACATGGGTCCTATCCTCCGCGCACTCAAGGACAGCGACAGCCCCGGACCCATTCTCGAAGTGCCGTACCGTCTCTACTGGCGCAGCGCGCAGCACGATCTCAACACCGTGAAACATGGGCGCACGACGGCGAACGGCTATTCCGGCGTGGAACCACCGCTGGCATTGGCGCTGCGCTACCTGCTGCCTTCATTCCCGCTCTCTCGCACCGACGAGCTGGTGCGTCAGTTGGGCGTGACGGAGATGATCCTCCACCGGGGAGAGCCGCGCGCGGACCGCGGTGAATCCGTGCCGTTCCTTGAGCGCGCGTTGCGTGAACGCACTCTGCCCGCCGGTTTCACGGTGCGCATGGACCAGCGCGAGGGTGCGTGGCTGCAGGTGGAACCGCAATCACCGGGCCCCAGGCAGGATCTCTCGTCGCTGTGGACGGAGGGCGTGCGCGCGTGCGCCGGCCCGGCGGAAACACGGCGAATGGCGCGCGTGGATATGCCGATCTCGACGGTGGTAGTGACGCCAAGGGTCCGGCATCGCGTGGAAGTCGAGGGCGAATCCATGGCGTGGATGCGCGTTCCCGCCGTGGGCATGGTGGAGACGCTCGTCGGCGCGGTGCCGTTGGGTGCCAATGCGTCCAAGGTGCGCCTCAAGGGGAGTGAGCGCTGGGTGGAGGTGCAGGCTGCGTCTCCGTCGTCACCGGGCGCCGTGCGGATGGAGGCGAACCTGCCGCCGCAGATGACAAGCGCGCAGGGGTTGTGGCTGCGGGTGCAGGTTTTCGTCGACGGGGGCGTGCTCAACGCGGCACCGGAGACAGGTGGCGGCGGTCACGAAGTGAAGCTGGTGTTGCAGGGCATTCCGGGGAGTGAGGTGCGTCCCACGTCGCTGCCGCTGCGAACGGATGCCGCGCCCGGGTGTCCCGGAGTGGCGGAGGGGGTGGTGGAGTTCCTGCGTGGCGTCGGGGCGGGGCAGCTGCGGCTGGTGCTCGTGAAGTCCGGCGGTGGCGTGGTCTCCGAGCTGGTCCTGCCGTTGGAGCTCCTCGGAGGATGAAACGCGGTCCTTGACGACGACGGAATGCACTCCCATTCTCCGCGAAACCAACCTTCCTGGAGATCCCATGACCCGGATGAATGCCCTCACCAAGCTGAACCGCATGTACGAGCTGTTCACCACTGGCGACGACAAGAAGCTCAATCCCGGCGAGACGGAAGCGCTGGCCGGATTCTTCCGCGGTCTCACCGAGGCGGGAAAGGCCAAGGTGAAGGAACGCGTCATCGAGATCTACCAGGAGGCATCGTATGCCCCGGGCCAGCGCGACAAGTTCATGCGCGACCTCTCCCAGGCGGGCATCAGCGTGCAGGAGCTCGAGGGCAACACGGGTGAGACCGGCGCCGACCTGGCGCGGATGACCAAGGCCGCGCAGCTGGACCGGCTACAGACCCTGGACTCCGGAGATTCCGGTGGCGGCGAGGGATTCAGCAAGGACGTGCGCAAGAGCGACGTGGCGCGCGACGCGCAGGCGGCCATCGCCAGCAAGCTGGAGCAGTTCAAGAAGGGCGTGCAGCGGGAGCACCACGACGAGGCGGAGTTTGGTGACCTCTCCTGGCGCGCCATCTATCGCGAGGAAGGCGCCAATGGCCGCGGCAAGGAGCTGATGGGCTACGCCGTGGAGGTTCCCATCTACGCCGACGAGCATGATGTCGACGAGACGCTGTACTTCAACGTCAAGGGTCAGTTCGCCGGGAACGTCTACTCCGGCGAGTGATTCCGCTCAGCGGCGACGTCGCGAGCAGATCAGCACCAGCCCCAGCAACGCAAACCCACCCGCCAAACCACGCTGCGGCGCATGGGACGCCGAGCAACCCGTGGCCGCGGACTCGTCCCCCTCGTCGGACGTCGTGACCGGTGCGGGCTCCTGCTCAGGCGGCCGCTCCTCGTCCACAATGCCACCCGACGACGACGAAGACGACGGGCGGGTGTTCTCCTCCGGCGTGCCGCTGCTGGAAGACCTCCCTCCGGAAGAGCTCGTCGACGTCGAGGTGCCACCGGTGCTGCTGCTGCTGCTCGACGAGCTGGACGTGCTGGTCCCCGCCGCGGGCTCACGCACGGAGAACGTGGCGGCGTTGGACCAGGGCCCGTCCTCGTCGGGATCCACCGCACGCACGCGCCAGGCATACGCTCCGGCAGCCAATGGCACCGGCACTCCGACGACAATCACCGCATCCGCCCCCTGCGCCGACGTCAGCGACATCACCGGCGTGCCCGTCGTGGTGGTGCCCGCGTAGAGCTCGACCTCGTAGCTGATGTCCGGGTGCTGGGAGTGCGCCACGCGCGTGAACTGCAGCGTCACCCCCTCGCCCTCCACGACGGTATCCAGCGCGGGTGAAATGATGCTGGGCACCGGAATGGGCTCCACCACCGTCGAGACCTGCGTGATGCGCATGGAGCCCCAGATGGTCTGGTTGGCCGTCACCGTCCTCGTCACCGTGGCCGTGGTGTAGCCGTCCTTCGTCGCGGTGGCGGTGATCTCGCCCGGAGGCAGCTCGAAGAGGAACGCGCCGGTGCTGCTGGAGACCGCGGTCTGTCCGTTGGACAGCGTGATGGTGGCGCCGGCCACGGGGTCTTCGCCAACGTTGGCGCCGCTGTAGATGACGCCGCGGTAGATGCCCGTCACCGTCGTGGCGGCGGGGGTCAGGCCAATGGATGCCCAGTTGTCGCCGTCCTGCGACGCGCTGGCGGAACGTGAATTGTCCTGGAAGCCGTCCTTGTGCGCTTCCACGGTGTAGTCGCCCGCGTCGACGTTGAACGCCCAGAAGCCGGTGTCGTTGCTGGTGGCGGTGTCGACTTCCTGCCCGTTGCGCAGCAGTCGCACCGTGGCGCCCTGGATGCGCGCACTGGTGCCCTCCGCCGCGTTGTAGACCACACCCACCAGGCGTCGAGCGCCACCGCCTCCGCCGCCACCACCGTCGTCGCACGGACCACCGCCGGGGCCGCCGCCCCACCACTCCCAGTGCCAGTTCTCGCTCGGGACGGTGCGCTCAAAGCCGTATGCCGCGCCGTGGTTGTTGAGCCAGTTGAGGACGCCCCCGGTGCTGGTGTTGAGGTCGAGCGCGTGGCCGCTCTGGTGGTTGGAGTAGCCCGGTCGCGCCGCCAGGTTGCAGTTGTTGCAGTTGCAGTTCACGTAGCAGCCGTACAGGTATTCCTGCTGGTCCATCGTCCGGAAACCGCTGACGATGCGGATGGACACACCGTCCTGCGCCGCCGCCTGCTGCATCACGTAGTACGCATTCGCGGTGCGCTTCTCGACCGGTTTTCCGTCGACGGTGACCACCGTGATGGCGAAGGACTGGCCGTTGCGGTAGCCGGTGTCGCTGCGCTCGGAGCAGTCAATGATGCCCTGCTGGAGGATGTTGCTCCCGTCGTCAACGGGCTCCGCCTCCACGTGCACCTCGTGCTCGTGCGTGTCCATGTCCCCGCAACCGTGCAGCATCCCCACCGCCACCAGCACCAGCTTCCACGCGCGCGCGCTCATCACGTTGCACCCCGGCTTGAACCAGCGCGGGCACGTTGGCGCGACGTGTGCCGATGTGTGTTCCGCTCGATGTCGGAGGACCCATCCGCCCCCCTGCCTACGACGCACGGACGTCGGTCAACCGGCGGGCCGCGCGCAACAAAACCGCGTCACATTCCGAGGCGGCGGACCAGCACGTGCGTCGTGGAGCTGGTATTGACGACGAGGTTTCCGGGAGCGCTCCAGGTGCCCTGCCCTCCCGTCGGGGGATGCACTAGGGTGCGGGCCTCCTGATTCTCCCGGAAGCGGAGGCGCACGTGCTGGACCCCCTTGTGTGGATTCTCATCGCCGCAACCATGGTGCTGGGCCCGGAGCCGGTGGACCGCGTGCAGCGCAGCCCGTTCAACGCGCACAACGTGGCCGCGGTGGGCGTGGGCGTGGGCATCCTGGGAGTGGTGACGGCGGGGATGGTGGCCTACGGCGTGTACGCCACGCTGGGTCGCACGAAGGCGGTGGAGAAGGCGTTTGGTCCGTCGCTGAAGTCGCCGCCCACGTTCCCGGAGCCGCCCGCCGCGCCCGCGCCCAAGGAGGAGCCGGTGGTGACGCCGCCCCCCGCGCCCGAGGTGGAGCCGGCGCCTGCACCGACGCCATCCGCGCAAGAGAGTGCCCCGCCGGTTCCTGCGGATCCCACGCAGCCCGGCCCCGAAACCGCACCTCCCGCCGAGGAGCCCCCGCTCAGCGGCAGTGGTCTGGAGCCCGAGCCCACAAGGTGATGTCCCGTGGTTGAACGCCCTCCCCGCCTGGTCAACGCCGGCACCGAGCCCGACGAGCCCGTCAACGACACCTTCCTGCGCCCGCGCTCCTTCGACGAGTACGTGGGTCAGGCCAAGGTGGTGGACAACCTGCGCGTGTTCTGTGAGGCGGCGCGTCGTCGGAGTGAGGCGCTGGAGCACATCCTGCTGTGGGGCCCACCCGGCCTGGGCAAGACCAGCCTGGCGACGATCATCTCCCGCGAGATGGGCGTGGACTTCCACATCACCAGCGGCCCAGCCATCGAGAAGAAGGGGGACCTGGCGGGCATCCTGACGTCGCTGAAGGAGCGCGACGTGCTCTTCATCGACGAGATCCACCGGCTGTCACCGGTCATCGAAGAGAACCTGTACCCGGCGATGGAGGATTTCCGGTTTGACGTCGTGATTGGGGAGGGACCGCACGCGCGGAGCATCCCGCTGGCTCTGCCGCGCTTCACGCTGATTGGCGCCACCACGCGCACGGGTCTGCTCACCGGCCCGCTGCGCGACCGCTTCGGGTACGTGGCGCGGTTGGGCTTCTACACCGTCGAGGAGCTGAAGAAGATCGTGCTGCGGAGCGCGGGGATCCTTGGGATGAAGCTGGAGCCCAAGGGCGCGGAGGAGATTGCGCGCCGGAGCCGTGGCACGCCGCGCGTGGCCAACCGCCTGCTGCGTCGCATCCGGGACTTCGCCGAGGTGGACAACCGTGACGTCGTGGACATGACGGTGGCGCGGGCCGCGCTGGGTCGGCTGGAAGTGGATGAGAAGGGCTTTGATGACATGGACCGCGTGCTGATGGCGACGATCGTCGACAAGTTTGGCGGCGGTCCGGTGGGACTGGAGACGCTGGCTGCCGCGGTGGGCGAGGAAGCGCAGACCATCGAGGACGTGTACGAGCCGTACCTCATCCAGGAGGGTTTCCTGACGCGCACGCCGCGCGGCCGTATGGCGACGAGGTTGACCTACGCGCACCTGGGGAAGACGCCGCCGGTGGGCAGTGGGCTGGAGCAGCCGGAACTTTTCCGCCCCGTCGACGAGTGAGCCTAGGCAGCCAACCGCAGCTCACGCAGTCGCTCCACCCGCGCACCCAGTCCACACAGCTTCCGCTCCAGCGCATGGTACCCGCGGTCCAGGTGGTAGATGCGCTGCACCAGCGTCTCTCCGTCGGCGCGGAGGGCCGCCAGCACCAGTGAAGCGCTCGCGCGCAGGTCCGTGGCCATCACCGGTGCGCCAGTCAGCCGTTTCACCCCGCGCACCACCGCGGTGGCTCCGTCGACGGAGATGTCCGCGCCCAGACGCACCAGCTCCTGCACGTGCATGTAGCGGTTCTCGAAGATCGTCTCCGTGACCCGTGATGTTCCCGTCGCCACCGTCAACGCCGCCATCATCTGCGCCTGCATGTCCGTCGGGAATCCGGGATGGGGCGCGGTGGTGATGTCCGCGGAACGCAGCTCACCGGTGCTGTGGACATGCAGGGTCCCGTCGTGGGCGGCCTCCACGCGCACGCCCGTCTCACGCACCTTCTGGATCACGGGCTGCAGGTGACCCGGCACCGCGCCACGAATCCGCACGTCGCCACCGGCCACCGCTACCGCCGCCAGGAACGTTCCCGCCTCCACGCGATCCGCGATGATGCTGTGATCCGGCCCATGCAGCTCGTCGACACCCTCGATCTCGATGCGCGGCGTCCCCGCGCCACTGACCCGCGCACCCATGCCATTGAGCGCCGCGGCCAGGTCCTCCACCTCGGGCTCGCACGCCGCGTTCTCCAGCACCGTGGTCCCACGCGCCAACGTGGCCGCCATCATGACGTTCTCCGTCCCCGTCACCGTGGGCAGGTCGAAGACGAAGCGCGTCCCCACCAGCCTGCGCGCGCGCGCCACGACGTAACCGTGCTCCACGTGCACCTCCGCGCCCAGCGCACGCAGACCCTTGAGGTGCTGGTCGATGGGTCGCGCGCCAATGGCGCACCCGCCGGGAAGGCTCACCCGCGCCCGCCCCATGCGAGCCACCAGCGGCCCCAGCACCAGCACGGAAGCGCGCATGGTCTTCACCAGCTCATACGGCGCCTCGGGCACGCGGATCGTGCGCGCGTCGACGAGGACCTCCTCTTCCTCCCCGCGCCACTCACTGCTCACACCCATGTGCTCGAAGAGGCGCAGCAGCGTTTCCACGTCGGAGAGTCGTGGCACCCGTTGCACCACGCCGCGCTCTCCGCTCAGCAGGCACGCGCACAACACCGGCAACGCCGCGTTCTTGGCACCTGAGACAACAACATCGCCCTGGAGGGGCCTGCCCCCCTTGATCAACAGCGCATCCATTTTCCGTGCTCCCGGCGAGCCACCCGGACCACTCCGACGACAACCCGCTCGCCATCCACTGGCGCAACCTGCGGATCGAACGGATTCATCCGGGAGTGGATCCGCGCGGCGCAGCGTCGGAGCCACGGGATCACGGTATGGGATCAACAGGTGTGGGTGGTGGGTTGTGCTCAGGAGCGGGTCACGCGCACCACGCGGTCCCGCTTCTCGAGATCCTGCAGCAGCGTCACGTCGGCGGCCCCCGCCAGGTCCTTCCACAGCGTCACCGCGGCGGGCCCCTGCTTCCATCCCAGCTCGGCCCACAGTCCGCCGCCGGACAGCACGCGCGGCCACAGCTTCCCCGCCAGCGCGCGGTGATGCCCCAGCCCGTCGACGTCGTCACCCACCAGCGCGGTGCGCGGCTCGTAGTCGCGGACTTCCGGCGGTGCTTCCTTCCATTCCGCTTCCGTGAGGTACGGCGGATTGCTCACCACGACGTCAAATCGCGCCGCCGCGGCCAGCGCGCCGTCCATGTCGCTGAGCAGGAGCTCGACGTTGGCCCCCAGCCTGGCGCTGTTCTCCCTCGCCACCTCGAGCGCGCCCGCGCTGATGTCCACCGCCGTCACCGTCGAGCCGGGAAGCTCCAGCGCCAACGTGATGGCAATGCAGCCGGTGCCGGTGCCCACGTCCAGGATGCGCAGCCCTTCCCTGCCGCGGTGACGACGCACGACGTCCTCCACCAGCGTCTCCGTGTCGGGGCGGGGCGTGAGGGTGTCGCGGGTGACCTTGAAGGGACGGCCGTAGAACTCGCGCTCGCCAATGATGAGGCTGACCGGCTCCCGCGCCGCCCGTCGACGCACCATGTTCTTGAACGCCGTCAGCTCCTCCGGCTTCAGCGGCTTCTCCCAGTCCATGTACAGCTGCACGCGCGTGAGCCCCAGCGCCTGCCCCAGCAGGATCTCCGCGTCCAACCGCGGACTATCCAGCTTGCGCTTCTGGAACTCCTCGCGCGTCCAGGCCATCACGCGGCCCACGGTCCAGGGCGCGTCCTTGGCGGTTGGTTTCTCGGGGGGCGTGGTCACGGTGCTGTCCTTCACGGGGGCGGTGACATAACGCGCCGGCCCTGTGGTACGCACGCGCCAACATGAACACGCGCGCTCTCGTCCTCACCTTGGCCCTGACCCTTCCCGTGGCGTGCAAGCCGCCCGTGGACCCCAATGCTCTGGCCGCGCCGTGGTCGGACAACTTTGACCGCGCGGAGCTGGGCGCGGACTGGAAGGACACGGGCGGCAACTGGAACATCAAGGACGGCGCGCTGCACGGCGGCAACGGCTACAACCACCCGCTGTGGCTCAAGAAGGTGCTGCCCCGCAACGTGCGCATGGACCTGGACATCTGGACCACCAGCCCCGACGGGGACCTCAAGGTGGAGGTCTTTGGCGACGGGAGCACGTTTGACCCGGACCGCGGCAGCTACACGGCCAGCTCCTACGTGCTCATCTTTGGCGGGTGGCGCAACAGCCAGTCCAAGATCGCGCGCAAGGACGAGCACCGGAACCAGGATCCGTCCCGTCGCGACGTCAAGGTGGTGCCCAACCAGAAGTACCACTGGACGATCGAGCGGAAGGACAACACGCTGTCCTGGTCCATTGACGGCCAGCCGTTCCTCTCCCTCACCGACGACGACCCGCTCTTCGGCCCCGGCCACGACCATTTTGCGGTGGGCAACTGGGAAACCGAGGTGTTCGTGGACAACCTGACCATCACGCCGCTGTGAAGCGTCCCGTCCGGCGCTACAATCCCCCGCCATGAAGCCCTACCTCCGCACGCTGCCGCGCTTTGCGCACACGGCGCACCGTGGGGGCGCGTTGGTGGCGCCGGAGAACACGCTGGCGGCGTTCCAGCAGGCCGTACGGAAGTGGCGCACGGACATCCTGGAGCTGGACGTCAGACCCTCGCGCGAGGGCCACGTGATGGTGATCCACGACGACACCCTGGACCGCACCACCAACGGCCGCGGACCGGTCTCGGCGCTGACGCTGCGCGAGCTGCAGGCGCTGGACGCGGGTTGGCACATGCCAGGGTGGCGGGGCCAGGGCGTCACCATCCCCACGCTGGAAGAGGTGCTGAGGGCGTTTCCGGACAAGCACATCAACATCGAGCTGAAGGTGGGGGACGCGGAGTTCCAGGACGCCTTCGCGGCGCTCATCCGTCGTCGTGACGCGGTGGAGCGGGTGTGCATTGGCCACGTGGACGTGGAGCGCGCCGCGGAGCTGCAAACGCGACTTCCCCAGTGTGCGTACTGGTATCCCGAGGAGGCGGTGATGCTCTTCGTGATGTCGTCGCGCGGGGGTGCGGAGCTGCCGCGGGAGGAGCGGTTTGATCTGCTCAGCATCCCGTGGGAGTTCGGTGGGACCGAGGTGGTGGACCGCAAGCTCGTCGAGGATGCGCACGCGTTGGGGAAGGCGCTGCACGTGTGGACGGTGGATGAGCGGCCCATGATGGAGAAGCTCATGGACCTGGGCGTGGACGGCATCCTCACCGACCGCCCCGACCTGCTCCGCGACGTCATGAGCGCGCGCAGCCTCTGACCGTCATTCCTCCGCGGTGCTCTCCGTGGCGTGCCGCGCCACGCTGATCTGTCGCACCATCAAGGCGCCCACCAGCATGGCCACCGCCACCAGCACCACGCGCATGATCCGCTTGCTGGAACCGGGCTCGTCGGTGGAGCGCTCAATGCGGCTGGAGTGCGCCAGCGCAATGGCCTGCGCCAGCACGCGGTCCCGACCCCGCTTGGCCAGCGGATCCTCGGGGCGCTTGAGCAGGTGCTCCTTGTAGCGCGTCCCCGCGAACGGCAGCGCGTCGGCGGCCTGGCACATGGCGATGAAGTGGTCATGCGCGCGCTCATTGGCCCAGTCCGCGTGGACCTTCTCCCAGGCGGCCCAGAGCACGGCGTCGCGCGTGCCCGGTTGCGCCGTCACCGGTGGCGAAGACGCGGAAGGCGGAATGGCCGGGAGCGGTGGAATGGAGCCCCCCGGAGGCGTGTGCTCGACGAGCGGAGGCGGCGGCGTGGTCTCGGTGCTCGTCGGGGACGGCGCGGCGACGGAAGGCGGCGTGCTCTGCGCTGGAGGCGGCGCGCTCACCTGGCCGGACACCATGCGGTTCTGCGCGCGGCAGGCGGTGCACGTGAAGGTCAGCACGTCGTCACGGGCGGAGAACTGCACCAGCTTCACCAGCTCCTTGCATGCCGGGCATTGCACCAACATGGCCAACCTCGACTCATCCCCACCGGGACGACTTCAACATGGGGTCCGCAACAAAACACAGGAGGAACACCAGCACACAAGCCACCAGCACTGCGCGCTGCCGGACACCCGGTGTGGCGGTGCCCTCGGGCGGCGGCGGGTGCGTGATGCCTGACATCAGCGCCAGCAGCAACAGTCCCGCGCCCACCGCCAACCAGGCCGGGCTGCGCAAGCCGAACCCCAACGCCGCGCACGCCCCCAACACCACGACGGAAAGGCCCACCGACACGCGCGGCCACGCGGCGTAGGCCATGTGTCCGCCGTCGAGCTGACCGAACGGCAGCAGGTTGAACCACGTCAGGTACAGGCCGAACCAACCGGCCAACGCAATGGGGTGCGCCACCACCTCACGCTCCGGCGGCAGCGTCCCAAAGACGAGCCAACGGGCCAACGCATACGCGCCAGAATCAGGAAGCTGCAGGCCGCCCAGGCTGATGAAGGTGGCCATCTCCTGCGAAGTCTTGATCTCCGAGAAGCCCAGCCCCACGAGCACGAAGCCAAACGCCACCACGAACCCGACGAGCGGCCCCGCGGCGCCAATCTCCAGCATGGCCCGACGATCCTGCTGCGCGTTGTCCAGCCGGATGAGCGCGCCCATGGTGCCCAGGCCCACGGGCATGGGGACGAAGAAGGGCCAGCTGGTGCGGATGCGCCACAGTCGCGCCACCCAGTAGTGGCCCATCTCGTGCGCGAGCAGGGTGAAGAGGAGCGGTCCGCTGAAGGCCACGCCGTCGAAGAGGCGCAGGGGCTCGTATTGCAGGAGCTGGACGGCGTACCAGAGGTTCAGCGGCGCGGGACGGTGGGAGAGGCCCACGCCCGCGACGGTGGTGGTGGCCACCGTGAGCATGAACAGCACCAGGTGCAGGATGCCCGGACGCGCGCGCGAAGGAGGAACCGGACGTGCGCCGCCGCCGGCCGGGCGCCAGGCACCGCTGCCCCAGCCTCGGGGTGACGTCGTCATCTGGGGTGTGGGCGACTGGGCCAACGGCGGGTCCTCGCGGGCGCGGCATCAAGCCACGCAAGACGTTCGGGTTTCAACCGTGCCTCCACGGATGCGCGGTTGGAAGGCATGCACGCACCTTCCCGCTCCCGCCCCCGATCCCGTTCCCGAGGGCCGAACCTTCCCGGTCACGACGACGTTCCCCACCCGGGGCAAGCCAGGGCAGCACGAGCGCGGGCATGACGTCGGGGGTGCCCGGTGTCAGGTGACGGGTTGGGATGCGGAGTCCTCGCCCCGGCTGAGGGGGGTTGTCGTGGGAGCCGGGCATCCGTATCTTGCGTAGTCGCGATGCGGGGCATCGCCGGGAGTGACCATGGCAGTTCGTGAAATCCTGATCTGGCCCGACAAGCGCCTGGCGCAGGTCAGCGAGCCGGTGGCGATCATCAACGACGAGATCCGCACGCTGGTCAACGACATGCTGGAGACGATGTACGCCGCCAACGGCGTGGGCCTGGCCGCTCCCCAGGTGGGTGTCCTCAAGCGCGTGGTGGTGATCGACCTCCAGGGTCGTGACGGCGCCCCGTCGGGGGAGAAGCCGCTGGTGCTCATCAACCCGGTGTTCTCCGGCAAGGAGGGCGAGCTGACCTGGGAGGAGGGCTGCCTCTCGGTGCCCAACGAGGTGGGCATGGTCACGCGCGCGGCCAAGTGCACGGTGGACTTCCTGGACATCCAGGGCAACCCGCAGCGCGTGACGGGTGAAGGCCTGGCCAGCGTGGCGCTCCAGCATGAGTGCGACCACCTGGATGGCAAGCTCTTCGTGGACTACCTGGGCCGGCTGAAGCGGGACGTGATTCGTCGTCGCATGATGAAGCTCAAGGCTGAGCGCGAGCGCGGCCGTGAGAGCGCCTACGCCCAGCTCTGACGCCCCATTTCGGAGCCACCCTTCCCTTCCATGCCCTCGCTGCGGGTCCTCTTCTTCGGCTCGCCCGCGTTCGCGGTGCCGTCGCTGCGTGCGCTCCACGCCGCGGGGCACCAGGTCGTGGGCGCGGTCTGCCAACCCGACGCCCCCAAGGGCCGCGGCTACAAGCTGGAGCCCCCCGCGGTGAAGGTTGCCGCCGAGGAGCTGGGCATCCCGGTGCACCAGCCGGAGCGGGTGAAGGGTGAGAAGGGCAAGCCGTTCCTGGAGCTGGCGCGCAGCCTCAAGCCGGACATCGCCGTGGTGGCGGCGTACGGCAAGATCCTTCCGCAGGACCTGTTGGACGTCCCGCGCGCGGGCTGCGTGAACCTGCACGCCTCCATCCTCCCCCGCTTCCGCGGCGCCTCCCCCATCCAGCACGCCATCCTCGAAGGCGACGCGGAGACGGGCGTGTGCCTCATGCGCATGGTGCTGGAGCTGGACGCCGGCGACGTCTACGCGTGCGCGCGTACCCGCATCACCGACGAGGACACCGCGGAAGCGCTGAGCGCACGCCTGGCCGACCTGGCGGCGGAGCTGTGCGTGAAGCACCTGCCGGACGTCGTCAGCGGGGCGTTGAAGCCGGAGCCGCAGGACCCCACCAAGGTGACGTACGCGCCCATGCTGGACAAGGAGATGGGTCGCATCCTGTGGAGCGGCGACGCGGCGCGGGAAGCCCGACGTGTGCGCGCCATGACGCCGTGGCCGGGCACGTGGACGTTGTTCCGGGGTGAGACGCTCAAGATTCATCGGGCGCAGGTGGTGACGGTGGAAGGGGAGCCGGGCGTGCCGGGAACGGTGATTGCCATGGGACCGGACTTCCTCGACGTGGCGTGCGCCCAGGACGCGCTGCGTCTCCTCGAGGTGCAGCCGCCGGGCAAGCGTCGCATGGGCACCGGAGACTTCATGCGTGGTGCACGTCTGCGCGTGGGGGATTCCTTCCAGGAGCGCTGACACGTTGCGCCGTCACCGCCCTGGGCGGGATGGTGCGGGTGCATGTCGCTCTTCGTCATGGCGGTGCTGACGGTCTTGCTGGCGCAGCTGTGGTGGCTGTGGCCCGCGCTGACCGGCGCCTCGGCCTTCTTCACCCGCGACATCCTGGCCTTCCGCCTCCCCTACCAGGCGCGCCTGGGCGCAGAGCTCGTCGAGGGCCGATGGCCCGCCTGGGCGCCCGAGTTCGGCGGTGGCATGCCGCTGTGGCACCACCCCTCGGCGGAGAATGCCGACCCGCTCACGCTGCTCTTTGCGCTCCTGCCGCCCCACCATGCCAACGCGGTGAGCATGGCGCTGCACCTGGTGCTCACCACCGTCGGAATGGCGCTGTTGTGTCGTTCTCTGCGGGTGCATCCCGTGCTCAGCGCGTGGGCGGGCCTGATGTACGCGTGCAGCGGGCCGGCGGCGTCGTTCTACACCGTGGGCTTCATGGACGTGACGTCGCTGCCGTGGGTGCTGCTCGGCGGACGGATGTGCGCGCGTCCCTCGTCCCGTGCCCGCTGGTTGGTGCCGCTCGTCGTGGCGTACCGCCTCCTCCGCCCTGACCCGCTGATGGTGGCCGCGAGCATGGTGCTTGCCGCGCTGGTCGCGTGGAGCTGCGCGGCCCTGGGGCGACGTCGTCAGGCGCTGGTGGAGCTGGCCCTTGGCTCATGCCTTGGCGCGTTGCTCGCGGCGCCGTTCCTGTTGCCGGCCGCGGC
>JBFMGU010000132.1:0-29171 GCA_040752415.1 Myxococcota bacterium
TCAACGGCCCTGGGAAGGAGCACCTGCTGTGTTCGGTCCGGCTCGATGACTCGGGGCATGCCCCCTCATACGCAGGTACCCGCCACGACGTCACATCAAACTGAGACACCCTCTCCAGGGCGCCGCTGCTTCCGCTCACCCGCTTCGTGACGCGCTTGGCACTTCCCTCCCTGCCGATGATCCGACAGACCTTCAGAAGTCAGAAGGTGGTCCCGTGACGACGGAGGGTCAGAACCTTCTGACTTCTGACTTCCTGTCCGGGAACTCCGCCCACCCATCACATCTCGCGCCCCACGTCGCCATCCAGCGTGGCGGTGTCCACCGAGATCTTGTTGCCAAAATCCATCAGCAACGCCGCGGCGCGCGAGAAGCGAGAGGCGCGGAGGGCCTGCGTGGCGCCCAGCTCCTCGTCGGAGTTGCCGTAGCCGTGGAAGCGCTGCTGGGCCTGGGCGCAACCGCCCGGCACGCTCATCACGTTGAAGGCGTTGGTGCCTCCGCCCACGTCGGTGTCGTGGCCCAGCTGCAGCAGGTGGCCCAGCTCATGGGTGAAGGTGCCGGAGAGCGCTTCGTCCAGCGTGATGTCCGGCAGGTCGGGCTGGCCGGCCACGCCGCAGGCGGGGTGCAGCGCGGAGAGCGCGTCGTGGTAGATGAGCACGCCGGTCTTCTCCACGTCGCCATTCCCGTCGGTGACCGCCTCCCCGCCGCGCCCCTCGATGTCGGTGCGCCGCGTGGCCACCAGCACGTGCAGCAGCTTCCCGCGCGGGAACCCCGGCGCCGCCAGTGCGCCCGAGGTCGGACCGTGGCCCGAGAGCACCGCGTGCCGCTGCTCGAAGGAGCCGTCGAAATCCTGCGGGGCGATGCCGCTCTCGTCGTGGAAGACGTGCAGGCCCACGCCAGGGTGTCCCGCCACCGCCGACAACGGCAGCGCCGCAAACGCCTCCGCCGCGGCCGTGATTTGCAGCTCGCCCAGGCAGCGGTCCGCCATGCAGTCCAGCTCCACCAGCAGATCCCGGCGCACCGGGCTGGGCGAGGAGCCCGCAGGGAGATGGTCCACCTGGCCCGCGCGCAGCTCCTCGCGGTTGGTCAGCCCGTCGCCATCCGGGTCCTCGTCGGCGTCGCTGGTGCCGTCTCCGTCGGTGTCGGCCCGGTCGGCGCGCAGGAGCGCGGGGGCGTTGGCGGCCAGCTCGAAGACATCCGGGAGCCCGTCCCCGTCGCTGTCCTGCTCCGGCGGGATCACCGTGCCGCCGTCGGTGCGGACGCTTGCGTCTCCGCCGGTGCCAGCGTCGGTGCGGAGCGTGGGGTCGTAGCCTCCGTCGATGACGTCATACGGCTCCAGCTCCTGGGAGCCCGGGCTCCACGTGGAATCCACGCAGCCCCCGACGAGAAACCCGGTCACCACCAGCACAACACGCGACGTCACCGCCATGGCCGATGATGAAAGGTCGCGGGTGTCATGTTGGTCAACCGGTCAACCCGGGGACGACACCGACCTACACCGACGGAGCCACCTCCACGACGTCACCGGTCTGCTCACGGCGGAGGTCGCGGCGGGCACGTCGTGAGCGGCGCCTTCGAACACCACGACCGCGCCGCGACACCAAGGCCTTCCTGCGCCCGCGTTCCCCCGGTCGTCCGACGGTGAAACACAAGTTGCTCCGACGCCAGGGGCGAGTGAATACTCGGGCTTTCTTGCAGGGCCTTTCTCGTGGCGTGCGTGAGGCCGGATCATGCGTGGACAGCTTGCGTGGTGTGTGTTGTGGGGTTCGCTCGTCGGAGCGACGGGGTGCAGCATCCTGGTGCCGGGGCGGACGCCGCCGGGGATCGTGGTCAGCCCGGAGTCGGGACTGGCGGTCAACGAGGCCGGCAAGACCAGCACCACCTTCACCGTGGCCCTGAAGACGGAGCCGGGGGCGGAGGTGACCTTCAACCTGAGCACCAGCGACACCACCGAGGGCGTGGTCTCCCCGGCGGCGCTCAAGTTCACCGCGCAGGACTGGAACATCCCGCAGACCGTCACGGTGACCGCGCTGGATGACCAGGTTGACGACGGGGACGTGACCTTCCACGTGGTGGTGGGCGCCATGGCCAGCACCGACACGCTCTACAACGGCGTGGACGCCGACGACATCCCGGTCCTGAACATCGACGACGACGTGGCCAGCATCAACGTGGGCACGCCGGTCACCACCTCGCTGGCGGAGAACGGCGCCGCCACCACCTTCTCCGTGGTGCTCACCGCGCAGCCCACCGCCGACGTCACGCTGGCGCTCACCAGCAGCGACGACACCGCGCTCTCGGTCAATCCCGCGCTGGTGACCTTCACCGCGGGCAACTGGGCCCAGACCCGCACCGTGACGGTGACGGCGTTGGACAACCAGGTGGTGGACGGCGCGCGCACGCTGAACGTGGTGCTACCGCCCGCCACGTCGGAGGACCCGGCCTACAACGGGCGTGACGCCGACGATCTCTCCTTCTCCATCACCGACAACGAGGTGCCGTCCATCACCGTGACCGGCGGCGCGTTGACCACCACGGAAGCGGGGGGCACCGCCACGTTCACCGTGGTGTTGGGCGTGCGTCCCGCGGTGGACGTGAGCCTGGCGCTCTCCAGCAGTGATCCCACGGAAGGCCAGGTGGCGCCCGCCGCCCTGACCTTCACCACCGACACCTGGAACACGCCGCAGACGGTGACGGTGACCGGCGCGGATGACGCGGTGTCCGACGGAGCGCAGGGCTACCTCATCCGCGTGGGACCGGCGGTGGCGGCGGGCAATCCCTACGACGGGCTCACCGTCCCCGACGTGGCGGTCACCAACACCGACGACGACGTGCCGGGCATCAACGTCACCGCCAACCCCGGCCTGACCACGACGGAAGCGGGCGGCACGGCCACCTTCACGGTGGTGCTGCAGAGCGAGCCCACCGCCAACGTCGTCATCCCACTCTCCAGCAGCAACCCCGCCGAGGGAACGCCAGCTCCCACCTCGCTGACCTTCACCCCCGCCAACTGGAACCAGGCGCAGACGGTGACGGTGACCGGCGTGAATGACTTTGGCGCCGACGGCGCGCAGGCCTACCAGGTGCGCGTGGAAGCGGCGCAATCCGCCGACCCCGGTTACGACGGCATGGACCCCACCGACGTGGCGCTGATGAACACCGACGACGACACGCCGGGCATCATGGTGGCGCCCACCAGCGGCCTGGTGACGACGGAAGCGGGTGGGCCGGCGAGCTTCACCGTGGTGCTGCAGAGCCAGCCTGGTGCCGACGTGACCATCGCGCTCTCCAGCAGCGACCCTTCGGAAGCCACCGTGGCGCCGGGCTCGCTGACCTTCACGTCGGCGGACTGGAACGTGGCGCAGACCGTGACGGTGAGCGGCGTGGATGACTCCCTGGCCGACGGGGCGCAGCCCTTCACCGTGCTCCTGGCCCCCGCGGTCAGCACCGACACCGGCTACGCGGGCATGGACCCCGTCGACGTCACCGGCAACACCAGCGACAACGACACGCCCGGCTTCGTGGTGACCCCGACCAGCGGGCTGACGACGACCGAGGCCGGCGGCACCGCCACCTTCACCGTGCGCCTGCAGAGCCAGCCCACCGCGGACGTCACCGTGCCGGTGAGCAGCAGCAACACCGCCGAGGCCACGGTCAGCCCGGCCAGTCTCACCTTCACGGGTGGCAACTGGGACACGCCGGTGACGGTGACGGTGACCGGGCAGGATGACCTCGTGGATGACGGCGAGGTGGCTTTCACCATCACGCTGGGCGCCGCCACCAGCGGAGATGCGGCCTACAACAACCTGGACCCCTCCGACGTCACCGGCAGCAACACCGACGACGACGCCGCGGGCGTCTCGGTCACGCCGCTCACCGGGCTCACCGTCACGGAGGCGGGCAGCCAGGCCTCCTTCAGCGTGGTGCTGCTCAGCCAGCCCACCGCCGACGTCACCATCACGGTGGCAAGCTCCGACCCGACGGAAGGCACGGTGGGCACGGCCAGCCTCACGTTCACCGGCGGCAACTGGGATACGCCGCAGAACGTCACCATCACCGGCGCGAATGACGACGTGGACGACGGGACGGTGAGCTTCACGGTGGCGCTGGGCAACGCCACCAGCACCGACCCCGCCTACAGCGGCCGCGACGTGCCCGACCCGCAGGCGAGCACCACCGACGACGACACCGCCGGCATCACCGTCAATCCCACCAACGGGCTCACCACCACCGAGGCGGGCGGACAGGCCAGCTTCACCGTGGTGCTGCAGAGCGAGCCCGCCGCCAACGTGACCATCCCGCTGACGCCCTCCAGCGCCGAGGGGACGGTCAACCCGCCCAGCATCACCTTCACGCCTGGCAACTGGGACCAGGCGGTCACCGTCACCGTCACCGGCGCCAATGACGACGTGGACGACGGGAATGTCAGCTACACCATCCAGACCGGCGCGGCGGTGAGCACGGACGGCGTGTACAGCGGGATGAACGCGGCGGACGTCACGCTCAGCAACACCGACGACGACACCGCCGGCATCGTGGTGAATCCCACCGCGGGGCTCACCACCTCGGAGGCGGGCGGGCAGGCCAGCTTCACCGTGGTGCTGCAGAGCGAGCCCACCGCCAACGTGGTGATCAGCGTGACCAGCAACGCCACCGACGAGGCCACGGTGGACCGCGCCACGCTCACCTTCACCGCCGGCAACTGGGACCAGGCGCAGACGGTGACGCTGACCGGCGTCGACGACTTCGTGGCGGATGGCGCGCAGTCCTCCCTGGTGCTGCTGGGGGCCGCGTCCAGCGCGGACGCCGTGTACAGCGGGAGGGACCCCACGGACGTCAGCTTCACCAACAATGACGACGACGTGGTGGGCGTGCTGGTGAGCCCCCTCAGCGGGCTCGCCACCTCGGAGAACCTGACCGTGGCCAGCTTCACGGTGCGGCTGGGCAGCCAGCCCACCTCCGACGTCACCATCCCCGTCTCCTCCGCGGATCCCGACGAGGCCAGCGCCTCCACCGCCTCGCTGACCTTCACCACGGGGAACTGGAACGTGGCCCAGACGGTCGACGTCACCGGCGTGGATGACCCCATGGTGGACGGCCCGCAGCCCTTCACCATCACCCTGGGCCTCTCCGCCAGCAGCGACTCCGACTACAACAACGTGGATGTCGACGACGTCACCGGCACCAACGCCGACAACGACGTGGCCGCGGTGCGCGTCAGCCGTACCAGCGGGCTGGCCACCGACGAGAACCTGGCCACCGACACCTTCACCGTGGTGCTGGACACCCAGCCCAGCGCCGACGTCACGGTGGGGCTGAGCGTGAACCCCGCCTCGGAAGCGGAGGTGCTGCCGCCCACCACGCTGACCTTCACCAACGGCAACTGGAACGTGGCGCAGACGGTGACGGTGCGCGGCGTGGATGACGCGGTCTCCGACGGCACGGTGGCCTTCACGGTGATCACGGGTGACGCCAGCAGCGCCGATCCCGACTACAACAACCTGGCCGTCCCCGACGTCACCGGCGCCAACGCCGACAACGACACCCCCGCGGTCAACCTGAGCCGCACCAGCGGCCTCATCACCACGGAAGCGGCCACCCAGGACACCTTCACCGTGGTGCTGGCCACGCAGCCCACCGCGGACGTCACCATCACGTTCACCTCCAGCGATGCCGGCGAGGCCAGCGTGACGGCGTCGGTCACCTTCAACACCGGCAACTGGAACACGGCGCAGACGGTCACCGTGACCGGCGTGGATGACTTCATCGACGACAACAACCAGGGGTTCACCATCCAGACCGTGGCCAGCAGTGCCGACGCGGACTACAACAACATCCCCGTTGCCGACGTCACGGGCACCAACAACGACGACGACACCGCCTCCATCAGCGTGACGGCGGCGCCCGGTCTGACCACCAGCGAGCCCGACGGCACCGCGACCTTCCAGGTGGTGCTCACCTCCCAGCCGCTGTTCGACGTGGTGGTTTCCCTCGGCGTCACCGACGCCAGCGAAGGCTCGGTGCCCAGCTCCATCACCTTCACCGACCTCAACTGGATGACCCCGCAGGACGTCACCATCACCTCGGTGGACGACGGCACGGTGGACGGCTCGCAGAGCTACCAGGTGCTGGTGGGCCCGGCGTCCAGCTCGGATTCCAGCTACCAGGGTCTCACCGGCCCCAGCGTGGATGTGACCAACCAGGACGATGACGTGGTGGGGATCCTGGTCAGTCCCACCACCGCCACCACGTCGGAGACGCCGGGCGCGAACCCCACGTTCCAGGTGGTGCTGACCAGCCAGCCGGCCGCCAACGTGACGGTGAGCTTTGCCAGCACGGACATCACCGAGGGCACGGTCACGCCCGCCTCCGTGGTGTTCACCACCGCCAACTGGAACAGTGTCCGCAACATCACCATCACCGGCCAGGATGACGACGAGGACGACGGCGACGTGGCGTACACCATCACCACCACCGCCAGCAGCCCGGGCGACCCCGCCTACAACGCCATCAACCCCGCCGACGTCTCGGTGACCAACACCGACAACGACGTGTCCAGCGTCACCATCACGCCCACGGTGCTCACCACCGCGGAGGGCGGCGCGGCCACCTCGTTTGACGTGGTGCTCACCAGCGCCCCGCAGGTCGACGTGACCGTGCAGTTTGCCGGGGACAACACGGAGGGCACGCTCTCGGTGGCGTCGGTGACGTTCAACGCCGGGGACTGGAACATCCCGCAGACCGTCACGCTGACCCCGGTCAACGACGACATCGACGACGGCGACGTGACCTACTCCATCGCCACCAGCGTCAACGCCCCGGGCGAGCCCACCTACAGCGGGCTCAACCCCGACGACATCAGCGTCACCAACAACGACGACGGGGACACCTTTGGCGTGGCCATCCTGCCCGCCACCGCGCTCACCACCACGGAGGCGGGCGGCACGGACTCCTTCACCATCGCGCTCACCAGCGAGCCCACCGGCGACGTCACCATCCCGCTGTCCAGCGACAACACCGCGGAGGGGGTCCTGCAGGGCGGCGTCACAGACGTGACCTTCACCAGCGCCAACTGGGATACGCCCCAGACGGTGACCGTGGTGGGCGTGAATGACGACGTGGACGACGACAATGTGTCCTACAACATCCTGACCGGCGTCATCACCAGCACGGATTCCAACTACGGCGGCTTCAACCCCGCCAACGTGGCGGTGTCCAACACCGACGACGACACGGCCGGCGTGCAGGTCACCCCCGCCTCCGGGCTCAGCACCTCGGAGCTGGGCGGGACCACCACGTTTGAAGTGGTGCTGCAGTCGGAGCCCACCGCGGACGTGGACATCAACGTGGCCAGCGACACCGCGACGGAGGGCACGGTGCCCGCCACGCCGCTGACCTTCACCGCGGGCAACTGGTTCACGCCGCAGACGGTCACCATCACCGGCGTGGATGACGGCGCCGCCGACGGAAACGTGGCCTACGTGATCACCACCACGGTGAGTACCACCGACACGAAGTACGCCGCCGTCAATCCCGCCGACGTGAACGTCACCAACGTCGACGACGAGACCTACCAGATCGTGGTGAACCGCGCGTCCGGGCTGGTCACCACCGAGGCGGGCGGTCAGGCCACCTTCACCGTGGGCTTGACGCGCGCGCCCACTGTCGACGTCACCATGGCGCTCTCCAGCGACAACACCGCGGAGGGCACCGTGGACTCCGCGTTGCTGACGTTCACCAACGCCAACTGGATGACGCCGCAGACCGTCACCATCACCGGCCAGGATGACGCGCTCAACGACGGCGACGTGGCCTACACGGTCATCACCGGAGACGCCGCCGGGGATGCCAACTACGCGGGCATGGTGGTGGTCGACGTCTCGGTGACCAACGCCGACAACGACTGAGGGATCGCGTGCGCACGCCCGGCTTAGCGCGGCTGCGACGACGAAAGACGGGAGATGGCCACCGGCATGTTGGGACCCAGCAGCGGACTCGTGCGCCGCAGGCGCGTAGCCACGAACCGGAAGAACACCAGCCGGGTGGCATTGGCCAGCGCAACGGCGGAGGCGGCGAGCAGCGGCAGGTTCGTGTGCGGCGACGCGAGCAAGGTGGTGACCGGTTGCACGGCCAGGTACGTCAACCCGCCGAATGCCATGACCTCGGCGAAGATGACCCTATGGGAGATGGCCCGGCGGATGGACAACCCGCGCCACGACTGGAGCGAGGGCGGGTTTCCCTCGACGGATGCGGCGCCAGGCGCGGTGGCGGTCCACTGCGTGAGCAACTCCTTCACGCGCTGGAACCGCTCGCCTGCCCGGCGCATCCCGGAAACGCTCACCCGCAGCACCGAGGGCGTCTCCCCTGGTTGCGCGCGGTAGCGCAACAGGACCGTGGTGCGTGCGCCACGCCAATCCTCCACGATGCGAATGTCCACCAGTTCCTCGCGCGCAATGGTGAACCGGGTGCGGATACCGCGGAACCGCAACGCACTTGCGTGCAGGTCCAGGTGTCCCACGTCGACGTAGGCGCGCATTCCGTCGAAGAGCCGGATGGAGGTCCCCGGCGCAATGCCCACGAACACCGAGGGGCCGGAGCGGCCCGCGTCCTCGTGGCGTCGGGTGCTGGTCGCTTCGTCCCGCTCCAGCTCACGTGCCAATGCCCACGCGCCCGCGCCCAAGCTGGCGACGACTCCCATCAAGGCTGCCACGCCCGCCAGGATGACGCCTCCCTCCAAGGCCTCACCGGCGACGACGAGGAGAACCGTGACGGAGAGCAGTGCCCCATAGACGGACCAGGCCCGCACGCGGGCGGCACGGGCCAGATCCGCGGGCGGTGCTTCCGGCAAGGAAAACCCATCCACCGCCGAGGGAGAAGCCGTGGTGTCCGCCGGTCCATGTTGCCTGGCCAGGGCGCGCCGCGTGCGATGGACCCATGACGGGCAGCCATCCTGGCGCCACGTCGAGGGGAAGCTGACCAGGGGACCGAGAACGCGGAGGGCGGCCTCGATCTCCGCCCGCTCGCCGGTCAGCGCCACCCGGGCGAGGACGCTCTTGCGCAACGCGGAGACCAGCCGCGCTGGCACCAGGAAGAACAGCGGGATCAGCAGCAAGGCCGCAGCGGCGACTCCCCACCGGCCGCCCTGCCAGTACGCGAAGGGCGCGAGTGCCCCAATCAGCGCCGAGTATCCCATTCCGCCCAGTGTCCCGCGGACCGTGTGCGCGTGGGCCAGGATGCCGACGACGTGGATCAGCTGACGTCGAGAGAGGTGGCGTACCAGGATTTCCGGCAACATGACGGTACCCAGGGCAGCGCCCGGCGCTGGCACGTAACCCGACGGAACACGACGAAACAGCACGAAGCGCTGAGCCGCGGGCGCGTAGCTGCCTGGGCGCGAGAGAGCTTCCAGGAGCTCACCGGACGTCAGGATCTCCGCGGAATGGCCCAGCAGCATGTTCGTCAGACCCAACGCGACAAAGGCGAGGAGGATGAAGAATCCGCTGATGACCATCACGCCCGTCCAGGGCGTCTCGCTCGCGCACGCGCTCAACACCCCTGGAATGGCGGCGGCGAAGCCCACTTGGATCAACAGCAGCGGCCGCATGGCGCGGAGGAGGGACCAGGTGGAGTCCGTTCGGCGGAACAACGACCCAGCACCGACGACACCCGTGAGCGTGGCGGCCACGAAGAGCAGGTGCATCACCAACGCGGAAAGCCAGACCTCGGCAAACGGAACGAAGGCCTGGATCACGCTGGGAACGTCCAGTGCGGCGAGAAGGAGGACGTAGCAGGTGCCGAACGCCGTATTCGCGTGGGTCAACGCCATCAATGCACGCGACCAGGCGACCTGGGGATCCACGGGGCTGGCCGCGGCGCGCGTGAGGTTGCGGCGCATCAACAATGCCGTGCCCGCGAGCACCAGCAGGACCAGGAGGCCCACCAGCAGGGCGTCCTGGGAGGAGGTCCCGAAGGCGAATTCCAGCGTCGCGGCCTCCTCGCCGAAGCCGCTGGCGCAGTAGAACGAAGCGAAGCGAATGTCCTGCGAGCATTCCGTGGTGAGCGCAGCCGGCAGGTTGGCGAAGACGTACGCCCTGTCGAAGCCAGCGGCCGAGGCAATCTGCCGAAGGGACTTCAGGTCCACGGAGCCCCGGAACAGGCCCGCAGCGTCCGAGGGAAGCGCAGCGCACCGACCCTCAAGCTGGGTGGGGCGGATTCTGGCCGGATCGAACTCGCAGTGCAGCAACGCAGCCAGTGCGTCCTCATCAAGGCGGTCCATGTGTGCGGCGTCACGGGACATGACTCGCACGGAGGCCGTTCCATCCCGTTTCATGTGCAGATGCACGGACAGCATTTCCGGAAGGGGCGATGCTCCACCAAGCGCCACCAGCAACAGGAACTGCGCTGCCATCATTGCCTTCCCCCCGCGTTTAAGGTCGCTTCGTCGTTAGGACTTCGCGTCACCTGGGGACGCTACTGTGCGAGAGATCATGCCTCCATGGCATCGGGTCACGACCGATCGATTGTGGCGCAGGGCGTTGAACCAAATCGCTCGAGGCAAGAGGTGGCCGCCGCGTCGGTCGCGGATCGCAGACAGGAATGGCCGCGCCACGGGAAGCTGCGGGAGGCGTCGACGACGCGCGGCGAGAACCCAGACGGGGTCCAAGCCCCGTGGCGCGGACATTCCTGTCTGTGATTCGCGACCGGGTAGGGTTCCATCAACAGCCAAGCCGCTCGGAAGACGCGCTATGGCACGGTGACGTCGGGAATGGCGGCGGAGAGGATGTCCGCGCTGTTCTCCATGTGCCGCACCACGACGAGACCGGGAGACACGCCGGGGTATGCGCCCTCCAGCAGCAGCCGCATGGTGCGCGTGCCGCGGAAGGGCACCGCCAGGAGCTGCACCTTGCTCGCGCCGAGGGATTGCTGACCGAGGATGAGTTGCCCGCGGTCATCGGAAAGCACGTCCTCCGACTGCTTCACCGCCGTGGTCGAAGGCACCGCGACCAGCGCGTAGTACTCCAGCGGGTCCTTCCCCTCGGGCAACGTGATGCTGAGCGTGCTCTCCCGTCCCATGGCCATGCTCGACGACGTGAGCTCCACCCGCACACCCGGACGCGCCGAAGCCTCCATCCGCAGCGAGCCGGGTGTATCCCGTCGCACCACACTCCCCGCCGGCGGGATGAGCGTGGCGGGACCGTGGATGTGCTCACCCATGGCCGCGTGCGCCATTCCGCCGGGACCCTGCACCTGGAGCTTGCCGCCCGTCGGAGACTCACGTGCCATCAACAGCAGGAGCTCCAGGAAGCGCACCAGCGCCATGGGCGTGGAGTAGACGCCGCCCAGCAACGCGGGGCCCTGCAGCATGCCCGGGTCCTGCGCGAGGATCATTCCGCGGGCAATGCGCGTGTAGAGCTCGTTGAAGTGCTCGCGTTCTCCCTGCAGCCACAACGCGGTGGCCGCCTCCGTCAGGTATTGCAGCGCGCCAACCCGCTGGAACGCGCGCAGGAAGCGCCACGTGTCATACGCGCGGGAAAACGCCAGCTCCGCGTTCTCCTGGCGCCAATCCAGGCGCGGCAGCAGCTCCCTCACAACCCACGTGGTCACTGCCGGGTCGGTCACCACGCGATACGCCACGCGACCTTCGATCTCGACGGGAATCACGTCGCGGCCTTGCGCGTCATAGCCGCCTTGTTCCTCCAGGGAGAACTGTCGCGCTTGCAGCGCACGATCAAGCCGCCCGGCGAGGGCATCGGCGCGCTTGATGGTGGCGACGAGCATCCCGGCCAACGGCTCCTCCGCCTTGAGCGTGCGCACCGCGGCGTGCAGGTTGCGGGAGACCCACGCGCTCCACAGCAGGTTTCCGGGCATGCCGGGGTAGGGACGGATGAGCCCGGTGGCGGGGTCCTGGAATGCCTCCTCCAGGTCGCGCACCGTCTTCTCCAGGCCCATGCGGATGGTGTGCAGCTCACCATCGTCGTCGATGATGCCGCGGCTGGCGGCCGCCAGCAGGACCGCGCGGACCACAGCCTGCGCGCTGAGCGCCTCCGCGTGTCCAAACCATGACTCCATGGTGGTGACGACGTTGGTGACCATGCCGCGCATCAACGCGCCCGGCCCCGCGTACACCACCGCCGTCTCCTCCGGACCGACGCTGACGGACTTTCCGGTGCCCATCTCCAGCCGCGACCACGTCACCGGCTGCGCGGCCACGCTGTGCACCATGATCTCGCGACGGTCGAGCAACGTGCCGTTGGCGGTGGTGAGCTGCAGGACCACCACGCCGTCCTCACGAGGCGACCAGGGCAGCGTCAGCTCGGAGTGGCCGGGATTCACGGCGTGCGTCGAGGGGGTGAGGCCCGCGCCACTGGCTGAGAGCGTGATGCGCTCCGGCGTACCGTTATGGATGTCGACGGGGACCTTGAGGTTGGCGCCAGGAACGAACGTGGTGGGGATCTGCGCTTCCACGGTGGCCTGACGAGTCACGTCGACGTCGCGCTGCGCGGCGGCGTGGTCCAACCCGCGCACCGCCACGAACCGGAACACCACGCGACCGGTCTGCGGCGGCAACGCAACCTGCACGCGCGCCTTCCCGCTGGCATCCGTGCGCACCACGGTACACGCCACGACCTTCTTCTCTCCTTGCCGGATGACGTCGGTGGGAGGCAGCGCTCCGCGGTCCGCGCCCTGCTCCGGCACCGCGCCGCTCGACGGAGCGGGAGCACCGGGAGGCGGAGGCGCGGCGGGCATGGCCCGCGGGGGCGCGCCCATCTTCTTGAACATCTTCGACGGAGCTTCCTCCTTGGGCGCATCCATCTCCTCGCGCTCGGAGATCCCGGTGTGATCCACCCACGACGAAACCGAGCTGGACGTGTTGCGCACCGACTCACCGATCGCGGAGGCCAGCGCCGAGAAGGGTGAACGCGAAGCCACGCGGTTGTCGTACGCCTCGAGGATGCCGCTCACGGCCAGGCCTTTTCCGTCGTGACCACGCACGGTGAGCTCGACGGGGACTTCACCGTTGGGAGCGCCGCCGGTGGGAACGTCCAGGGCCACGTTGAGCTGCGCGGGCATGAAACCCAGCGTCCAGCCCTCGTGGAGCTTCTGGTCCTCAAAACCAGCCACCGTCACCAGGACGTACGGATGCTCGACGGGAATGGTGATGCGCTGCCCCTTGCGCAGGTCACCGCGCACCGGGATGGAGCGGGAGGCAAAGGTGCCGTCGGCCTTGGGCGTGTAGACGAGCAGCATGGGCGCGTGGAGGTCGCGCAGCACGCCGAGGGTGATCTTTCCGTCGTGGGCGATGACGGACTCCACCTCGAGCGGATCGTCCTGGGGGCCCTGCCGGTCGACGAAGAGCTGTCGTCCCGGCACCTGGGTGGTGTTCTCGTACGGCGCCAGGCCCGCGCGGTGCAGCCAGCGCACGCCGCCGGAGACCTGCACCATGTCGCGCTCGACGTGACTGCTGCCCTCGAACTGGTGGCGCAGGCTCCCCTTGGGGGTGATGACCTCCAGCTGGAAGGGTCCGGAGTGTCCGCCCACGTCGAGCGTGCCGGCCACCTTGCCTTCTTTCACCGACTGTCGCTGTGAAGGACCCGCCTGGATGCCGTTGCACCCCGGCAGCATGCAGCGCGGCACCAGCTCCACCTCGCCGTGGTACGGGTGGTTGCCCACGCGCAGCTCATTCTTGAAGCTCAGCCCGTTGCCCCAGCGCATGCCCGCGCCGGCGGCGTTGCCGAGGAACCAGGCGCCCTCCTCACGCTCCAGGTCCTGGGGCTGCGTCACCTGCTTGAACTCATGCGCCAGGCTCAGCGCTCCCAGCGAACCCTCCACCACGGAAAACGTGGCCTCCCCGCGACCGCCGCCATCCTCGGTCCGCACGTCGACACGGTACTCTCCGGCCTCGAGCGGGCGCTGCGCGCCGTCCAGCAGCGTGAGGACTGCCACGCCACTCTCGTCGAGGTTGACGGTGGTGTCCCTGGTGTTGGCGTCGCGCTTGCGCCAGGTGGCCAGCACCTTCGCGCCACCCCGACCGGGCATCATGATCTTCAGGAACACCTTCTCGTGCGGCCAGTACTGCGGCTGGTCGGTGGTGACGCTGACCAACATGAGGCGCAGCGCATCCGGCACGTGGGCCGCGGGACCCAGCACACGGCGGTTCTGGACGTCGACGTCAAAGAAGCGGGAAGAGACCACGGGCGCCTCCCGGTTGCGCGCGTGCAGCGAAGGAACCGTGATGAGCAACGCCAGCGGAATTGCGCGAAGGAAGGAGGGACGCATGGGGCGGGAGCGTGCCCCTCGTCGGCCCGAGGAGACAAGTCATCTCGACGTGGATTGTTTCCTCACGCGCTGCGTGCGCGGGACCGACGACGGTGGGAGTGGCCACGCCACAGCACCAGCAGTGCAAGGCTGAGCCAGGGCGCAAGAGGGGTGGTGGAGGTCTCGGCGCAGGTGCACCCGGGGTTGGTGGTCCCGTCCTCGGGCGGAGGCTGCTGGTTGTCCTGCACGCCCGCGTCGGTGAGGAGGCCGGTGCCGCCGCCGTCGCGCTGGGTGGCGTTGTTGCCTCCCGAGTCGCCTGCTCCCGCATCCGGCGGCGTGGCCGCATCCGGCTCGTCGACGTGAGCGTCGGGCGTCTCCACCGCGGCATCCGCTTCTGTGCCGGCATCTCCATCGACGATCACTCCCGCGTCGGCGGCGGCGCCCGCGTCAGTGTCCACACCCGCGTCCACTTCAACCGTCCCCGCGTCCGCTTCAACCATCCCCGCGTCCGGCTCGCCCACGCCGCCGTCGGGCGAGTTGTCGACGGGATCCTGCTGGTCGGGGATGGTGTCGTTGTCGCTGTCGTCGGTATTGGACTCCACCGCGTCAATCTCGCCGTCACCATCGGTGTCGGTGGGGCTCTCCACGTCACCCACTTCCTGGCCGTCGCCGATGCCGTCGCCGTCGGTGTCGCGGTTGGTGGGGTCCGTTTGCAGCGTGGCTTCCTGCGCATTGGTCAGCCCGTCATCGTCGGGGTCCGCCGCGGGACCGTCGTCCGGGTTCGGGTCCTCCTGGTCGGACGTGCCGTCGCCGTCGACGTCCGCGGTGGAGGACTCGACCGCGTCGTTGCGCCCATCACCGTCGGTGTCGGTGGGATTGTCGGGGCTGCCCACCTCGGTGGCGTCGTCGGTCCCGTCGCCGTCGCTGTCCCTCGCGTCCGGGTTCGTGCCGAGCTGCTGCTCCTCGCCGTTGGTGAGGCCGTCGTCGTCGAGGTCTCCGTTGGGACCTGCGTCGTCGAAGTCCTGCTGGTCGGGCGTGTTGTCCCCGTCGGCGTCGTTGGTGCTGGACTCGACCGCGTCGTTGATACCGTCGCCGTCGGAGTCATTGGGCGCATTGACGTCACCCACCTCGTCGTCGTCGGTGATGCCGTCGCCGTCGGTGTCTTCGTTGTCGGGGTCGGTCCCCAGCGCGTCTTCCTGCGCGTTGGTGAGGGTATCACCGTCGGGATCGCCCAGCGGACCGTCATCATCCACGGGGTCCAGCTGGTCGACGAGGCCGTCGCCATCGGCGTCCCCGACGCTGGACTCGGTGGCGTCGATCTTTCCGTCGCTGTCGGCGTCCGCCGGGCTTGTCGGCGACCCGACCTCCACCAGGTCCTCCGCGCCGTCGCCGTCGGAGTCGGAGCTGAGCGGGTTGGTGCCCAGCGACTGCTCCTGCGCGTTGCTCAGGCCATCCTCATCCGGGTCGGCCAGCGGTCCGTCCTGCGCGTTGGGGTCGGACTGGTTGGACGTGCCGTCCCCGTCGGAGTCCGCGGTGGCGGATTCCCGCGCGTCGATGGTCCCGTCGCCATCCGAGTCCGTGGGAGCGCCGGGATCCCCAACCTCCACGTTGTCGGGCACGCCGTCGCCGTCGGTGTCATTGGAGCCAGCGTTGGTGCCGAGCTGCTGCTCCTGGGCATTGGTGAGCCCGTCGTTGTCGGGGTCGGCCAGCGGTCCGTCAGTGGGGTTGGCGTCGAACTGGTCGGCGAGACCGTCGCCATCCACGTCGGTGACGCTGGACTCGCGCGCGTCAATGAGGCCGTCTCCGTCGGTGTCGGCGGGGTTGTTGGGGTTGGCGCCCAGCTCGGCACCATCCAGCGCGCCGTCGCCATCGGTGTCGTCCACGGTGGGGTCCAGGTTCCAGGTCTGTTCGGTGGCGTTGCTGGCTCCGTCGCCGTCGGCGTCACCCTGCGGGCCGTCGCGCGGATCGGGGTCCAGCTGATCCACGACGTTGTCGCCGTCCACGTCGGCGGAGTTGGAGTCGAGGGCGTCGTTGATTCCGTCGTTGTCGGCGTCCGCGGGGGCCAGCGGGTCCACCACCTCCACGCCGTCCAGGATGCCGTCCCCGTCGGAGTCCGGGTTGTTGGCGACGGTGCCGGCCAGGAACTCGGAGGCGTTGTCGAGGTAGTCCTGGTCCGGGTCGGCCAGCGGACCGTCGTCATGGTCGGGATCCGCCTGGTCGTCGATCGAGTCGCCGTCCACGTCGCTGAGGGAGGATTCCAGCGCGTCGATGGTGCCGTCGCCGTCGCCATCCAGCGGCACATCCTGGTCCCCCACCTCCACGGCGTCCGTCACCCCGTCGCCGTCGCTGTCGTCGAGGTTGGCGTTGGTGCCCAGGGTGGCCTCGGTGGCGTTGTCGAGACCGTCGTTGTCCGGGTCGGCCAGCGGGCCGTCGTTGGCGTCGGCGTCGAACTGGTCGTTCACGTTGTCGCCGTCGACATCGAGCACGCTGGACTCCCGGGCATCAATGATCCCGTCGCCGTCGGTGTCCGTGGGATCCAGCGGGTCCGCGCCAACCTCCACGCCGTCCAGCACGCCGTCCTGGTCGCTGTCGTTGCTGCGCGGAGCGGTGTTGAGCGCTGCCTCCGTCTCATTGCTCAGCCCGTCGTTGTCGGGGTCGGCCAGCGGACCGTCGGTGGCGTCCGCGTCGAACTGGTCGGGATCCCCGTCACCGTCGACGTCCTGCGTGGCGGATTCCAGCGCGTCGATGATGCCGTCGCCGTCGGTGTCCGTGGGGTTGGCGGGGTTGTCCACCTCCGCGCCGTCCAGCAGGCCGTCTCCGTCGGAGTCACTGGAATCCGTGCGCGTCCCCAGCGTGGTCTCGGTGGCGTTGTCGAGGCCGTCGTTGTCGGGGTCGGCCAGCGGGCCGTCCAGCGGATTGGGGTCGAGGTGGTCGGTGATGGTGTCGCCATCCACGTCCAGGATGTTGGACTCCCGGGCGTCGATGGTGCCGTCCCCGTCGCTGTCGGTGGGGTTGAGGATGTCCGCGCCAACTTCCACGTCGTCGCGGATGCCGTCACCGTCGGTGTCCTGGTTGAAGGGGTCGGTGCCGAGGATCAGCTCGTCGCTGTTGAGGATGGTGTCGTCGTCGCGGTCGGGGTCGCCGTCGTTGGGATTGTCGTCGCGCTGGTCGCTCACGCCGTCGCCATCCACGTCCAGGATGTCGGACTCCACGGCGTCAATGAGCCCGTCCCCGTCGAAGTCCAGCGGATTGCCCAGGTCCGGACCCACTTCCACGTCGTCGTCGATCCCGTCCCCGTCGGAATCCCGCTGTGACGGATCCGTGCCCAACGTCTGCTCGTCGCCGTTGCTCAGGCCGTCGCTGTCGGCGTCGCCGCACGGACCGTCGGAGGCGTTGGCGTCCTGCTGATTGGACAGGTTGTCGCAGTCCCCGTCCTGGGCGGAGGACTCCAGCGCGTCGATGAGTCCGTCGCCGTCGGCATCCAGGGGAAGGGCCGGGTCGGGGCCCACCTCGGCGCCGTCGGCCACGGTGTCTCCGTCGGAGTCGGGGTTGTTGGGGTTGGTGCCAAGCGCCTGTTCCTCGCTGTTGGTCAGCCCGTCGTTGTCCAGGTCTCCCGCCGGGCCGTCGCGGTCATTGCCGTCCTGCTGGTCCGTGGTGCCGTCGCCGTCGCTGTCCAGCACGTTGGATTCCACGGCGTCGGGGGTGCCGTCGTTGTCGGAGTCCAGCGGCTGGGTCGGGTCGCCGCCCACTTCCGCGCCGTCGGACAGACCGTCCCCGTCGGAGTCCGTGCTGCCGGGGTTGGTGCCCAGCGTGGCTTCCTGCTCGTTGGTGAGCCCGTCGCCGTCGGAGTCACCGCAGGGACCGTCGGAGGCATTGGCGTCCTGCTGGTTGGTGAGACCGTCGCAGTCCCCGTCCTGGGTGGAGGACTCCAGCGCGTCGATGATGCCGTCGCCGTCGGAATCCAGCGGGCTCTGCAGGTTGCCGCCCACCTCCGCCAGGTCACCGGTTCCGTCGCCATCCGTGTCTGCTTGCGCGGCGTTGGTGCCCAGGCCGGCCTCCTGGGTGTCGGTGAGCCCGTCGCTGTCGGTGTCGGTGGCGGTGGGAGGCTGCGCGCCCAGTGCGCCGTCCAGCGTGGGGGCGGTGCCGCTGTTTCCGTCGTGGTTGAAGATGTCCTTGCTGAGCGTGTGCGCGTTGGCGGAGGTGCCGAACACAAAACGCACCGGCGTGTTGGCGGTCAGCCCCGCGGCGTACAGCGGCGCCAGCGGGACGAAGAAGTCCACGAAGTAGTCCGCGTTGCCGCCAAAGTTCGACGGAGAGCCTGCGAGATCACACCGCACCGTGCGCGCGTTGGTGGAGCCGGGGTACGAGCCCAACGCCGTCTCCGCGGGATCATTGGGGCTGCCGTTGTTGGCGGGCGCCGTGTTCTGGTCCAGCTGCACCTCGGAAGGCGACAGCTTGCCGTTGAGCATGGCGATGTACTGGTAGCTGGTGGCCGGTGTGACGGTGACCAGCTCCACGCCCCACCCGAAGGGCGCGAAGTCGGAGCCGTTGTTGGCCAGCGGCGATCCGTTCACCCGCATCCGGAAGTACAGGTACGTGCCGTCGTTGTACGAGTACGCGACGGGGAAGTCCGCGCTGCCGACGAGGTCGATGCCGGTGTTGCCGCCGGTGGTGTCCCCGGTGTTGTCCACGGCGTAGACGCCGCCGTTGTAGACGGGGACCCAGGTGGCGTCGGCGGGGAAGGCCTGCGCGAGAGCAACGCGTGGCACGACGAGGAGTAACAGTCCGGCGAGGGCGGAGAGGAGGTAGCGCACGGCCAGATGGTAGCCCCTCCCGTCGGGAAGTACGAGAATTGGCCGATGCCACATCGACCACCGTGTCGCATGAGGTGGGTGAGGTGACGTCGTTGTTCTCACATGCGCAGGTTCCAGCGCGAGCAGGAGCAGGGGCATTCCCGCGTGGTGTGAGGTGGGTCCACGACTCCAGGTGCAGCGCCATCCGGAAGTCCGTCGGCTTCAGAGGCCCTCGAATTCACCTCGGATGATCTTCTCCGCGCGCGCCACCTCCGCGTCATTGCGCCACCGACGGTAGGCCGCGCCAAGCAACGCCAGCAGCCCCACGAACAGGGAACCAGCGAACGCGATGGCCGTGCCACGTCTTCCCGCCTGTGATGACAACGTGCCGCTCAATCCGTGTCTGGCCAGCACGTCGTCGACACGCAGGTAGAGGGGCTGGTGCGTGAAGCGTGCGCGACGGTTTCCGAGCAGCGCATCCGCGTGGTGGCGTTCCGACCGGTCCAGCGCCACCGACGCGTAGGAGCCGATCTTCCGCTCGATGCCGAGCTCGGGGTCGGGTGTGAAGACCAGGCCCGCGGTCCCGTCGATG
Source organism: Myxococcota bacterium (assembly GCA_040752415.1). Taxonomy (GTDB): domain Bacteria; phylum Myxococcota; class JACRCW01; order JACRCW01; family JACRCW01; genus JBFMGU01. Next base: position 19,639 of record JBFMGU010000132.1, read on the forward strand.
ACCACCCGTTGCACGGCGGGCGTCGCCAGGAGGGGGGGATGGAGTCGCAGGTGGCCCTCTCCGTCGGGAATGCGCTCCTGGCTGCGCAACACCAGCTGCACGTAGCCCCGCGGATGAGACACCCATGCACGCGGAAGCGTGGATATCCCCACGACGTCGCCAAGGCCATTGTGGACCAGGGTCACGTCTGGCTGCGCCACCAGGGTGACGTTGGTGGGAAGAGGTTGGTGCAGCGCCAGCGTCCGCGGAACACCCCGTGGATCGACGACGATCCGCGTCTCCCAGTGCAACACATCCTGCTGGCGGGTGGCGGTGTGGCCCACCACCTGGATTCCGTCGGTGGCCGCGGCCAGCAGTCCCACGACGAGCAATGCGCCATTCATGGTTCACCTCAGTGTCCCACCACGCGGTCAATGCCGCCGTCAAAGACGGTCAGCTCCGGGAGGATGGGTGCGAAGAGCGCAATGAGCTGCAACAGCGTGGCGAGCTGCATGCCCAGGAACACCGCCACCGTGAAGAGGACGGTGGAGCGGCTGACGTCGCGGGGGACGCTGCGCAGGATGTTGCGGATGAACACGAACGTGGCGACGGAGATGCTGGCGAACACGCTGCCCATGGCGAGCATGGGTCCCGCCCACGTGCTCGAGTGGTAGTACAGCGCCACCAGCGGAGACAGCACGGCGAGGACGAGGCCCGCGCTGAACACGCCGGTGGTGAAGGACGCCAGCACGTCGGTGCCGCGGATCTTCGCGCCGGAGAGCTTCCAGGCGAGCATGCCCGCGGGCACTGCCGCCATCGATGAGAGCAGAAGGACCAGCGGCACCTTCACCAGGTTGCCCAGCGCCAACGCCAGCGAGCTGCTGCCCGCCGCCAGGCCCCACACCGCGGACAGGATGAGCGCGAGCAGCATGCCGGCCACCACGAGCTGCAGTCGGCGCGCGCGGCTGTCGTCGACGGTGGGGAGGGGTTGTCCACAAGCGAGATTGAGCAGCGACACCATCGGGTTCATCGGTTCCTCCTGTGGTCTGCGCCACGGGAAGCAGCATGGCCCCGTCATGTGGAACGGCTGATGAACGCGCGTGAAATGAAGAGGGATTGTCTGTGAAAACGGCGTGAATCACCCGGCGGGGAGCACCACCTGGAACGTGGCACCCTGACCCGGGGGCGACTCCACGTCGACACGGCCGCCGTGCGCTTCCACAATCGCCTTCACCAGCGCCAGGCCCAGTCCGCTGCCCCGTCCGCTGCTGCGCGTGGTGAAGAAGCGCTCAAAAATGCGTGACAGGTTCTCGACGGGAATTCCCGGCCCGCTGTCGGACACGCGCAGGATCATGCTCTGCCCGTTGCGACAGAGCGCCACGCGCACCCAACCCGCTTCCCCCGCGTAGGAGACGGCGTTGTCGACGAGGTTGCGGATGACCGACTCCAAGCGCACCGGCACGCCGGAGACCAGGAGGGGACCCGGCGCGTCGAGCTCAAAGCGGACGGCGGCGTGTCGCGCGCGCGCACCCTCGAGGATTCCGCCCGCGAGCGCCGTCAGGTCGACGGGCGAACGGGCCTCATTGGGCATCCCCGCCTCCGCACGCGCGAGCTCCAGGAACTGGGTGATGATGACGTCAAGGCGGCGGCTGCTGTCGTCAATGATCCCGGCGAGCCTGGCCGCCCGCTCCGCGTCCACCGCCCCCTGCCCCAGCGACTCCGCGCACGCGCGAATGGCCGCCACCGGGTTTTTCATCTCGTGCGCCAGGTCCGCCACGAACGCTTCATTCTGCTTCTGTCTCTCCTGCAACGCGGCCAGCAGCGCGTTGAGCGCGTTGGCCAGGTCGCCGAACTCGTCGTCACGGGCGAGGCGGAGGTTGGGATGCGCCACGGGCCGGGGTGCCTGCTCCAGGGCCTGCGCGCGCAGCGCCTCAAGGGGTCGGATCACCCGCCATGCCAGCCACGACGCCAGCAGCAGCGCCACCGGCAACACCACCGCCGCTTGTCGCAACACCAGGGCCCGGTCCTCCTCGACACGCGCGGCGATGAGCAACGGAATGCACGCGGCAAAGAGGACGGTGAGGAACAGGCGCAGCCGCATGGAGCGGGGCCGCAGCACGCGCAGGATGCCGTCGAGCTGCTTCATGCGCCCTTCCAGCGGTACCCGGCCCCCACCACGGTCTCGATGGCGTCGAACGCGGGGTCCACCGTCTCGAGCTTGCGCCGCAGCCGGCGCACGTAGGTGTCAATGATGCGCTCCGCCACGACGGAATCATCCCCGCGAATGAGCTCCATCAACCGCTCCCGGGAGAGCACCATGCCCGGGCGTCGCGCCAGCGCTTCCAGCAGGCGGAACTCCGTCACGGTGACGACGACGGGCTGACCGTTGAAGTGCACCTCCAGCCGCTCGGGGCGCAGGGTGAGCCCGCCTTCCTCGACGGCCGGTTTCTCGTCGGTGTTCGCGAGGCGGAGCGCGTCCCTCCGGAGCAACGCGCCCACCCGGGCCAGGAGGACGCGCGTGCTGAATGGCTTGGCCACATAGTCATCCGCCCCCAGCTCCAGCCCGAGCGCCTCGTCGATCTCGTTGTCCCGCGAGGTCAGCAGGATGACCGGGAGGCGTTGGCCCTGCTCACGCAGCTTGCGGGTCAGCGCAAACCCGTCGAGTCGGGGCATGTTGATGTCGCTGATGATGAGCTCCGGCCGGGCCTGGGTCACCGCGGTCAGGCCCTCGGCACCGTCGCGCGCCGTGCTCACCTGGTGGCCGGCATCCTCGAGCGCTAGCGACAACACGTTGAGCAGCGCGGTGTCATCGTCAATGAGCAGGACGCGGGCCATGGGCGCATCCTCACACAGGCCGGGAGGTGCGGTCGACGTCGCTGGTGGTCAGGTCGCGGCGTTGCCACCCTTGCGACGGGTGGGCTTGGCGGCGAGGTACTGGTTGGGCCAGTGCTGCTCGTCGTAGCCGTACTGCGCGGCGGCGTGCAGGGTCAGGTACGGGTTCGCCAGGTGGGCGCGCGCCAGCACGCAGAGGTCCGCGCGGCCCGCCGCCACGATGGTGTTGCACTGGTCCGCGTCCTGGATGTTGCCCACCGTCATCGTCGGGACGCCGGCCTCGTGACGGATCTGGTCGCTGAGGTGGACCTGGAACATGCGGCCGTAGATGGGACGCTGCTCCGGGACCACGCCACCCGCGGAGCAATCGATGATGTCGCAACCGTGCGCGTGCAGCGTGCGGGCAATCTCGATGCGATCCTCGTCGGAGAAGCCGCCTTCCGCCCACTCCGTGGCGCTGATGCGCGCGGAGATGGGTTTGTCCGTGGGCCACGCGGCGCGCACCGCGTCGAGCACTTCCGTGGGGAACCGCAGCCGGGCCCTCAGGCTGCCACCGTAGGCATCCGTGCGACGGTTGGTGAGCGGCGAGAGGAACGTGTTGAGCAGGTAGCCGTGCGCCAGGTGCAGCTCCAACATGTCAAAGCCGGCCTGCTGAGCCAGCTGCGCCGAGCGCACGAAGTCCGCGATGACCTTGTCCAGGTCGGCGCGGTCCATCTCCCTGGGCACCGGGCTCTCGTCGTCGTAGGGCACGGGGGAGGGCGCCAGCACCGGCCACGCTCCCACGGTGAGCGGCGCGCCGTCCTTCTCCCACGGCACGTGACAGGAAGCCTTCCGTCCCGCGTGGCCCAGCTGCAGCGCCATGCGCGCCCGGGAGTGCGTGTGCACGAAGTCGACGACACGCTTCCACGCTGTCACGTGCTCCGGCGCGTACATGCCCGCGCAGCCCGGCGTGATGCGTCCCTCCGCGCTCACCGCGGTGGCTTCTGCAATCACCAACCCCGCGCCACCCACCGCGCGACTGCCCAGGTGCACCAGGTGCCAATCATTCACCGTCCCATCGACGGCGGAGTACTGGCACATGGGACTGACCACCATGCGGTTCGGCAGCTCCAGGCCGCGCAGGCGGTAGGGCATGAAGATGGGCGGGACCGGCTCCCCGCGCGAGGTGCGGCCCGCGGCCACTTCCCGTGTCACCTTCCCCACCAGCTCCGGGTCGCGACGGGCCAGGTTGTCGTAGGTGATGCGCTTGCTGCGCGTCATGAGGTTGAAGGTGAACTGCAGCGGGCTCTGGCGTGTGTAGCGCGCGGTGTTCTCGAACCACTCCAGCGAGGTCTGCGCGGCCTTCTGCAGGCGGTCCACCTCGGGCTGGCGCTCCTGCTGGTAGGCGGCCAGCGTGCGGGGAATATCGCTGGTGCCGTGGCGGAGGAACGCGTCGCGCAGCGCAATGGCGTCCTCCATGGCCAGCTTGGTGCCGCTGCCAATGGAGAAGTGCGCGGTGTGCGCGGCGTCGCCCATCAGCACCATGTTGCGGTGATGCCAGCGCGCGTTGCGCACCGTGGGGAAGGTCCGCCAGATGGAGCGGTTGGAGAGCAGCCGGTGCCCGCCCAGGTCGGAGGCGAACAGGCGCTCCATGTAGGCCACGGTCTGCTCGTCGGTGGCGTGCTCCAGCCCGGCGCGCTTCCACGTCTCCTCGCGACACTCGACGATGAACGTGCTGCGCTCGCGGTCGAAGGGATAGGCGTGGACCTGGAACAACCCGTGCTCGTTCTCCTTGAAGATGAACGTGAACGCGGGCAGGACCTTGTCGGTGCCCAGCCAGGTGAACTTGCACTTGCGCCAGTCCAGCTGGGGCTGGAAGTGCTCGGCGTGCTCGGTGCGCAGGCGGCTGTTGATGCCGTCGGCCACCAGGATGAGGTCCGCGGGCGGAAGCTCGGTCGACGACGTCACCTCATGCTCGAACTGCAGCTCCACCCCCAGCTCCCGCGCGCGCGCCTGGAGGATCTGCAGCAGCTTGATGCGCGCCAGGCCGCAGAAGCCGTGGCCGGTGGAGCGGGTGCAGGTGCCGCCGTAGTGGACGTCAATGTCCTTCCAGTAGACGAAGTGACGACGGATCTCGCGCAGCGTCTCGGCGTCGTTCTCCTCGAAGTGGCCCAGGGTCTCGTCGGAGAAGACCACGCCCCAGCCAAAGGTGTCGTCGGGGCGGTTGCGCTCCAAGACGGTGATGTGATGGCTGGGGTCCAGCTTCTTCATCAGGATGCTGAAGTAGAGGCCGGCCGGGCCTCCGCCCACGCTGACAATCCTCACGGCTGCCTTCCTGTTGCTCGTCGCCCCCGTCGTGGGTGCGCGGGGATTCCATAGTCGCCTGGGGCGCGCTTGGCATCCTTGCGACGGTGCGAAAACAGCGCTTGCCAGGAGGGTGGCCTGTGGCCGCAGAATTCACGGGTTTCCTTGCCTGGGACCGACCGTGACCGCCACCCGCGACCCCTTGATTGGCACCGTGCTGGCGGGCGGATTCCGCGTGGAGAAGGGCGTGGGCAGTGGCGCGTTCGCACGCGTCTACGCCGGGGTGGGCCCGGGCGGGGACGCGGTGGCGGTCAAGGTGCTGCAGGACCGCTCCGACGACGCGCGCCGCCTGTTCCAGCGCGAGGTCAAGATCATGCGCCAGCTCCCGGCGGTGCCGCACCGGGTCCGCTACTTTGGCGAGGGCCACACCGACGACGGGCGGCCGTTCCTGGCCATGGAGTTCGTCGACGGCGGCTCGCTGCGCGGCATCCTCAAGCAGCGTGGCACGTTCCCGGAGCAGGAAGCGTGCAAGCTGATGGTGGACCTGTGCGACGCGCTGGCGGACCTGCACCACCTGGGCGTGGTCCACCGTGACCTCAAGCCGGACAACGTGCTCCTGACGCGCGACGGTCGCGTGAAGCTCAGCGACTTTGGGCTGGTGAAGGATGCGCAGGGCCTGCTGGAGCTGTTCGAGACTGAGGACATCCTCTCGGGCCGGGACTTCTCCAACAAGTTCGACCAGAACCTGGTGATGGGCACGCCGGAATACATGGCGCCCGAGCAGTTCACCGACCCGTTCCTCAAGGATCCCACGCAGGCCAAGACGGACACGTGGACCGACGTCTACGCGCTGGGGCTCATCTTCTATCACCTGCTGGCGGGCCAGAAGCTGTGGGTGTTCCGCAACAGCGCGGCAACGCCGGTGGACGCGCACCGCTCCCTGGCGGAGTACATCAAGACGCGCACCAACCCGCGCAATGAGTCGGTGGTGGAGCGGCCGCCGCTGATTCCCGAGGCGGTGTGGCCCATCATCTCCCGCGCGCTGCGACATGATCCCAAGCGGCGCTACGCCAACGCGGCGGAGATGGCGCAGGAGATCCGTCACTACCGCGAGCGCGGTGAGGTGGCCGCGTCCTTTGACGACGACGCCACCAGCGCCATGGACTCGCGCGAGCTGTTCAAGAACAACCCGGAGCTGGCCAAGACGCTGGAGGCGGTGCGCAACCGGCACAAGCAAGCCGCAGCAGCCCCGTCGTCGCCGCCGCCACCGCAGCCGGTGCTGGAGACCACCAAGGTGGTGGCCCGTCCACCCGCCGCGAACCTGGCGGAGGAGTTCACCAACGACGCCACCGAGCAGATGGACATGCGCGCGGTGCTCAAGGAGGCGCGGCAGGAGGCGGCACGTACCGCGTCGACGTCGGGAGCGCGGGCGGTGAACTCTCCTGGTGTGCGCGTGCCGAGCCATCCGGCCGTGCCCGTCCCCGCACCTTCGGCCACGACGGGAACCGGCTCCGGTGCGCGTCGTCTCCCGGCGGAGGCCGCCGCTGCGAAGCCCGCGAAGCGGGGGTTTCCCGTCGTGGCGGTGGTGGCTGTCGTTGTGGCGGTGGCCGCGGTGGTGGCGGCCAGGGTGCTGGGCGCGTTCTGATGTGAGCGGCCCCTCGGTCACGAAATGGGTGGGGGGCGCCGCTCATCCCGCTGCCCCGCCTGGTGACGTCAGGGGCACACCGACTGCTGCTCGATCCACTGCGAAATCAGCGCCGCGCCTTCCTCGTCGACAATGCGCGTGCCGATTGGCGGCATGGCGTACGCGTCGCGTCGGGAGAGGCGCAGGTACATGATGGAGTGCTCGGGGTCGCCGGGGATCATCAGCCGGCCGCCGTCGGTGCCCAGGTTGCCCTCGGACGGCTCGGCGTTGCACACGCCCACCGACTCATCCGGCACGCTGTACTGGAAGTTCACCACGCCCTGGCCGGGCCCGCTGGGACGGTGGCAGTAGCCGCAGTTCACGTGCAGGTACGCACGCGCCCGCTCCCGCACGGATACCGAGGTGTCGTTGGGCTGGTGGAAGCGGGGCAGCGTTTCCGGGGCGCCGGGCAGCGGCTGCGTGAGCATGCCCACGTGCTCCAGGGTGGCCAACGTGTTGGAGAAGCGGTTTGTCGACGGGTAGTAGGTGCGCGTGTTGAGCTGCGCCAGCTCCGGACCCAGGGAACGGCCCGCCGCGCTGTTGTGGCAGAAGAGGCAATCCGCGCGCGAGGGATAGGTCCAGTTGGTGCTGCCCACCTGCTTGAACTTGCTGCCGCTCAGCAACACGCCGTCGTTGAGGGTGCTGTCCCACTCATAGCTGTAGCCGGCCCACTCGCCGTCGTCGTGGCGGACCAGCAGGCGCACCTCCACGAACTCCCCGTCCACCTCGAAGGTCTTCATCAACACGCTGCCAATGGGGAACACCACGTGGCCTTCCACGTCGACGTCGAGGGTGGTGTTGTCCGGGATGGCCAGGTAGCGCGCCTTCCCCGCGCCGTCGGACCAGAAGGGCAGGTTGATGCTGTAGGGCAGCACGCCGGGCGCCGGCTCACGCGGGTTGTCCGCGCGCACGCAGCCGGTCTCGCTGAGCCGGTCGGGGAAGTTGTCGTCGGTGGTGGCGCCCGGGGTGAACTTGTAGATGGCCCCGTGGTAGGCCAGCAGGTAGAGCTCACCGGCAAGGTCCTCCGAGAAGCTGGCCACGTTCACGCCGCTGTTCACCAGCACCTGCGGTTGCGCCGCGCCGCTAATCGCGTCGTAGAACAGGCCCCACACCGTGCCGCGACCGAAGTCCGCGTAGATGTACACACCGTCGAGGTCGGGGATCTCCGTGCCGCGGTAGACGTAGCCGCCCGTGACGCTGTTCCCCTCGCTGTGCGGGTACTCCACGACGGGGTCGATCCAGCCCTGACCCTCGCACGGGTTGGTGCTGTAGCAGTGGAAGCCTTCCTTGCGGTTCCACCCGTAGTTGCCGCCCAGCTCGATGATGTCGATCTCCTCGTACGCGTTCTGTCCGACGTCACCGACCCACAGGTCCCCGGTCACGCGGTCAAAGCTCCAGCGCCACGGGTTGCGCAGACCCCACGCGTAGATCTCCGGCGCGCCCCCGCCCAGCGCAAAGGGATTGTCGGGCGGGATGGCGTAGGGCTCCCCGCTGTCGACGTCGATGCGGATCATGGCGCCCAGCAGCGTGTTGATGTTCTGCGCGTGGTCCAACGGGTCACCGCCGGAGCCTCCGTCGCCAAAGCCCAGGTAGAGGTAGCCGTCCGGACCAAAGGCCACGTGCCCGCCGTTGTGGTTGTCCCAGGGCTGCGTCACGGTGAGGACGATGTCCTCGCTGTTGGCGTCGAGGGTGACGCCGTTGTCCGGGCTGGTGAACCGGGACAGCCGCGAGATGAACACGCTGACGCCCTGCTGCCCGGTCCCGTCGGTGGTGTACGAGAGATAGACCTCCCCGTTGAAGGCGAAGTCGGGGTGGAACGCCATGCCCAGCAGCCCGCCCTCGCCGTGGTCATTCACGCGCTCGGTGATGTCCAGCCACACCGTGGCGGTGGTGGGATTGGCGGCATTGAAGACCTTCACCCTTCCCGCCTTCTCCACGACGAAGAACCGGCTCGCGTCGCCGGGCGCCTGCAACAGCAGCAGCGGCTGCTCGAAGGTGAGGTCGGGGAAGGCGCGCGTGAGGTTCACCTGGGCGCCGCCGGTGGGACGTGCCGGCGCCACGCAGGTGGGGTTGGCGGGACGGGTGTCCAGGCCAAAGGGCGCGGCGGCGTCGGGGCGGGGTGCGGCGTCGGGGACACCCGCGTCACGACGTCCCGCGTCCGGGCGTGCGGCGTCCGCCCCGGAAGACGCATCGGCGTTCCCGCCGGCGTCGGCGCGTGCGGCGTCGTGCGTGCCACCGTCGTGGTGCGCGGTGGTGGCAGCGTCGGGAGCTGGGGAGGGGCCGGTGTCTGGCGAGCCGGTGGTGAAACAGGCGCTGAGCGCGAGAAGCAGGGAGGCGCTGGACAGCTGACGACGCAGCATCAAACGGGTCTCCAACCGCTGGCAGGCGGAATTGCCCGGAAGCATACGTCAAACCCCGGCCCATCCGCTGCGAGAAATTTGCGTCGGGCGTGGCGGGGTGGGGCCGGGGGCGCCGGGCCGACGGGCCCCCGGGGCTGCGTCAGAAGAATCTGCCCGTGTCGGTGAGGCCGGCGAACACCTAACCCCCCACGTTCACGCCGTTGTGCTCGGGCAATCGATGGGCGCAGTGCCCACTTTCCGACGAGAAAGTGCCCCAGACCAAGGCGTGGCCCCCCTTCCCCGCAACGGTTGACGACCCACGTGATCCGCATCAACGCATGGAGGCACCCGTTGGTGTCACCGGCGGCCAAGGCCGCAGCTGGAAAAACACCAAGCCCTGCCCTCGCAGACCACTT